>NZ_JBMDKE010000050.1:0-50794 GCF_057809555.1 Niveispirillum sp. FG156 | reverse complement strand
CCCAGGATCGAATCACGACAGCCAGCCCGACGGAAGGGGGTTTTCCCGCACCCTGCTAGGTCCGCCGACACCTCGATCCCGTACAGTTCCCGCAGGTGACCGGTGATTTCCCGCGTCGACATACCCCGCGCATACATCGAGATGATTTTCTCATCAAAGCCGGGGAACCGCCGCTGGTACTTGCCGATCAACTGCGGATCGAACGTTGATGCCCGGTCGCGCGGGATCGACAGCTCAACCGAGCCCGTATCCGTCAGCACCGTCTTGCGGCCATAGCCGTGGCGCCGGTTACCGCTCTCGTCACCGCCAAGATGGTGATCCATCTCCGCCTTCAACACCCGCTCCGCCAGCGCCTTCTTCAGCTGATCAAGCAGGCCATTCTGGTCAAAAGCCGCTTTCGCGTCTCCGCCAGCCAGCAACTGGTCCAGGAGGGCATCGGGGATAATAGGGTCCTTGCGTCGTGCCATCGTGAAGCTCCTTTCGCTTCAGTATGGCCCAGCCGAGCACGGAATTCCTGATAGTCCCCCCATCTCCCGCATCAGCCGCGCGACCGTACAGCGCGCCACCTCGATGCCCTCGCGCTGCAACTGCCGCCACACTTTACGCACTCCATAGACCTGAAAATTCTCGTCGAACACCTGCCGGATATCGGCTTTCAGCCCAACATCGCGCTGTGCACGCGCCGACAGTTTGGCCGGATCAGCCTTGAGAGCCGCATGCAGGCGCACAGTTGACGGGGCGATTGGCAAAACATCGCAAATCGGCTCGACCCCGTATTCCTGGCCGTGGGCATCAACAAAACCCAGCATCATTTCGGAATCGGCGGTCGAGCTCAGCCATCGCGAAATAAGCCGACGCCTTGCGCAGAATCTCATTCGCCTGGCGCAACTCCCGGATCTCCCGCTCCTGGGCCTTCAGCTTCTCCAGCACATCCAGCGGAACGCCTGCCCGGCTGCCGCTTTCAACCTCAGCCTTCTTGACCCATTCGCGCCGAACTGCAAATCTTGGACGCCATGGACGACACCGCCGCCCATCGCGACGGGTGATCCTTCTCATGATCCAGAACCAGCTGAACAGCCTGCTCACGGACCTCGGCTGAAAATTTGTTCGGTGTCTTGCTCATCGTAGCCCCATCCTCTCAGGAGTTGGAGCCGCCGACAATCCAGGCGCGGTTCAGTTTGCATCCGCCCGACGAGCTTGATGCCGTCGGTTAAGGTCGCCCACCCACGGCGCCGAAACTGACGGCACGGGTAACCGCCCTGGTCGCCACGACGGAAAAGGCTTATGTCGCCAACGGCCTGCCGCCCAAGAACATTAGCGACCGTATCGGCAAGCAGCTACGGGTATTGCAGCGGTGCGTCGGACCCCATCATCGCCCAGGCCCTGGCTGCGGTGGATACCGCTGGCCTTTCGCCCATCGCCGCCCAGGGGTTCAACCCGCTCCTGGCGGAATATCGGTAAGCACCTGAAGCTGGAATGCCCGCCGGCGATGATGCCGGCGGGCATTTTTTATTCGTCATCCATACCCGGCTGCAAACCCGCCCCATCGGCGAACAGCAGCTTTTGCAGCAACCGCACCAGCGTCGCATGGTCGTCGGTGCCCAACCGGTCCACCAGTGTCGCAGCCCATTCATCATGGATAGCGTGCAACCGCACCAGGGCCGTCCGCCCCGCCGGGGTCAGCGCCAGAACCTTGGCCCGCCGGTCGGCGGGATCGGCGTCACGCGATACATATCCCCGCGCCACCAGATCATCGACGCGCTTGACCAGGTTGGTCTGGAGAATGCCCAGCGCCTCCCCGATATCGGTCAGACGGCAGGTGCCATTGGCCTCCAGCAGCGCCAGGATCGAATAGAGGTTCGGCGTCAGGTCCATTTCGGCGAAGCGCTGGACGAAGCCGCGATGGATATATTGCCTGGCTAGGCTGATCAGGAAGCCCAGCGTCTGATCCAACTGTGCCGGCCGCAGGGCCTCCACCCTGGCCAGCGGCTCCTCGCCGCCAGGCATCGTTCCCGCCTTGGCCATCCGCCCCTCCCCGTTGAAGCCCTACGCGATCCTTCGATAGCGCCATCGTCATTCCCCGACAAGGACTTACACCCTGGATACATTTGGCGCCAGAAGTTTATTGACATAAAATTATAATGACATAATATCATTATCTAGCTGACAACCTAAATGATCAGCTTCAGGGGAGGACAATATGCGCAGCGTTTCACCGTGCCGTTCGCGGCAGCGGACGGCTTTCTACGCCACCACGGCATCGGCTTTCATCCTTGCGACCCTGCCGGCCCTGGCCCAGGAGCAGGCCGGTGCTGGCCCGCTGGAAGAGATCGTGGTCACCGCCCAGAAGCGCCGGGAGAATATCCAGGACGTGCCCGTCGCCGTGTCGGCCCTGACTGGCGAGGGGCTGGCGGAGAACAATGTCCGCACCCTGCAGGATTTGTCGGCCAGCGTGCCGGGCTTCACCGTGGCGGCCAATGTCAATTACGGGTCGGCACCGATGTCGATCCGTGGCGTCGGCGGGGCCAATGGCGGCGGCAACGTCTTCGCCGATGAACCGGTGGCCACCTATGTCGATGACGCCTTCGTCGGCCGGCTGCGCATGTCCACCGCCGATCTGGTCGATGTCGGGTCGGTGGAGGTGCTGCGCGGGCCGCAGGGCACGCTGTTCGGCCGCAACGCCACAGCCGGCGCGGTGCTGCTGCGCTCCGCCGCGCCCACGGAACGCACCGAGGCCTATATCAACAGCTCCTATGCCAGCTTCGATGAGAAGAAGCTGTCGGGTGCGGTGTCCGGCGCCCTGAACGAGGATGCCACGCTGCTGGCCCGCGCCGCCTTCGGTTGGTCCGACCGCGACGGCTGGGCCAAGAACAGCGCCGGTGGCCGTCTGGGTGGTGGCGACAGCTTCACCGGACGCCTGTCCTTTCGCGCCAAGCCGGTGGAAGGGCTGGTGGTCGACCTGATCGGCGAATATATCGACAGCCATGTCGAGCCGGCGACCATCGCCGTGGCCGACGTCTCGGCCTTCCGCGATGCCGCCACCAATCCGACCGGCACCAATACCGTATACCCTTATACCCCCCGCCCCGGCCTGGACGCGTTGGTCGACCATGACCGGTTCGCGCAGAATTATCCCACCTATTCCGACGTCACCGGCCACAACGCCACATTGAAGCTGGAATGGGACCTGGACGGGGTCGTCCTGAACAGCATCTCCAATTATCGCGAATGGGAACTGACGGGATCGCAGGACAGTGACGGTACCGCCATCGACCCGCCCACCCCCGCCTTCGTCACCGGCAATGTCCCCAATATCGGGGAGAATGACGGCCATCTGGTCGACAGCCAATGGTCGCAGGAACTGCGCCTGTCGTCGGGTGCCGACAGCGCCATCGACTGGATCCTGGGTGCCTTCCTCTATCACGAGGATAACCGGATCGACCCGATCCGCATCCGCAACTGGCTGGCCGGGCCCGGTGGTGCGGGCACGGAGGTCAGTTTCAACGCACACCAGAAGACCGACAGCTGGGCGCTGTTCGCCGATGCCAGCTATGACCTGACCCCTTCCTTCACGGTGAAACTGGGCGGGCGTTACAGCCATGAGGAAAAGGATTTCACCAACCGGCAGACGGTGGTGACGATCAACCAGTTCGACCCGCCCGGCCCCACCTTCTTCGCCGCCGGCACCCTGCTGGCCGCCCCTCCCGTCTATACGGCCACGCAAAGCTGGAACAATTTCTCCCCCCGTGCCGTCGCGCAATACAAGTTCAGCGACGATGTCATGGCCTATGCCAGCTATTCCAAGGGGTTCAAGAGCGGCGGCTTCAACGCCTTCGGTCTGGCGTCGGCCTTCAAGCCGGAAACCATCGAGGCGTTCGAGGGCGGGGTGAAATCCACCCTGCTGGACGGGGCCGCCCGGCTGAACCTTGCCGCCTTCCACTATGATTACCGCAATTTGCAGGTCCGCACGCCGGTGCCCACGGGCGGCGTCGGCATCCAGACGGCGGATGCCGCCACCTCGCGCGGGTTCGAGGTGGAGACGACCTGGTATCCGCTGGACGGGCTGCGCCTGGACGCCAACCTGGCCTATCTGGACGCCACTTTCGACCGGGGGGCGGTATCGGCAGTGCAGGTGGCCAGCTTCGTGTTCGGCACCAACCCCGCCGTAGTACAGGAGGACATCAGCGGCAACCGCCTGACCCGTGCACCCAAATGGCAGCTCAGCCTGCAGGCCCGCCAGGAATGGGAGCTGGCATTCGGCACCCTGTCGGCCCAGGTCGGCTATCGCCACCATAGCAGCGTGTTCTTCCTGGAGACGCAGCAGGACAAGAGCACATATCGCGGCGACGCCTGGTCCAACTGGGATGCCCGCATCGCGCTGAAGCCGGGTGACGGCACGTGGGAGGTGGCGGCCTTCGTCCAGAACATCACGGATGAGCGGCATTTCTCCCAGATCACCTCCTTCTTCGGTCTGCCCAACGGCGCCCTGAACGAACCGCGCAAGATCGGGGTTCAGGTCAACTGGAAATATTGAGGCCCGGCATGCGCCCGACCTTCATCGACCTGTCGATCCCCATCGACAATGATTTGGTTACCGATCCGCCGCCCCTGCGACCGCGGATCACTTACCAGACCCATGAGCAGACGGCCGGCGCGCTGGCCGCCTTCTTTCCGGGCCTGAAACCGTCCGACCTGCCGGATGGCGAGGGCTGGGCGGTGGAGGATGTGGCGCTGACCACCCATAGCGGCACCCATATGGATGCCCCGTGGCATTACCATTCGACGGCCGGCGGCCTGCCATCGCCGACCATCGATCAGGTGCCGCTGGACTGGTGCCACCGACCGGGCGTGAAGCTGGATTTCCGGCACCTGCCGGATGGGCATGTCGTCACCGCGGCGGAGGTGGCGGCCGAACTGGACCGGATCGGCCATGCCCTGCGCCCGCTGGACATCGTCATCGTCAATACCCGCGCCGGCGCCGCCTATGGCGGGCCGGACTACGTGGATAGCGGCTGCGGCATGGGGCGGGAGGCGACATTGTTCCTGACCAGACGCGGCGTGCGCGTGGTGGGTACCGACGCCTGGTCCTGGGATGCACCGTTCAGCCATACGGCCCGGCGCTTTGCCCAGACCGGCGATGCCTCCATCGTCTGGGAAGGCCACAAGGCGGGGCGGGAGACCGGCTATTTCCAGATGGAGAAGCTGCACAATCTGGAGGCCCTGCCCGCCACCGGCTTCACCCTGATCTGCTTTCCCGTGAAGATCACCCGCGCCAGCGCCGGCTGGTGCCGCGCGGTCGCCCTGCTGCCGGGAGAAAGCCAGTGAAACTCGCCACCCTCAAGGACGGCACCATGCACGGCACCCTGGTCGTGGTGTCGCGCGACCTGCACCATGCCGTCAGCGCCCGCCATGTCGCCCCGACCATGCTTGACGCGCTGCGCAGCTGGGGTGCGTCGGAGGCGCCGCTGCGGCGTCTCTACCAATCCCTGAACAGCGGCGGGGCGGGCGGCTTCGCCTTCGATCCCGGCCAGGCCATGGCCCCGCTGCCCCGCGCACCGCAATGGCTGGACGGGTCCTGCTTCCTGAACCATGGGCGCCTGATGGCCCGGGCCTTCAAGCTGGACCGCGATGTCGATACGAACACGCCCCTGGTCTATCAGGGCGCGTCGGACGATTTCCTGGGTGCCTGCGACGACAGCCCCCTGCCCAGCGAGGATGATGGCATCGATTTCGAGGGCGAGTTCGCCATCATCACCGGCCCCGTCCCCATGGGCTGCAAGGCGCAGGAGGCGGAGCGGCACATAAGGCTGGTGACCATGGTCAATGATGTCAGCCTGCGCGCCTTCGGCCCGCGCGAGATGGAGGGCGGCTTCGGCTTCATCCAGGCCAAGCCCAGCACCGCCTTCGCCCCCGTCGCCGTCACGCCCGACGAGTTGGGCCCGCACTGGCGCGACGGGCGCGTCCATCTGCGCCTGCGCGTGGAATGGAACGACGAATGGTTCGGCCATCCCCATGGCGGGGAGATGGATTTCAGCTTCCACCGCCTGATCGAACATGCCGCCCGCACGCGCAAGCTGTCGGCTGGCACCATCATCGGCTCCGGCACCATCTCCAACGCCGATCCCGACGCGGGATCGGCCTGCATCGCCGAACGCCGCGCCATCGACGTGATCGCCGGCCGTTCCCCCAGCCCCTACATGCGCTTCGGCGACAAGGTGCGCATCACCGCCCTGGCACCCGATGGAAGCATCCCGTTCGGCAGCATCAGCCAGCACATGGTCGCGGGTTGAGACCGACACGGTCCCTCAAACGCCGGGCGGGCATATCCGTGCCCTTGGGCTTACGGCGCATGAGCGCCGGGCCGGCAGTCGCCGGCCTCCAATCAGCAGGCTGATTGGCATCACTCCCCATTCATCACCAGGAGGATGCGATGACGCATCTGCACCGTTTCACCCGTACCGCCCTGGTCATCCTGTCGCTGGCCGGGGCCGTCCCCGCCGGAGTGGCAGCCATGGCGCGGTTCCAGGCCACGGGCTTCACGCCGCTGGGGGGCGACCGGTTTGAGGCCAAGGGCACGCTGCGGCTGCGCGGTACCGACCGGCCGCTGACACTGCCCTTCACCATGACCATCCGCGACGGGGTGGCCCATGCCGCCGGGTCGGTGCCGCTGTCCCGCCTGGCATTCGGCATCAGCCAGGGGGATTGGGCAGCCACCGACATCGTCGCCGACGCCGTGACGGTGGCGTTCGACATCACGGCCCGGCAAAGGCCCATGCCCTAAAATTCAGTCATCTGTATAAAATTCAAACCCGACGGCGGGTGCGCTTCGGCGGTTCCGCCGCCGGCAGGGCAGGCACGCTCAGACGAGCGACCATGAATTGCACCATCTCGCGACATCCCCTGTCGATCATGATCTGCGTTCTGGCGTCGAAATCCCAAGTATCAAAGTGATCACCGCCCCACATCATGGTCAACGCAGCATCGCCCCCACCGCCTGGACAAGGGCGGTAACGAAGGCGTCGGGATCGACACCGCGACGGCGGTATTTGCCGCGCTTGACATACCAGTCCTGCAGCATGGGCTTGATCAGTGCTGCGGCCATGGTCGGGTCCTGCGACCGGAAGCTGCCCGTCTGGATGCCATCGGCAATGACATCGCGCAATTGCGCCTCCGTCCACAACTCACTTTCAATCGCCATGTCGCGGCCCTGCTTGCTGAAGGCCTTGGCTTCCATGAAAGCGAAGACAAACCAGGGGCCCATGCGTTCGGTCAAATAGACATGCCGCGCGATCAGGGCGCGCAGACGCAATCCCGCCTCCCCCTTGGTCACGTCCGGGGTGGTCAGCACCTGTTGGATGGCATCCACCACCTGCCCCAGGATCATCAGCAGCAGCGTGTCCTTGCTGTCGAAATAGCTATACAGCGCGCCCATCGACAGGCCCGATTGTTCCGACAGGTCGCGCAGCGAGGTGGAATGAAAGCCCTTGCGGTTGGCCAGCGTCAAGGTCGTGTCGATGATGCGGCCCAGATTGGTGATGGCCGTATCGGGCCGGCGCACCCGGATGGTTGCCTGGTGCCGGTCCAGGATGCGCCGGCACAGCGCCTCCATCGACAGGTCAAATTCCTGCTGGAACGTCTGGTAACTGTCCATGCCCTCCCCCTTCACCGCCATCGCATAACATGGACCGCATTGCCCGCGAAGCCGAAACAGGATATAGAGCGAGCGCTCGCTCGTTTTTATGAAAGGGTCGGAAATGGATTTCATGCTGCCGCCCGCGCTGGACGAATATCGCCAGCGCATCCGTGACTTTGTTGAAACCGAGATCCTGCCGGTGGAAGCCGACCGCGCCAATTGGGATGAGCATGAGAACATCGCCGAAAAGCCGCTGGCATCTTTGCGTGCCAAGGCCAAGGCGGCAGGTCTGTGGACCCTGCAACTGCCCCAGGACGCCGGCGGCCAGGGATTGCCCTTCGTGGGGATTGCCGCCTGTTATGAAGAGATGAACCGGTCGATCTTTGGCCCTGTCTGCTTCAACGCCGCCGCCCCGGATGACGGCAATATGCGCCTGCTGCACCAGGTGGGGACCCAAGCGCAGAAACGGCGCTGGCTGGACCCCATCGTGTCGGGGCAGGTACGGTCGGCCTTTGCCATGACGGAGCCGCATCCCGGTGGCGGTTCCGACCCGACCATGATGCGCACGCGGGCCGAACGTCGCGACGGGCGCTGGGTCATCCATGGCCATAAATGGTTCATCACCGGGGCCGGCGTCGCCCAGCATTTCATCCTGCTGGCCCGCACATCCGACGACCCGCGCAAGGGTCTGACTGCCTTCCTGTTCGACCGGGACCAGCCCGGATGGCGCATTGAACGCCGCATCCCCATCATGGGACCGGAAGAACATGGCGGCCATTGCGAGCTGATTTTCGACGGGTTGGAGGTCGCGGATGAAAACGTGCTGATGAATGTCGGCGATGGGCTGAAGGCGACGCAGATCCGTCTGGGACCCGCCCGGCTGACCCATTGCATGCGCTGGACGGGCCTGGCCAAACGCTGCCTGGAAATCGCCGGCGCCTATGTCAAGGAACGCCACAGCTTCGGCATGCCTCTGGCCGACCATGAAGGGGTGCAGTGGATGCTGGGCGAAGCGGCCATGCAGATCGAGATTGGTCGTCTGCTAACCATGCGGGCGGCCGCAGAACTGGACCGGGGCCATTTTGCCCGCAAGGAAGTGTCGATGGCCAAGGTGCAGGTGGCCGACACCCTGTCCCGCGCCGTCGATACCGCCATTCAGCTGTGCGGTGCCCGCGGCTATTCCCGCGACACGGTGCTGGAATGGATATACCGCTATGCAAGGCAATCCCGGCTGGTTGACGGCGCGTCAGAAGTTCACAAGATGGTGTTGAGCCGGTCGTACCTAGCGGAGGGCGACGGGTTCTGGGGGTGGGCGTGACCGCCCCCCTGACGCCGGAGCAGGTGGCGCACCTGTCCGACTGGCTGGTTCGTCAGGCGGAGGCGGGGTCGGTGCGGGTGAGCGACCTGCGGCGCCTGTCGGGCGGCGCTATATCCATCAATCTGGCAATGGACCTGACGATCGCGGGAGGCACTCTGGCTGGCACCCATGCCACCGTGTTCCGCGCCGGTTCGCCCAGCGGGGTTTCAGCCAGCCTCAGCAAGGCACAGGAGGCGGTCGTGCTGCAGGCCGCGTTCGCCGCCGGGGTCACGGCCCCCGAACCCCTGTTCGTAGAAGAAACCGGCAGCCTGCTGGGCACGCCCTTCTACATCATGCGCCGGGCCAAGGGTGTGGCAGCGGGTCATCGGCTGGTCAAGGCTCCGCCCAATGCCGCCCTGGCGCATGATCTGGGCACACAGTTGGGCCGGCTGCATGCCATCCGGCCCAATGTGGCGGGGAGTGCGGCTGGGCTGGATTTCCTGCCCTTGCCCACAGGCGGTATCGTCGATGAATGTCTCACGGCCTATCGTGGGTGGCTGGGTGAGGTGGCGGATCGTGACCCGACCATCGCCTATGCCCTGCGCTGGCTTGACCGGCGGCGACCTGTCACGGGCGATCTGGTTCTGTCGCACCGTGATTATCGTACCGGCAATTATATGGTGGATGAGGGGCGGTTGACGGCCATCATCGACTGGGAATTTGCCGGATGGTCGGACGCGATGGAAGATATCGGCTGGTTCTGTGCTGCCTGCTGGCGCTTCGGCCACCGCGATCGGGAGGCCGGCGGCATCGGCGACCGGGCCAATTTCTATGCCGGATATGAACAGGCCTCGGGCCGAACCATCAACCATGCTGCGGTCGGATGGTGGGAAGTGATGGCCCATCTGCGCTGGGTCGCCATCGCGGTACAGCAGGCGATGCGGCATGTCTTCGGCGCTGAACCCTCGCTGGAACTGGCGCTGACCGGGCGAATGCTGCCGGAAATCAGTTACGACATGCTGCAACAGATCACACGGATGGAGGCGGCCCCATGATCCCTGACCTGCCCGATGGCCCCAACCTGCTGGAAACCGCGCTGCGCAGCCTGCGGGACGAACTGTTGCCGCATCTACCCGATCAAGCCCGCTATACCGGCCTGATGGTGGCCAACGCCCTGTCCATCGCCCTGCGCGACTGGCGGGCCGATGCGGTGCGGGCCG
Source organism: Niveispirillum sp. FG156 (assembly GCF_057809555.1). Classification (NCBI taxonomy): domain Bacteria; kingdom Pseudomonadati; phylum Pseudomonadota; class Alphaproteobacteria; order Rhodospirillales; family Azospirillaceae; genus Niveispirillum; species Niveispirillum sp. FG156. Next base: position 40,644 of record NZ_JBMDKE010000050.1, on the reverse strand, counting down.
GGATCGCGGAGCAGATCCGCCATCTGACCGGGCGAGAGGATGCGGCGGCGCTTTGTGCTTCCATCCGAGCAGGTGATTTTGACGCGCCCGACCGTGATGCCATCCTGCGTCAGTCCCTGTTGTCCATCACCCGCGCGCGGTTGTCGGTCGATAATCCAAAGGCCCTGGCCTGATACACCCTGCTGACCCGTTGACGGCAGCCGGCCATTGGCCATAGAATGATCAATGACTCACCAATCATAAAAAATATGCGGCAACAGGCCGCCTGATGGAACAGCGGAGGATGCAAGCCATGTCCCTGATCAACAACCAGCCGCCCCGTGCCGCCGCAGAGCCCTCTCCGCCACCGCCGAGCCTGCGCGGTGACCCGATCACGGGCAACCGCTATACCAGCCGGGAATTCATGGCGCTGGAATGGGAGCGGATGTGGACCCGCGTCTGGCATATCGGGGGCTGGGCGGCGGACCTGCCGGAACCGGGCGATTACATCACCCATGAGATCGGACGCGAGAGTATCCTGATGGTCCGGCAGGAGGATGGGTCGGTCGCGGCTTTCTATAATGTCTGCCCGCACCGGGGTAACCGGCTGGTGCATGGCGATCTGGGCCATGCCAAGATTTTCACCTGTTCTTACCATTCCTGGCAGTTCGACCGGGCGGGAACCACCTGCCGCGTGCAGGATCCGGATGATTTTCCGCAGGGAAACCCCTGTGGCAAGGTCAAGCTGTCGGCCATCCAGTGCGAGGTCTGGGGCGGGTTCGTCTGGTTCAATATGGACCCCAACGCGCCGCCGCTGCGCCAGTTCCTGGACCCTATTGCCCCCCAGTTTGAAAAATACAGCATGGATGGTCAGGTGCGCGTGCTGTATCTGACGGCAGAGGTGAATTGTAACTGGAAGATCATCCACGATAATTTCAATGAAAGTTACCACCTGCCGACGCTGCACCCTGAACTGTCGACCTTTATTGAGGATGCGTACCAGGACACAATGTTCGACCTTTATGCATCTGGCCATAACCGGATGCGGATGAAGGGCGGGCTGCCATCAAAGCGGGCACAGAGTGTCACGGATGTGGCGCAACCGCTGGATGATATCCTGCGGGCCTGGGACCTGGACCCTGCCGCATTCCAGGGCCATGCCCGTGATGCCCGCCAGGCCTTGCAGAAACAGAAACGCCGCCTGGGCACAGAACGTGGCTTTGCCCATTATGATCTGCTGGATGATGACCAGCTGACCGATTATCACCATTATACGCTTTTCCCCAATGTCTCCTTGACCATGAGCGCGGATGGGTTCCAGCTGCTGCGTCCGCAGCCGCACCCGACGGACCCGGAAAAATGCATCTTCGACCATTGGTTCATGGTCCCCGCCGTGCCGGGGCAGACGGAGGCAATGACCCCCGTCGGCCCCCGCCCCCTGGCGGAAGCAGAACATGAAATCTTCAAGCATGGCGACCAAACACTGGGTTTTGTCGCCGATCAGGACCTGTCCATCGCGGTGGGGCAGCAGTTGGGCCTACGCTCACGTGGGTTCAAGGACGCCTATCTGACAGGACAGGAGGCGCGGGTGCGCCGGTTCCACGAGATGATCAATGACTATATCGAGGGGCGCCGGTGACGTTCACGCCTCTGCCACCGCTTTGGTGCGGCGGCGGGCAGCAGGTTTGGCCGCCGGTTCCGGCGCGGGTACCTGCTCCTGGGCCGCCAGGAACGGGGCCAACGGGCCGGCCTTCAGCCCGTTGGCGACAAAGCGCAGATAGGTGTCCAGGATTTCCGGTGACAAGGGCTTGATCTTGCCGTCGACGGCGCAGAATCGCATCAACAGATATGACCGCGCGCCCATCAGCATGCTCGCCACCCGTTCCAACTCCTGATCACTATACAGCGGCGGGTCCTGATCCTTCAGGCTGCGGCGCAGCGAACGGACATAACGTTCCACCAGCATGTCGATATGGGCGCGGAAGGCGGCGGGCGCAAACAGCTCCGCCTCCATCATCAGCCGGTACATATAGGGATGGGCCACCAGATAGGCGAAATTCGCCTCCAGCCCCCGACGCTCCACCTCCAGCAGCGAGGTGGCGTTGCGCACAGCATCGCTGATCTTGTCCAGCATGCGCGCACCCAGCGTCGGCAGCAACAGATCGAACAATTCCTGCTGCGACTTGAAATGCAGATAGAAGGTGCCGTGCGCCACCTTGGCCTTGGCCGTAACCCGCGCGATGGAACAGCCGGAATAACCGTAGCGTCCCACAATCTTGGCCGCCGCCTCGATCAAGGCCAGACGCGTGGCTTCATTCCGCTCCGCCTTCTCAACAGACGGCTTGCGTTTCCGGACCTGTGCGCTTGCCCCCACCGTCAATACTCCCTGCCCCTGAACCGATCACGGGCCGGATACCGGCCCTGCTCCCCTTCAAGGTAATGATAGCAACGGTTGGGGCAAGGGTTCAATCATCCGGGGCAACAACGATGGACAGGCCGGCCAGCGCCGCTACCACGGGGATCTGACAGGCCAGACGCGATTGCGCCGCCACGTCAGGCAAATCGGCCAGCAACGCCGCCTCATCCGCGCTGATGGGCGGAAGCTGGTCGGGGCCGGCATTCAGCACATGGATGTGACAGGTGCCACACGCCATGTTGCCCCCGCAAATCCCCGCCACCGACAAGCCGGCATCGCGCAGGGCGACCATCAGGCTGTCGCCATCGGGGGCGTCAAGATTGTGCTGGGTTCCGTCGCGGTCGGTCACCTGGATCAGGGTCATGGCGCTTCCTATATTGACTTATGATTCATTGATCACAATTATGCAACCCAACGGCGACGTCAAGCCCCCGGTTGATGCCGGGGCGAACGGGATGGACAGGGGGGACGCATGACCGGGACAGGAATGGTCAGCATTGAACGACGGGGCGCGGTGGCACAGGTCACCTTTGACCGACCGGCGGCGCTGAATGCCTTGAACATGGCTCTGGCCCAAGCGCTGGACCAGGCCCTGGCGGGGCTGGAGGCTGATGCAACTGTGCGTGCCATCATCCTGACCGGTTCGGGACGGGCCTTCATGGCCGGCGGTGACGTGCGGGAATTCGCACAGACGCTAGACGCACCCGCCCTGGAACGCCGGTCCTATTTCAACCGCCTGATTGACCACGCCCATGGCGCGGTACAGCGCATCTGGCGTATGCCCAAGCCGGTGATCGCCGCCATCAACGGGCCGGTTGCCGGGTTTGGCATCGGGCTGGCGGCAGCATGTGACATGTCCATCGCGGCAGAAGGGGCCGCCCTGTCGCTGGCCTATTGCCATCTGGGCGCCACACCCGACGGCGGCGCCACTATGACCCTGCCGCATCTGTGCGGACTGAAACGGGCCAGCGAACTGGTGATGCTGGGCGACCGGATCAGTGCCATCGACGCGCGGGATCTGGGCCTGCTCAACCAGGTCGTGACGGCAGAGGCCCTGCCCGCCACGGTCGAGGATCTGGCCCAGCGTCTGGCCAATGGCCCAATGGGCGCGCACGCAGCGGCGAAGGCGTTGCTGCGCGGGCCGCTGACCGCCGCTTTCATGGCACAGCTTCTCGCCGAAAAGGAACAGTTCGCCGCCCGCGCCGACAGTGCCGAATTCGCCGAGGGACTGCGCGCCTTCCTGGCCAAACGCCCGCCGGATTTCGTGGGCAGCGGTGCTTGACAAGCCGAGGCACATCACACATTGTGACTGCCGGATCATTATTCATAAATGACGCGCCGATCGCCGCATAAACCGGCCCGGCACAGATCAGAAATCACACAGAAATCGGGAGGAAACGATGCCGTTCACGGGACCGGTGGAGGACCGTCTGGCCATCCGCGAGTTGAACGAAACCTATGCGGATGCCGTCAACCAGCACAATGCTGAGGATTGGGCCTCGACCTGGGCCGAGGACAGCTTCTGGTGCCTGCCGCATGTGCCGGGCATGGAAAAATTGTCGGGCAAGCAGACCATTGTCGATGCCTGGGTGGCGGCGATGAAACATTACCCCGACATCGTGTTCCTGGTGTTGCCGGGTTCCATTGTGGTGGAGGGCGATCAGGCGACAGCGCGCATGTACACAGCTGAATCCTATACGGACAGCGAGGGCGTGGCGCGCCGCACCCATGGCCAATATGACGACATTCTGGTGAAGATCGATGGCCGCTGGGCCTTCAAATCCCGCACCTTTTCCGTCCGCTATTGGGTCTGAGGGGGCATCATGGGACGTCTTGCCGGCAAGGGCGCCATCGTCATCGGGGCTGCCAATCGTGACAATATGGGCCAGGTCATCGCCCGCCGTTTCGCCGCCGAGGGGGCGACCGTCCTGGTCGCCGGTCGCAAGCGGGATGAGTTGGAGCGGCTGGCCGCTGAGATTGGCGGGCATGCCGCGACCTGCGACATCACCAGCCGGGCGGAGGTGTTTGCCCTGGCCGATTTCGCCAAGGAAAAGCTCGGCCATGTCGATATCGCCCTGAACGCCACGGGCTGGGGCCTGCTGAAACCCTTCCTGGAAACGACCGAGGAAGAGTTTGACCAGATGAGCGCGCTGCAGTTCAAGGGGCCGTTCATGTTCTATCAGGCGGTGATCGGCGCCATGGACCGGGGCGGGTCGATCATCCAGATCAGTTCCGCCACCGCGACCATCATGCTGAACGACCATGCCGCCTATATGGGGGCCAAGGCCGGGACCGATCACCTCATCCGTGTCGTGGCCCATGAATTCGGGCAACGCGGCATCCGCGCCAATTCCATCTCCCCCGGCCTGACCGCCACACCGATGACGGCGGGCCACATGGCCATTCCCGGCCTGACAGAGGCGTTCCTGCCGGAGTATCCGCTGGGCCGCATCGGCACGTCAGAGGATATTGCCGCCGCTGCAATCTGGCTGGCCTCGGACGAATGTTTCATGACGGGGGAGAATTTGCAGGTCAATGGCGGCCTGACCCTGCGCCGCAACCCGACGCGAGAAGAAGTAGCGGCGTCCATTGCCCAGGCGGCGGGGGGATAAGCCCCCCTAGTCCCCTGCCAGTTTGCGTTTGCGGCGCGGCGTCAGGGTTACTACCTCTGCCGTCGGCGCCGCCATCTCCTTGGCGGGCATTTCCAGCTTCGCGCCCAGCCCTTCAGCCACGAAGCGCAGGTAGGTTTCGGTCAGTTCTGGTGTCAGCGGTTTCAGGCTGTTGCCCTGAACACAGAAACGGGTCAGCAGATAGTAGCGTGCGCCCAGCAGCATGGAGATCACCGCGTCCAACTGGTCTTCGGTGAAGGCGGGTGCGCTTTGCGCCGCCATGGAGCGGCGCAGGGATTTTTTGTAGGGCTTGGCCAGTTCCTCAAAATACTGGCGATAGGCGACGGGGGCGTAAAGCTCTGCCTCTGAGGTCACGCGGTGCAGATAGGGATGCTGCACCAGATACTCGAAATTGGCCACCAGCCCGCGATGTTCCAGCTCGATCAGGCTTTTGCTGTCGCGCACGGCCTTGCCGATCACCTCCAGCATCTCCGTGCCCAGCGCCGGCAAAAGCTGGTCGAACAAATCCTGCTGTGATTTGAAATGCAGGTAGAAGGTGCCATGCGCCACCTTGGCCCGGGCAGCCACCCGCGCGATGGAACAGCCGGCATAGCCGTATTTGCCGATGACGCGCGCCGCTGCATTCAGCAGCCGCATCCGCGTCTCTTCATTCTTCTGCTGCTGCGCCTCCGACCGGCGACGTCGGCCGGGGGCAGGTTCGGCGTTGGGATCAGTGTCGGCGGCAATGGCGTTCGGTTTCGGCTTTCGCGGCGGCACGTATTCACCCCGTCCTACAAAATTAATGACTTATGATTCTAAAATCATTTTGTCACATAATCCACCCCACCGCAATCCACCGCCTTGTCCGCCGCAAAATTCCGCAACGCCACCGGATGGGCCGTTGACGGCAAGGGGATGCAGAGATACATTGACTAATGAATCAAAAATCATTGTTGGGAGGGTCAGGGCAACAGCCCAGTGCCGCGCGCCAGACCGGGCCGATCATGGCCCGCCAGCGTGGCATCCTGACACCTGCCTGACGCAACAGGGAGATTTCCATGCAGATCAGCCGCGAGCAGATGCTGCGCGCCTACCGCCAGATGGTGACGATCCGGGAATTTGAGGAACGGATCCATGTCGATATCCAACGCGGCGGCATTGCCGGCTTCACCCATCTTTATGCCGGCCAGGAAGCCGTCGCCGTCGGCGTGTGCGAACACCTGACGGAGAAGGACAAGATCATCAGCACCCATCGCGGCCATGGCCACTGTATCGCCAAGGGCTGTGACGTCATCGGCATGATGAAGGAGATTTATGGCCGGCAGGGTGGGTTGTGCAAGGGCAAGGGCGGATCCATGCATATTGCCGATCTGGACAAGGGCATGCTGGGTGCCAATGGCATTGTCGGGGGCGGCCCCCCCATCGCCGTGGGCGCCGCCATCACGGCCAAGGTGCTGAAGACCGGCGGTGTCGCCGTATCGTTCAGCGGTGACGGGGCCAGCAACCAGGGCACGGTGTTCGAGGCCATGAACATGGCCGTGGTCCTGAAAGTGCCCAAGATTTTTGTGTTTGAAAACAACGGCTATAGCGAACATACCGGCTTCAGTTATGCGGTCGGCAGCAAGGATATCGTGCGCCGCACCGAAGGGTTCGGCATCCCGGTGTTCAAGGCCGACGGCTTTGATTTCTTTTCCGTCCATGAGGCGATGCGCCAGGCGACCGACCTGTCGCGCAATGGCGGCGGGCCGTGCGCCGTCTATGCCGAATGCACCCGTTTCTTCGGCCATTTCGAAGGTGATCCGCAGCTTTATCGCGCCAAGGATGAGGTGGCGCGGCTGCGGGCCGAGAATGACAGCCTGAAGATCTTCCGCCAGCGGGTGACGGAGGCTGGTCTGCTGCCCGGCAGCGATCTGGATCAGGTGGAGGACGAGGTCCGCGACCTGATCGACCGCGCCGTGCGTGAGGCGGTGGCCGCCCCCGCCCCCACAGCAGCCGACGTGCTGTCCGACGTCTATATCAGCTATTGAGCGGGAACCTGACCCATGCCCAAAATTTCCATGCGCCAGGCGATCAATGACGCCCTGCATCTTGAAATGGAACGTGATCCCCGTGTGATCGTGTTGGGGGAGGATGTGTCCGGCGGGGCCGGCGGCACATCGGGTGAGCGCGAGGCCGCCGGCGGTGTTTTTGGTCTGACCAAGGGGCTGCTGCCCCGGTTCGGCGAGGATCGGGTGATCGACACGCCGATTTCTGAAAGCTGCATCGTGGGCGCCGCCAATGGCGCGGCGCTGACTGGCCTGCGCCCCGTGGCAGAGATCATGTTCGCCGATTTTGTCGGCGTCTGTCTGGACCAGTTGCTGAACCAGGCGGCCAAGTTCCGCTATATGTTCGGCGGCAAGGCGCGCACCCCGCTGGTCATCCGCATGACCTGTGGTGGGGGCATGAATGCGGCGGCCCAGCATTCGCAGACGATCTATCCCATGCTGACCGCCATTCCGGGCCTGAAAATCGTGGTCCCGTCCAATGCCTATGACGCCAAGGGCCTGCTGCTGACCGCCATCCGCGATGATGATCCGGTGATCTTCTTCGAGCATAAATCGTTGTATATGGATGAATGCGAGGTGCCGGACGGGGACTACACGATCCCGTTTGGCGAGGCTGCCATGGTGCGCGAAGGCGAGCATGTCACCGTCGTGGCCCTGGCCCGCATGGTGCCGCTGGCCATTGGCGTGGTGGACCGGCTGGCGGCGGAGGGGATCAGTTGCGACCTGATCGACCCGCGCACGACCAGCCCGCTGGATGAGGAAACCATCCTGGAAAGCGTGCGGGCCACGGGTCGGCTGGTGGTGGTGGATGAAAGCCCACCGCGCTGCTCCGTTGCCGCAGATATCGCCGGCATGGTGGCGGAAAAGGCCTTCCACCATCTGAGGGCCCCGATCATTCAGGTGACCGCCCCCCACACCCCCGTGCCGTTTGCGCGGGAGTTGGAGGCGGCCTACCTGCCCTCGCCCGAGAAGATCGAAGCGGCAATCCGCAAAGTTCTGAAAAGCCGCTGAGCCAAGGGGTTACGACGCGATGAACGCCATCACCCCGATCATCATGCCCAAATGGGGCCTGGAAATGTCGGAAGGGACGATTTCCAACTGGCGCGTGACGGAGGGACAAACCCTGTTGCGTGGCATGGAAATAGTCGATATCGAAACCGCCAAGATCGTCAATACGCTGGAATCCGATCTGGAAGGGGTGATCCGCCGGCTGGTTGCCCCGGTGGGGCAGACGCTGCCTGTCGGCGCCCTGATCGCCATCGTCGCCGATGCCGGCGTCACGGATGCGGAGATCGACCGGTTTATCAAGGGCGGCCCCGCCCCAGAGCCGACAGCCGGACCGGTGACGGCTACGGCGACGCCAGCCGAGGTCGTGAGCGAACCTGTGGCCGCCAGCGATCCCGATCTGGAAGGCCGTAACGACAAAGTGGCTGCCACGCCCATCGCCCGGCGCATCGCCAACCGCCATGGGCTGGACCTGTCGCGCGTGACGGGTACAGGCCGCAATGGGCGGGTCAATCAGGAGGATGTAGAGGCGTTTCTAGCCATCCACCCTGCCCCGGCACCCGCCGCAACGTCCACCGCGCCCATCCCACAGGCCGCGTCGGTGGTGGAGAAGAATAGTGACGTCCATGCCACGTCGCATGCCAAGCGGCTGGCCAACCGGCTGGGCATCGACCTGACCCGGCTGTCGGGGACGGGCCGCCATGGCCGGGTAAATGTGGACGATGTGGAGCGGTTTGCCGCCGCCAACGGTCTGGCCCCGGCCCCCGTGGCAGGCGCCAGCCCCCCCGCAGGTCCGGCAGCACGCAAGCTGGCCGCCGATCTGGGCGTGTCGCTTTCCGCCGTGACGCCGACGGGGCCGAAGGGCCACGCCACGAAGGAGGATGTGCGCAACGCCGCCGCAGCACCCGCCGCCAGCGCCATGGGGTCCGGTGACGATCTGGTCCCGCACAGCGCCATGCGGCGCGCCATCGCCACAGCCCTGACGGCAGCCAAGCGGGACGTGCCGCATTTCTACCTGACCGCCGACATTCTGATGGATGATCTGCTGGCCCTGCGCGGGCAGTTGAACGGCCTGCCGGGGCAGAAAATCTCCGTCAATGACTTCATCATCCGCGCATCGGCCCTGGCCCTGCGCGATGTGCCGGATGTGAATGTACAGTTCACGGCAGAAGGCATGCGCCGGTTCGCCCAGGCCAATATCGCCATTGCCGTGACGATCGATGGGGGACTGGTCACGCCGGTGCTGCGTGATGCCGGCGCCAAGCCGCTGCGCAGTATCGCGGCGGAAGCAGTGGCGCTGGCCGGTCGGGCCCGCGACCGCCGCCTGACGCAGCAGGACCTGTCCGATGGCACCTTCGCCATCTCCAACCTGGGGATGTTTGGCATCCGGGATTTCCAGGCGATCATCGCCCCACCGCAGGCCGCCATCCTGGCCGTCGGCGCCACGCGGCGGGAAGCGCAGGAAAACAGCGACGGCGGCGTGCAGTTCCGATCGGTTCTGTCGGTCACCCTGTCCTGTGACCACCGCGCCATTGATGGTGCCGTTGGCGCCCGCTTCCTGTCCGCGCTGCGCCAACACCTGGAACAGCCCTTGGGCTTGTTGAGCTGAGGAGGGTGTGATGATGAGTGAGATGGAGACCCTTCTGGCCAAACAGGCGCTACATGAACTGAACATGGCCTATAACCGGGGGGTGGACCGCGCGGATGAGGCCTTGCTGCGCAGTGTCTGGCACCCCGACGCCACCGTTGATTTCGGCTATTTCGCGGGATCGGCGGCGGAATTCTGTGGGTTGGCCGTGGGGGCAACCGGCGGTCTGGCCCGGTCCTTCCATATGGCCGGCAATGAATGGTTCGATGTGCGGGGGAACCAGGCGGTGGGTGAGGTCTATAGCCTTACACTCGCCGCCGCATCCGGGGCCGATACGGACAGCATGCTGTTTGGCCGGTATCTGGACCGGTATGAACGGCGGAACGGTGTCTGGAAATTCAGCTATCGACACTATCTGATGGACTGGAATGCCAGCCCGCCACGCAGCCTGTCCTGGGACCAGGGGGTGTTCGCACTGATGAAACATCGGGGTGGGCATGCACCCGGCGACGCGGTCTATGCATTGTGGAATTCATGAATCCGGGCGGTCCACAGGTGACCCAGGCTTGACCGCCCAGATCAACCTATTCCGTCTTCCCAGCCGCAAACGGCGAGGAAGACGGAAGACTTTCCCCTACCGCGCCAGGATGGTCACTGCCGACACGCCGGGCGCACCATAGACATGGGTATAGCCGGTGCAGACCTTTTTCGGCACCTGCCGCGCACCGGCGTCACCGCGCAGTTGCAGCGCTGTCTCATAGACCTGTCGCAGGCCGGATGCGCCGATCGGTTCGCCGTTGGCCAGGCAACCGCCATCGGTATTGACCGGCAGTTTACCGTCGAGACGGGTCATGCCGTCACGCAGCCATTTCTCCTGCTCCCCATCCTTGCAGAAGCCGTTTTCAGCCATATGCATGATCTCCGCCCCGCTTTCGGTATCCTGAAGCTGGGCAATGTCGATCTCTTCCGGGCCGATCCCGGCCATGGCAAAGGCACTGCGGGCGGCGATAGGGGTTGCCCCCTCCCCATCCTCCACCGACAGGCTGGGGCTGAACACCTCGAACGAGCCGGCCCCGCGGGTCCGCATGGCGGCGGCTTTCAGCCAGACCGGATGGCGGCTCAGTTGCGCTGCCTTTTTCGGGCTGGCCAGGATCAGGGCCACTGCCCCTTCGCCGGGGGAACAGAACATATATTGGCGCAGCGGATCGCTGATCATGGTCGACTGCGCAATCTCTTCATAAGAAAGTGCGCGGCGACGCCAGGCATGGGGATTCAGCGCCCCGTTGGCGAAGGCTTTCTCGGCCACCCGGATCAGGGCATCGTCGGTGATCCCATGCAACGCCATGTAACGTTGGATCTTCATGGCAAAGAACTGGGTGGTGAGCGCAAACCCGACCTCCCCATACCATTCCGGCAGGCCCCAGTCGGCGGGCCGTACCCGGAACGACCCCTGTTCATGCTTGTCAAACCCGACTACCAAGCCCAGATCATACTGGCCCGACCGGATGGCGCCATAGGCGGAAATCAGGGCGGAACCGCCCGTGGCACAGCCATTGGCGACATTGATGAATTGCAGGCCGGTCAGTCCCAGCTCTTCCACCATCGTGTCGGCATTGCCGCCATCCTGACTGCCGCCATAAGCGAATTGCACATCGCCCCAGCCGATATCGGCATCGGCCAGCGCCGCACGCACGGCAAAGGCGCCCTGTTCCAACCCTGTGCGGTCCGGTGTCCGCCCGAACGGGTGAATTCCGATCCCGACAATCGCCACATCCGACATGGACCAACCCTCCCTTTTCCGCTTTTTTTCAAATTGCCGGCTGGAACGCGTACATCAGCAGGTCCCGGCCCTGTTCATCGCGGAACAGCGGCCGGATGGTCAGACGCAGGCGCATGCCGATGCGCAAATCCTCCGGCGCGCAATCGACCAGCCGCGTCTCCACCCGCACCTGCCCCGGCAACTCGACATAGCCCACGGGAAAAGGCTGGAACTCCGCCTTTGTCTCCCGGCCCAGATAGGGGGGCTGCTTGGGCAGGAAACGCTGAACGGTCCAACTCCACAGCACCCCTTCGCGGGCCAGTTCGACCGGTTCCTCCCCCGGACGTCCCATGAAGGGAAAGCGGATGCGGCCCCGCCCGTCGATACCGCCGATCAGAGCCGGATCATCGCTGGGCCAGGTGAAGACATTGTCGGCAAGCGGCCTGCCCTCCATCGCCATGATGGTTCCTCCGTTCCTTTGCCATTTTCGGGAATGATCAACAGCACGGCCACGCCGGTGCGTTGACTTTTGATTCATCAGTCATGATAATGGCGGTGACGCGGGTGCTTGTCAATCATGCAGGGTTCTGCAGCCTGACCCGCAATAATCAAAATCTGGCATCACGGACAGGACGGGAGGAGTTTCGATGGACCTTCGGCTGAAAGGGCGCAAGGCGCTGATCACCGGCTCCACGCGCGGCATCGGGCGGCGCATTGCCGAAGCACTGGCGCACGAGGGCTGTGCCGTCGCCATCGGAGCGCGCAAGATGGAGGAGGTAGAAGCGGCGGTGGCCGATCTGTCTAACTTGGGCGTAAAAGTGGTGGGTGCCGCCATGGATGCCGCCGATGCAGAATCGGTGAAGTCCTGGGTCACGCGCATGGGCGGGGCCCTGGGCGGGATCGACATCCTGGTCCCCAATGTCTCTGCCGGCGGCGGCATGAACGGGGAGCAGAGTTGGAACGACGCCTACCAGATTGATGTGCTGGGCACCTTGCGCGCCATTGAGGCCGCTCTGCCGGCGCTGGAGGCATCGGGCCACGGCGCCATCACCATCACCGGGACCACGGCGGCGGTGGAAACCTTCATGGCGCCCATGGCCTATAATGCCATGAAGGGTGCCTTGATCGTGCATGCCAAGCAATTGTCGCAGACACTGCTTCCCCGCGGCATCCGTGTCAATGTCGTCTCCCCCGGCCCCATTGAATTTCCCGGCGGCGCCTGGGAAGGGATCAGGCAAGGGGCACCGGATCTGTATGCCGCCACCGTTGCAGCCCAACCATCCGGACGCCTAGGCACCCCAGAGGAAGTGGCGGCCTGCGTCGCCTTCCTGTCCAGTCCGGTCGCCAGCTGGGTGACCGGCGTCAATCTGGTGGTTGATGGCGGCTATACCAAGCGCGTGCAGTTGTAACGACCGGTGGGGGAACCGACATGTCCAGCAGGATCGACGTCTATCTGGTGGCCGGCGGCAAATACCATGACATCAATTTCGCCCGGCTGGAGCTGCTGAAGCTGCTGGCCGAGCATGAGGATATAAGGGTGGAGGTGGGGCCGGATTACAGCTGTATCGATGAGATCGAGGCGGCGGATATCCTGGTCACCTATACCTGCGATGTGACACCCACGCCTGAACAGCAGGCCGGCCTGCGCCGGTTCCTGGCCAAGGGGGGGAAATGGTTCGCCCTGCATGGCACCAACTCCGTCATCAAATTCCTGGATGATGGGCGCATCGACTGCCCGGACCTGGATGCCGATCTGTCCGATATGCTGGGCAGCCAGTTCCGCGCCCATCCACCTATCTGCCGCTATGAAATCCAGGTGACGGACAGCAACCATCCGTTGGTGCGCGGCCTGAAGAATTTCTGGGTGGAGGATGAATTGTATCTGGGGACCTACAGCCCCGGCAACCACACCCTGCTGCATACACGCTGGGGCGGCAATTGCGCGCCCTTCGTGCAGGAGGACTGGCGGGAAGCTGACCATCCCGTCCTTTACCTGCGCGATCATGGGCAGGGTCAGGTCCTGTATCTGGTGCTGGGCCATTGCCGGGGTAAACATGACCTGCGCCCGCTGATGGAGGAGCACCCCCATAATGAGCGCTGTTCATGGCAAAGCCCGGTCTTTTATGAGCTGCTGCGCCGGGGCATCCGCTGGGCAATCGGTGGCGGAACGGGCGAGCCCGCGTTCTGACCCCCTACCCTTTCATCCCCACCTGGACCCGCCCATTCTCCACCCTGACCGGGAAGCAGGTGAGCGGGCGGTAACCGGTACCGCCCAGGGCGCGACCGGTGACCAGATCGAAACGGGCGCCATGCAGGGGGCAGGAGATACTGTTCTGACGCAAGCGCCCCTCATGCAGGGGGGATTCGGCGTGGGGGCAGCGGTTACGCAGCGCAAACAGGCCGCCCGGCGCACTGCACAACAGAACCTCCTCCCCCGCCACCGTGAACAGCCGCATCTGGCCAGACGGCAGATCATCCATAGAGGTCACGTCATGGAAGGTCAGATCCTGGGGCAAAGTCTCACTCTGCATCATCACACCTTACGCGAAAGCGGTTTGGAACAAGAGCTTCCGAAGGGAAGTTTCGTTGATCATTGAATCATCAGTCAACGTAAAAATCATAGCAAGGCCTCCGCAGACCGTTGACGAAGCCCCGACATCGCACTAGTCTGATTTGTGACTCACCAATCATAACAAAAACCGGAGGAAGGCCATGTTGGGGATCGACCTCATGCGCGACCCGGCCATCCAGGCGTTCCGGGCGGAGGTGCAGCGTTTCTGCACAGAGAGCCTGCCCCAGGATATCCGTGACAAGGTACTGGCCGGCCAGCATCTGGATAAATCCGACTATGTGCGCTGGCAGAAAATCCTGTTCGAAAAGGGCTGGATTGTCGGTCACTGGCCGCGCCAGTATGGCGGACAGGATTGGACCCCCCTGCAACGGGCGATTTTCGATGATGAAACCAGCAAGGCGGGCGCGCCCTGGCTGACGCCGTTTGGTGTCTGCTATGCCGGGCCGGTGATCTATACCTTTGGCAGCCCGGCGCAAAAGGACCGGTTCCTGCCCGGCATCCGCAGCACCGATACCTGGTGGTGCCAGGGTTATTCCGAACCGGGGGCCGGGTCGGACCTGGCCAATATCAAGACCCGCGCCGTGCGTGATGGCGACCACTATGTCGTCAATGGCCAGAAGACCTGGACCACCATGGCGCAATGGGCCGACATGATGTTTGCCCTGGTCCGCACCAGCAATGACGGCAAGCCGCAGAGCGGCATCTCCTTCCTGCTGATTGATATGAACAGTCCGGGCGTCAGCGTGCGCCCCATCATCAGCATTGATAAATGCCACCACCTGAACGAAGTGTTCCTGGACGATGTCCGGGTGCCGGTGGAAAATCTGGTAGGAGAGGAAGGTCGCGGCTGGACCTATGCGAAGTTCCTTTTGAACAATGAACGCCTGCTGGGCGCGGAGGTCGGCAAATCCACCCGCCTGCTGCATCAGTTGCGCCAGACCCTGGCCGATCTCCATGATGGTGGTCGTCCCCTGTCGGATGATCCGCATTGGCGGCGACGGCTGGGGGAGTTGCGCGCCCGGCTGCTGGCGCTTGAGGCCGTGTGCAACGAATATCTGGCAGCGGCGGAGGCCGGGTCGACGCCGGGGCTGGAAGTATCCGCGCTGAAAATCATGGGATCGGAATTGATCCAGGGGATCACCGGCGCCATGGTCGATGCGCTGGCCGTCAAAGGGCTTGTCTATCAGACAGCGGCACTGGAACCCGGCTGGCAGGCGCCCCTGGTGGGTGTGCCGGGCGCCCCCGGAATGGTCCGCGAACATCTGCATGACCGCGCCACCACGATCTATGGTGGGGCTAATGAGATCCAACGCAACATCCTGGCGAAGGCCGTGCTCGGCCTCTAGGGAGCATCATGTCGGCATTCACCCAAGAAGATCGCAGCCTGCTGGCCGACAGCATCACCCGCTTCGTGGATGATGCCTATGGCCCGGAACGGCGGTTCGCGATCCTAAAATCTGATGACGGTTTTGGTCGGACCGAATGGGCCACCTATGCCGAACTGGGCTGGCTGGGCATCGCCATCGCCGAGGAACATGGCGGGTCGGGCGGCGGACTGGCGGAACTGGCGGTACTGCTGCGGGCGGCAGGCCGGGGGCTGCTGATGGAACCGCTGCTGCCCACCCTGGTGCAGGCGGCAAGCGCGCTGAGCCTGGGCGGCAGTGCGGAGCAGAAAGCACACTGGTTACCCGCCATCGCCGAAGGGCGCGCCATCATGGCCTTCGCCCAGGATGAGGCGGCGCAGACGGCAGCGCCCGTGACCGCCACACCCGATGGCGAAGGCTGGCGACTGTCCGGGCAGCGAGGCTTCGTTCTGTATGGCGCCATTGCCGACCGTATCATCGTCAAGGCCGATCTGGCGGGTGAAACGGCATTGTTCCTGGTCGCGCCCGGTACGGTCGGCGTCACCCTGGCCCATGCGCGCAGCATTGATGACCGACCGGTTTGCGACTTGTCACTGGACAAGGCGCTGGTCGCGGCCTGCGACCGGTTGCCCGGCGGTGATGCGGCCCTGCTGGACCGTCTGAACCAGATGGCGGCCCTGGCCGTCTGTGCGGAGGCGGTGGGCGCCATGGAAATGGCCAACCGCCTGACACTGGATTACCTGAAGACCCGTACCCAGTTCGGTACCACCATCGGCAGTTTCCAGGTGCCGCAGCATCGGATGGTCGATATGACGCTGGCCGCACAGGAGGCGTCGGCAATCACCTGGGCCGCCATCGGGGCCGCCTGCATCAATGCCCCCGACACTGCCCTGCTGACCGCCGCCGCCAAGGCACGCAGTGCCGCCGCCGCCAGGTTGATCGGCGAACAATCCATACAGCTGCATGGCGGGATCGGCATGACAGAGGAGTATGTCATCGGGCATTACTATCGGCGCCTGATGCTGCTGGAAAGCCTGTTCGGGGGGGCTGGCTGGCATCTGGACCGGTTGGGTGGCTGGACAGCCGCTGGCATGACGGAAGGATGCCTCTGATGGTGACAGCCCTGGCCCCGGTGCGCGATGAGTGGACGGCACAGCCGCTGGCCGTTCTGGCCCGCCGGCATGCCGAACGCGCACCCGACACCGTCGCCTTCCTGAACCAGGATCAGCATGCCTGCACCTATGCCAGCCTGCTGACCGATGCCGAGGCGCTGGCGGTCGGTCTCTGGGACCTGGGTCTGCGTCCGGGCGATGTGGTCAGTTTCCAGTTGCCCAACTGGATGGAAGCGGTGCTGGTGGATATGGCCGCCGGCCTGCTGGGTCTGGTTTGCAACCCCATCGTACCGATCTATCGCGGGGCGGAGGTAGGGTTGATCCTGGCCGACTGCAAAAGCCGGCTGATCTTCATTCCCGATACCTATCGCGGCTTTGACTATCGGGGCATGCTGGACAACCTGCGCCCTGCCCTGCCCGACCTGCGCCATGTCGTGCTGGTACGGGCACCCGGCGCGCCGCTGACGCTGGAGGCGCTGATCACGGCGGGACGGGGCCGGCGCATCGACTGGCCGACCATCACGCCCACATCGCTGAAACTGGTGATGTACACGTCGGGTACCACGGGCCGGCCCAAGGCCGTGATGCATGATCACCGCTCCATCGCGCGGGTTTCCTGCATCTATATGGGCTATTGGGGGTTGGCGCCGGGTGATCTGATGCTAATGCCCTCGCCCGTCACCCATATCACCGGCTATTCCAACGGGATCGAGCTGCCCTTTACCGAAGGCACGCGCACCCTGTTCATGGAGCGCTGGAACGCGGATGAGGCGGTGGCGCTGATTGACCGGCACGGGGTGAACATCACCATCGGGGCCACGCCTTTTTTGCAGGAACTGCTGGAAGCGGCGGAACGGGCGGGGTCGCGCCTGTCATCCTTGAAAATCTTCGCCTGCGGCGGGGCCGCCGTTCCGCCCGACCTGATCCGCCGGGCCAATGCCCTGTTCGCCCATGGCCGGGCCTTCCGCGTCTATGGCAGTACCGAAGCCCCGCTGATCACCCAGGGCTGCATGGGCGCGGACGAGTTGGAGATGGCGGCCACCACCGACGGCAAGGTCATCGATTACGATATCCGCATCGTGGATGAGGCGGGAACGGTTCTGGACCGGGGCCAGGATGGGGAAATCCTGGTGCGCGGCCCGTCGCTGTTCATGGGCTATGCCGATGCCGGGCAGACGCGGGAGGCGCTGGACGGCGACGGATTTTTCCGCACCGGCGATATCGGTCACCTGACCGATGCCGGCGCCATCGTCATCACCGGTCGCAAGAAGGACCTGATCATCCGAGGCGGGGAGAACCTGTCCGCCAAGGATATCGAGGATGTGCTGCACCGTCATCCCGGCGTGCAGGAGGTGGCGGCGGTGTCCATGCCTCATGCAAGGCTGGGGGAGACCGTGTGTGTCTATGTGGTGCCACAGCCGGGCATGGCGCCCGACCTGGACAGCATCACCGGGCATGTCGCGGCGACCGGTCTGGCCAGACAGAAATTCCCCGAGCGGGTGGAACTGGTCCCCGACCTGCCCCGCACCCCATCGGGCAAGGTGCGCAAGGACATTCTGCGCCAACGGATCGCGGCACAGATCGCAGAGGAACAGGGAGGCGTGAATGGCAAGGCTTGATGGCAAGGTGGCGCTGATCACCGGTGGCACGGCGGGCATCGGGGCGGCGACCGTCCGGCGACTGACAGCAGACGGGGCCAAGGTGGTCTTCACCGGTTCCAATGCCGCCGCAGCCGAGGCCGTCTGTGATGAGACGGGCGCCCATTTCCACGCCCATGACGTGACGGACGAAGCGGCGTGGCCCGCCCTGATGCAGGCCATCGCCGACCGTTTCGGGCGACTGGACATCACCTTTGCCAATGCCGGGATTGAAACCGGGGATGGCAGCATCGAAACGGTCGGCCTTGCCGCCTGGAACCGCATCATGGCCGTCAATGTCACGGGCACCATGCTGACCTGTCAGCATTCGGTTGCCGCCATGAAGGCCAATCCCGGCGGGTCGGGCGGGTCGATCATCATCAATTCCTCCATCAACGGTCTGGTCGGACTGCCCGCCAACATCGCCTATACGACATCCAAGGGGGCCGTCCGCCTGCTGGCCAAGTCGGTGGCCGTGCATTGTGCGCGGACCAAAACCAATATCCGCTGCAACTCCGTCCATCCCGGCATCATCGACACGCCCATCATCCGCCGCGCCGTAGCCGACACGCCCGATCCCGCCGCCTCGCTGGCCTATCTGGGCAATATCTCCCCCCTTGGCCGTCTGGGTCGAGTGGAGGAGGTGGCGGCGCTGGTCAGCTTCCTGGCCAGTGAGGAATCCTCGCTCATCAACGGGGCGGAACTGGTGGCCGATGGCGGCACCACGGCGGGTCTGGTTGGCGTTTGAAGTCCATAAAATCAAACAGGTTCAGGGAGGTTGCCGTGCCAGATGATCTTTCGTCCCAGCCCAAACCCGGCGAGGCCCGGTGTCCCGGCACCTCGTGGAACGACCTGATGGATACGGACACGCACCCCGTGCCCGATTTCCTGCGTCGCGAGAATTACCAGTATATGGGCAGCGCGCCGTTGCAGGCCGATCGCTACACCAGCCCCGATTTTTTCCGGCAGGAGTTGGAGAAGATGTGGCCGCGCGTCTGGCAATTCGCGGCGCGGGAAGAGGACATACCCGAACCCGGCGACTTCACCCTGTATGAGAATGCCGGACGATCCTATCTGGTGACGCGGCAGCCCGACGGGTCCATCCGCGCCTTCCACAATGTCTGCCTGCATCGCGGGCGCAAGCTGCGGCTGGAAAGCGGATCGGCGGCGGAGTTCAAATGCCCCTTCCATGGCTTTGCCTGGAATACCGACGGCAGCCTGAAGAACATCCCCTGCCGCTGGGACTTCCCGCATTTGCAGGAGGAGAAGCTGGCCCTGCCGGAGGCACAGGTCGGGCGTTGGGCCGGCTACATCTTCCTGCGCGAGGCGGCGGAAGGCCCCAGCCTGGATGAGTATCTGGCCCCCCTGCCCGACTTCTTCAAACGCTGGCGGCATGAGGAATGCACCACCGTCATCTGGGTGGGCAAGGTGGTGAATGCCAACTGGAAAGTGGTGGCCGAAGCCTTCATGGAGGCCTGGCACACGGTGGAAACCCACCCGCAGATCCTGCCCTTCACCGGTGACGCCAATACCCAGTATTCCACCTATGGCGACCATGTGAATGCCGCGCTGACCCCGTTTGCCGTCATGTCTCCCCACATTGATCCGGCGGGCAAGGCGCAGCAATGGATCGTGGATGAGTTCCTGAAATATAATGGCCGGGCCGGGGGTGCTGAAATGTCGGTGGATGTGCCCAACGGCATGACCGCCCGCCGCGCCATGGCAGCCGCCAACCGGGAAAAATATCAGGCAGACAGCGGCTATGATCACAGCCATGTGACCGATGCCGAGCTGCTGGACGCCTTCGTTTACAACGTGTTCCCCAATTTTGCCCCCTGGGGCGGGTTCATGCCCAACATCGTCTATCGCTGGCGGCCCTGGCCCGATCAGGACAAGACCCTGATGGAAGTGCGCATCCTGGTCCGCCTGCCCGCCGATGCGCCCAAGTCGCCGCCGGTGGAGATGAACTTCCTGGGCGCGGATCAGCCCTGGACCGACGCCAAGGAACTGGGCGTGCTGGGCGATGTGTTCCAGCAGGACATGGAGAACCTGCCCTTTGTGCAGGATGGCCTGAAATGTTCCAAGAATGGTCAGGTGCAGTTGGGCAATTACCAGGAAATCCGGGTACGACATCTACACGCCACCCTGGATAAGTACCTGGCTGATTGAGCGGGTGGCCATGGAAACCGGGGCGGCACCGAAAGGGCCGCCCCGGATTTCTTTCAGCCCTTTGCCCGCGCCACCGCCGCCGTCACGGCGGCACTGTTGTAATAGTAGGGCTTGATCGCCGCCACGCGGCCATCATCGGCGAAGTGGAACACTTCCACCAGTTCCAGCGGCTCCCCCACCGGCGGCACCAGTTGCAGCAGATAGACGACATTGTTGCCGGCGGCCATCCTGTTCTTCACCTCAATCATCGCCTGCCCCAGCGAGGTGCCAAGCACTTTCGCATACAGCTCCCGCAGCGCGCCCTTGCCGCTGTACGTGCCGGCAAAGGGCAATGTCTCGGCCTCCGTTATCACCAGATCGTCGCACAGCATGGTTTCAGCCAGCGGCCAGTTGCCGGTGGCGGTCGCCGCATAGAGCGCTTCGGTGGTGGCCATGTTGCGGGCGGCAGCATCGGTGTGGGTCACGTATTCCTCCTTTGTCATGTCGATTACAAGGCGGTCGCGGGATGGCCGAACACGCCCCGGCATCACATTTTGTGATTTATGATTCTACAGTCATTAGATGAAAGCGCAGTCTGGCTGTCAAGCCCGGCCTGCAATCTTCTGCGGCGGCGGACCACCACCGAAATCGGATCAAAAATCATGCGGAAAACGACATCGTCACGATAAAGGTGGATTGACGCCCGCAGGGGGTGCCAATATAGTGATTAATGACTCACTAATCATGACTTCCGGGCAGGAGTGAACCGCCGCATGTCGTGGCTGCAATCGGCCCCCGCCCATGAGAGTCGCTGCCAAACAAGCCCACAAAAAAAGACATCCACAGGGAGGATATCCATCATGGCTTGCGCACCCACCTTGCGTACCACGTTGCTGGCGGCCGCAGCTCTGGTGCTGACCAGCGCCCCGCCTTCCCATGCACAGGCCACGGGTGCTACCGGCGGCGCCCAGCTTGACGCGCTGGAAGAGATCATCGTGACCGCCCGACGCCGGTCTGAAACCCTGCAGGAAACGCCGCTGTCCGTCACGGCCATCACGCCGGCACAGCTGGAAAGCAAGGCGACGCTGAATATCGGCGACCTGATGGGTTCCGCCCCCAACGTGCTGATCACACAGCAGAATTCGGGCGCCGCCGCCGCCAATGTCTCCATCCGCGGCCTGTCCTTCGCGGATGTGGAGAAATCGTTCGACCCGACGGTGGCCATCGTCGTGGATGGCGTGTTCATCGGCACCAGCACGGGCGCCTTCCTGGACTTCTTCGATATTGACAGCATCGAGGTGCTGCGTGGCCCGCAGGGCACCTTGTTCGGGCGCAACACCATCGGCGGCGTCATCAATATCCGCCGCTCCCGCCCCACGGGCGAAAATGGCGGCAAGGTGGAACTGAGCTACGGCAAGTACAATACCTGGGCCACCCGCGCCATCCTGAACACCAGCCTGGTGCAGGACAAGCTGGCCGCCAAGTTCTTCTATTTCCACAATGAAAGCGACGGCTACTACCGCAATGGCCTGACCGGCAAGCGGGTGGGTGGCAACAATAACGAGAATTTCGGCGCCAGCTTCCTGCTTACCCCGACCGACAATTTCGAAGCGCTGCTGACGCTGGAAAAGCAGGTGCAGGATTTCGACCCCGTCAATTCCAACATCTCCAAGACGGGAGAGGTGTTCTGCGCCTTCGTGCCGGCCAATCAGTGCAACCGCAACACGCGCAGCGACCTGTACACCGTCTTCAACAGCCCGGCCCATTCCAACTATAAATCCCCGGCGGCGACGCTGGAGATGAACCTGGACACCGACGGCATCGACCTCACCTCCGTCACCGGCTACCGCACGTCGGACGAGGCGCAGACCCAGGATTTCGACGCGTCATCCGCCGACCTCTACTATACCAACCGTATCCAGGATTACTGGCAGTTCAGCCAGGAACTGCGCGGGGCCGGCAATCTGACCGACAGCCTCGATTACGTGGTCGGCGGCTTCTATTATCAGAGCAAGTTCGACCTGTTCCAGGGCACGCGCCTGTTCGGCGCCGTCAACCCGGCGGCGGATCAGTACAATACGGGCCGGGCCAAATCCTACGCCCTGTTCGGCGACTTCAACTGGAAGTTCGCGGATCAGTGGCGCCTGTCGGGTGGCGGCCGCTGGACGCATGATGAAAAGCAGCAGGTGAACAAGGTCGGCACCGCGCAATATCCCAACGCCAAATATAGCGGCAGCAAGTTCACGCCCAAGGTGGTGCTGGATTACCGCCCCGACAGCAACAACATGCTCTATGCCTCCTGGTCACGCGGCTACCGCTCCGGCGGTTTCTCCAGCCGTGGTCAGACGCTGATTTCCTCCACCACACCGTTTGGTCCCGAAACGGTCGACAGCTATGAGGCGGGCATCAAAAGCGCGCTGCTGGAAAACCGCCTTCAGGTGAACCTGGCCGGCTATGTCTCCGACTATAGCGACCTGCAGCAGAACACCACGATCCCCACCACCATCGGCACCGGCAACGAAACCATCGTGACCAATGTCGGCAAGGCCAAGATCAAGGGTATTGAACTGGATGTCACGGCCCGCGTCAGCCATGATTTCAAGGTCACGGCCTCACTGGGTCTGCAGAATAGCGGTTTCGACGGCTTCATCACATCGGCCCCCAATGCCGCCGGGCGGCTGGTGCGGTTCGATTATTCCGATGTGAAGATGATCTATTCGCCCGACATCACGGGCTCGCTGACGGCGGAATATACGGTACCGGTCAGCGTGGGCGATCTGGTGTTCAGCGGCAGCTACCGCTATATCGGCACCTATGATCAGCAGATCTCGCTGGGGCCGACGCAGGTGGATGCGTCGGGCAATGTCAAGGTCCTGTCGAATGATCCGCGCGTGCGCTCGGACAAGCAGAACCTGTTCGATGCCTCGGCCACGCTGAATTTCGACATGGGCGACAATAAGGGCAAGCTGACGGTCTATGGCCGCAACCTGCTCGATGACCGTGGCCCCAACGCCGCCTTCACCGTCGCCGGACTCTGGTCCTTCTCCTCCGGGCGTGAGCCCCGGACCTATGGCATCTCGCTCGGGTACGAGTTCTGATGCCGATCCCGGCGGGGCCGCACGGTCCCGCCGGGGTTTCTTCTTTTCTTGAGGGAGCCTGACCGATGGCCGTCAACCGCCGCATCACCCTGCGCGCGCACCCCGCCGGCAATCCGCGCCCAAGCGATTTCGCCCTGATCGAGGAAGCGGTCCCGCAGCCCGGCCCCGGCCAGATGCGGGTCCGCAATCTTTATTTCTCGATGGAGCCGGCCATTCGCGGCTGGCTGGACGGCAAGGATAATTACTTCCAGGCCATCCCGCTGGGCGGTGTCATCCGGGGGCCGTCGCTGGGCGTGGTGGAAGTATCTAACCTGGACGGGCACGCGCCCGGTGATCATGTCTGGGGGCTTACCCACTGGGAGGATTATTCAATCCTGTCAGCCGACACGATCCTGCTGGAGAAGCTGACTGTCAGCCCTGATATCCCGCTGTCGCACTATGTCGGTGCCCTGGGTCCGTCGGGCCTGACGGCCTATGTCGGCCTGCATGATGTAGGGCGGATCAAGGCGGGCGATACCGTCGTCATCTCCGCCGCCGCCGGTGCGGTGGGCAGTGTGGCGGGACAGATCGCCCGGCTGCGCGGCTGCCGGGTGGTCGGTCTGGCGGGATCGGCGGAGAAGGCCGCCATCCTGACCGAGACGCTGGGCTTTCACGCCGCCATCAATTACCGCGCCGTGGAGGATCTGGGCGCTGCCATCGGGCAGGCCTGTCCCGGCGGGGTGGATGTCTATTTCGACAATGTCGGCGGCCGCACGCTGGACGCCCTGTTGCCGCACATGCGCGATTTCGGGCGCGTCATCTGCTGCGGCATGATTTCTGACTATAACAACCAGGCCAACCCGACGCCGGTGCATAATCTGTGGCAGGTGGTGGCCAAGCAGCTCACCCTGCGCGGTTTCCTTCTGTTCTCCCATATGGAGACGCTGCCCCAGGCCCGTCACGACCTGCATCAATGGGCCGCCGACGGAAAGCTGGTGGCGCTGGAAAATGTCACCCGGGGCATCGCCAGCGCACCCGACAGCTTCTGCCGTCTGATGACCGGCCAAACGGTGGGAAAGACCGTGCTGGCCGTGGATTGGCCCGCCTGACGGCGGGCCAATCCATCCCCCTCAGCGGCTGGTATAACCGCCGTCGATCACCAGTTCCGACCCAACCATATAGCTGGAGGCCGGCGAGGCCAGGAACAGAACGCCGGCGGCGATTTCCTCTGGTTTGGCCTGACGGCCGATCGGGTGCATGGCGTTGACGGCCTGTGTTGCTTGTTCGACCGACGCCATCGCGCCCAGCGCCACATACCGTTCAATGATCTCCTGGATCATGCCCGTGCCCACGGCACCCGGATGCACGGAATTGACCCGCACCGGATAGCCCAGGGCGCAGAATTCCAGCGCCGCCGACTTGGTCAGCATCAGCACCGCCGCCTTTGACGTGCAATAGGCGGCGTTGAACGCGGCGCCGCGCAGGCCCCCGACGGAGGAGATGTTGATGATGGACGCACCACCCGGCCGGTCGGCGCCGGCCTCACGCAGCAGCGGTAAGGCCGCCTGCATGCCCAGCAGGGTGCCTTCCACGTTCACCGCCTGACAGAGCCGCCATTGTTCCAGCGTCGTTTCCGCGATGCTGGCCACCAGCGGGATGCCGGCATTATTGACCAGCACATCCAGCCTGCCATGGCGTTTGCGGATATCCCGCATCAGGGTCGCCCAGGCATCGGCATCGCGCACATCCAGCACGGCCCTTTCCCCGGCCACGGCACCACCATCGGCGGGCCAATGGCGATCCGCCGCCACCACATGCGCACCCGCCGCCGTGAAGGCGGCACAGATGGCCCGTCCGATGCCGCCGCCGGCACCGGTGACCAGGGCGACGGCGCCATTCAGATCCTTGCTCATGCCACATCTCCCCTATTGTGCCGTCCAGCCGCCATCGACCACCAGTTCCGACCCGGTCATGTAGCTGGCATCGCTGCTGGCCAGGAAGGCGATGGCAGAGGCGATCTCCGCCGGCTGGGCCAGACGCTTGACCGGCGTCATGCCGGCCATCGCATCCATCAAATCCTGCGCCCGAGCCGCCTTGCCCTGATCCACCCAGCGCTGCATGCCGACATGCAACAGGGGCGTTTCCACAAAGCCGGGATGGATGGAGTTGACGCGGATGGGCTTCTGCGCCTGCGCGAACTCAATGGCTACTGCCTTGGAGAACAGACGCACCGCCCCCTTGCTGGTGTTGTAGGCCGAGGTTTCGGCAAACCCCACCAGCCCCATGATGGAGGCGACATTGATGATGCTGGACCCGCCCGCCCGCCTTTCCCCGCCGGCGGCCAGGGCCGCCGTGAAGGTCCGTACGCCCAGGAACACACTGTCGACATTCACGGCCATCAGCCGGTGCCATGCGGCCAGGCTGGCCTGATCGACCGGGCCGACCATGTCGGTGCCGGCATTGTTGACCAGCACGTCCAAGGCACCCCAGCGGTTATCGACCCAGCCGCGGGCCAAGTCCCAATCCGCCTCCGACGTCACATCCAGCCGCAGATAGGTGGCACCCGGTCCCAGCCGGCCTATCACCTGCCCCACCAGCGGGTCATCGGGCGGCGAAAGGTCGGTGGCGATCACCTGCGCCCCTTCCGCCGCCAGCCGTTCCGCCGTGGCCAGCCCAATCCCGCGCAGGGCCCCTGTGATCAGGACCCGCGCACCCTTCAATCCGCGATCAAACATCTTGGCCCCCGGTCACTGCGCCCACATGCCACCATCGACATAAAGCTCGATCCCCGTGATGTACCGGCTTTCATCCGATGCCAGGAACAGGACGGCATTGGCGATATCATCGGGTTCACCCATGCGGCCCAGGGGGATCGCCGCCATCAGCGCATCCTTCACCGCTTCCGCACTGGAGGCTGCCTGCATCATCATGTTGGTCCAGATCATGCCCGGATGGATGGAGTTGCAGCGGATATTATGGCTGGCATTTTCCACCGCAATGGTCTTGGTCATGGTGCGCACCCCGCCCTTGGCCGCCGCATAGGCCGACAGGCCCGGAATGCCCAACGTGCCCGCGACGGAGGACAGGTTGACGATCGACCCGCCGCCCGACCCCCGCATCAAGGGCAGGGCCGTCTTCACGCCCAGGAAAGTGCCGAGCAGATTGACATCCAGCTGCCGCTGGAATTCCTGCGGCGAGGTATCATCAATGCTTTTGGTCAGATGGATGCCGGCATTGTTGACCAGGATATCCAGACGGTGGAAGCGGCTTTCGGTTTCCGCGATCACGGTGGCCCAATCGTCCCCCGACACTACATCATGGCGCAAGGCGATGGCAACGCCACCCGCGCCCCGGATTTCGTCGGCACAGCGGGCCGCCCCATCCCCATCCATGTCGGTGACAACCAGGGCCGCCCCCTCCGCCGCCAGCCGGCGGGCAGTGGCATGGCCAAGGCCAGGGTTTGACGACGTACCCGTGACAAGTGCCACCTTGCCCTGCAAACGACCCATTTTAGGCATCCTCCCGGTTTAGGCGCCATGACCGGCGGGGGCCGACAGACATCTTCGACCCCACGAACAGTCATTAACGCGATTTATGATTCATCAGTCATTATTCGTCACAGGACCCCTGCCCTGTCAAGCGCGAAGCGGGCGATTACGACCAATCCGGCAATTTCACGGAAACACCCGAAACCCGGCTTGACAAGGGCACCCGCGATGGTGACGATGACGTATGAATCATAAATCATCACAGGTGACGTGCGCGGCGGATCATGCCCTGCCTGTCCATCTGTGGCGCGCGCAATGGGGAGCGAAATGACGGCGCTGGCGGAACAGATCAACCGGTCGGTGGAAGCGATGCTCACCTATGTGGAGACGCAGACCACCGATCAGGCGGCGGACATCCTGAAGGTACCGGCCAGCGACTATCTGGACCCCGCGCGGTTCGAGCGGGAAATGGCGCTGATCTTCAAGCGCCTGCCCCAGATGCTGGCCTTGTCGATAGAGTTGCCGAAGCCGGGGGACTACAAGGCGATGGAGGTGATGGACGTGCCCGTCCTGATCACCCGCGACCGCGACGGTCAGGTTCACGCCATGCTGAATGTCTGCACCCATCGCGGGTCGCCCCTGGTCAAGCCGGGCCAGGGAACGGCCAGCCGTTTCTCCTGCCCTTATCATGCCTGGACCTTCCATAATGACGGGCGCCTGTTCGCCGTGTCGGAAAGGGCGAAGTTCGGGGAGGTGGACAAGAATTGCCACCGCCTGAAACAGCTGCCCTGTCAGGAACTGGCCGGGATGATCTTCGTCATCCTGACGCCGGGCTTGGATATCGATGTGAAATCATATCTGGGCGGGATGCTGGACGATCTGGAAAGCCTGGGCTTTGCCAACTGGCATTTCTGCGGCAACCGCGACATTTTCGGGGCCAACTGGAAAATCGCCTATGATGGCTATCTGGAGGGCTATCATTTCGCGACCGCCCATCCGGAGACGGTGCATCCGCGCACCTTTTCCAACATCATGCATTTCGAGGGGTTCGGGCCGCATCTGCGCATCGGCTTCCCCCAGCGCAGCATCGGCAAGCTGCGCGAGGTGCCGCAGGAGGAGTGGCACCGGCATCAGAATGACGGGTACGATTTCGTGCGGACCCTGTTCCCCAACTTGTCAATCTTCGTCGCCCCGGAGATCGCGCAGATCGCCCTGCTGCTGCCGGGGTCAACGCCAGGGCAGAACCGCACCATCCTGACCTATGTCACGCCCAATGCCCCGGCGGATGAGGCGGAGCGGGAGAAGATGACCATGATGGCCAGCTTCTTCGGCGATGTGACCAATCAGGAAGATTATGTGCTGGGCCTGTCCATCCAGAAGGGGCTGGAATCCGGCGCGCTGGACCATGTCACCTTTGGCCGCAATGAACGCGGCAACCAGTATTTCCACCGCTGGGTCGATCATTACCTGAAGGACGATCCCGCCGCCCCGCCACCCAGCCTTTGACCACCCTATCAAGGACATCATCATGCCGATTGTCATCATGGCCACGCTGGACGTGGATCCCTCTTTGCGCGCGCAGTTCCTGAGCGATGCCGATCCTCTGATCCAGGAGGCCTTGGCGGAGGATGGATGCGTGGAATATAGCTGGGGTGCCGATCACAAGAACACCGCCCGCGTGAACGTGTTTGAGGAATGGCGGGACGAGGCGGCGCTGCGTGCCCATTTCGCTGCCCCCGCCTACAGCACCATGGTGGGTTTGCTGCAAAGGGCCGGGATGACGGCCGCCGAAGCGCGGAAATATCGCGTCGACCTGATCGAACCGGTCTACGACCCGCAGGGGCAGGCACGGGCCGATTTCTTCACGGCCTGACCAGCAAAGGGGGCGGCGCCAATCGTTGGCTGACCTAGCCCCTTGGCTAGACCGGGCAAATCAATCCATGATGGCGTCCTTCTGCTCAGCAAACTTTACGACCGGCGTCCGACGGCGATACCGCGCAGGGCGCGTTTGGCGGCATTATTCGACATGCAGATGCGCCCATCCTCCAGGAACCGGGTCATGGCGCCCCAATGTTTCAAGGCATAGTCCATGGCCTTTGCGGGATCCGGATCGGATGGGATGGGGCCGGCGTTTGGCTCACCGTCTCACAGGACCGGCAGGCGAACTTCTCCCGCACATGCTGTACGATCTTCCAGCGGCGGGGTTCGCATTCCAGGCTTTCCAGCACATCCTCGCCGATCTTGCGTAAGGCATCGCCGCCGCAGCGCTCGCAGACACAAGGCCACGGATGCACGATCCGTTCCCGTGGTAGCGCCTCCGGCAGCGGTCGCCGGGCCGGCTTGCGCGGCGTGCCGGCAGGGGTGGGGACGGAAATGGACATGCTGAGTTCGCCGGCCACCTCATTCTCGGCGCTGGTTTCCTCCAACTCCTCCAGTTGCAGTTCCAACTGCTCCATCAGCAGCCGGCCCCGCTCGGAGGATTGGCCGTAAAGCTCCCGCCGGGCTTTGGCTAGGGCCAGGCGCAGCCGTTCGATCTCGATCGCCCGTTCGCCGGCCTGTTGGCGCGACGCCGCCAATTCCCCCTGCAACGTCAGGATCAGCGCATGGGCCGCCCCCAGATCGGCGGGCAAGGTGTCGGCAGCTTGGGCGGGCGGATTGGGGCTGGACATGGAGGCATTGAATTATGCCCATGCCGTCTTGTCTGCAGCTTTCCAGCCCGCCCGTTCGGGCCGGGCCGTGCGCTATGGTAGCTAGGCGATGTTTTGGGGTGTTTTTTGCGGACAGCAAAAAGCCGCTGATTCCTGTTTGGAATCAGTGGCTTAAGTGTTAGATGCGGGGCAGGATTTGACCGACTGAGATTCCGGACATTCCCGCCAGTCTCAGCACCGGCCACCCATTTCTGGTTGGGCCGGTCGGCCGTAAACTGGCGATCCGGTCGGTCGCAGGCAATGACCGTCCGCTCGCCCTGGTCTTGCGGCAATCCTCGATCGCGGGGGCCTAGCACGCAGTCCCTGCTGCCTGCATCGGTCGTTCAACCCGATGCAGGCAGCAGGCAATTCCCTCGGCCAACAGGTACCGCCAGACGCTGTAGGCACTATAAGTCCTATCGATGCCGATATGGCTTGCCTGCACTCTGGCTCCTATCCTGTCATACTCGCAGACGCGCCGGGACGAGCCAAGCATGGAAACCACTCCGCGAAATACTGAGCGCCCCGCACATCCATACCTCCAGCAGATCCCTCGGTACTTTGCGATGAAGACGAGCCTCATATATTGTCCTTCGCGAAGCAGGCGGCCGATTTTTTAGGATGTAGCGCTCCGCTTTCAGCCCCGCTAAACGTTGGATCTCCAACTCCTAAGGCTTCATCTGGCCTTGGCCCGGAAAGGCAACCCAGGGTCGGATGCAAGTTCCTGTACCCATTTACGCAACACATTCTCATGTACATCAAAACACACAGGCGATCACGTCCCTTTGGGTGGTGTATGAGCGCTGTCGCCGGGGCAGACCTGGAGGTCGGTGTAGCCGGCCAGAGTGTCTGCCCCGGCGGGCAGTGATCGTGGTTCTTCGGTAAAGTCTGGTCACCACAACACAAGCCCAACCGAGGGTGACCACGATGACCGAAGAGATGATGGCACTGCGCAGCATGCTGGAAAAAGGGGCTGACGCGGATGTTCTGCGGGAAATGATCGGTTTTGCCGCGCAGCGGCTGATGGAGCTGGAAGTCCAGGGGCTGACCGCTGCCGGGCATGGCGAGCGCTCGGCGGACCGGCTGGTTCAGCGCAACGGCTACCGCGAGCGGGACTGGGAAACCAGGGCGGGAACGGTGGAACTGCGCATCCCCAAGCTGCGCAAGGGCAGTTCTTCCTGGAGCCCCGGCGCATGGCGGAGAAGGCGCTGACGGCAGTGATCCAAGAGGCCTATATCCAGGGCATCTCGACCCGCTCCGTCGATGATCTGGTGCAGGCCATGGGCATGTCGGGCATTTCCAAGAGCCAGGTGAGCCGGCTGTGCGCCGATATCGACGACCGGGTGAAGGCCTTCCTGGAACGGCCCATCGAGGGTGATTGGCCGTATCTGTGGATCGACGCCACCTACGTGAAAGTCCGCCAGGACAAGCGCACCGTCTCGGTGGCCGTGACCATCGCCATGGCCGTCAACAATGACGGGCGGCGCGAAGTTCTGGGCATGGATATCGGCGCGTCAGAGGCCGAAACCTTCTGGACCGATTTCCTACGCAAGCTGAAGCGGCGCGGCCTGAAGGGCGTGAAGCTGGTCATTTCTGACGCCCACGAGGGCATCAAGGCCGGCGTGTCGTGGCAGCCTTTATCGGCACCGCCTTTGCCCAGAACGATGCCACCGCGACCAGGGCGCAATGGCGGCAGGTCGCCGACCAGCTCCGACCAAAGGTGCCCAAGCTGGCCACCCTGCTGGACGAGGCCGAGGATGACGTGCTGGCCTACATGACCTTTCCCCGCGAACACAGGGCCAAGATCCACAGCACCACCCCCATCGAACGGCTCAACGGCGAGATAAAGCGCCGAACCGAAGTGGTCGGCATCTTTCCAAACGAGGACGCCATCATAAGGCTTGTTGGCGCTATCCTGTTGGAACAGAACGATGAATGGACCTTGCAGCGCGCCCGCTACATGACACTGGAAACAATCGCCCCACTCAGCGATGATCCCATCATCATGCTGTCCGCCGTGGCTGCATGATGCAACCGGCCAGATAAGCCGGATCGCGCGATGATCACGCCGCTCCCACACCACCGCAAGGGACGTGATCAAGCATATCGCCTACCATTGGATGTTGAACGGCAACACCAAGGGAGATAGCGTAGCGTGTTTTTGGGCATCTGATACCGACACCGCGCCAGTCGACACGGATACGAACGGCCAAAAATTTTCACCGTTGGTATGATTTCGCGCGCGCCATCGACCGTAAAACGGCGCCCCGGGAGGAAGAATGGATCGGCGGCTTTTTCTGCATATTGTCGAGGCACATGGCATTTCTTGGACCCTGGCGGCATTGTTGGGGGCTGTCGCCCAGTTCCGCATGATTGTCACCATCATCGGGGCCGCTTACGGCGATTCCATCGCTGCCGCGCAAGGGGTGGTAGCGGGCATGCCGCACTGGCAGGTTTATCAAAGCCGCATCTTGGGTCCGTGGGCGGTCCAGTTGCTGTCGGGACCGATCGGCAGCTTCAAGTCTGCCTATGTTCTTTACACGATCGGTCTGTATTTCCTGGCCGGGCTGGCGATGCTGGTCGCGGCATACCGGCTTTATGGTGTGAGGACGGCGTGGATAGCCTTCCTGTGCTTTCACATTCTCTGCATGATCTTGATCAACAGCCGTTGGCATTATATTTGGGATGGTGGCGAATTATTATCATTCACCCTGTTCTGCTATTTCGTCCTGACCGATAAGGATTGGCGGTGGATGACAGGGCTGTTCTGCGTCTCGATCCTGAACCGTGAAAGTGCGTTTTTCATTGCCGCCTGGATGATCCTTTACCCATTCCAGGTCGCCATCCTGGATCGCGCCCGTCCCCGTTTGTCCATGGCGCTGGCGGGCCTGGCCTGTCTGGTCGGGGGAGCTTTGCTGGTTCAGGGGTTGCGGATTGCCTTGCTGCAACGGGAGATCGGGCCAGACCTGTTCGGGATGCCGGAAATGGCGAGACGGAGTGTCCATCCGCATCTGCAAGACAACATGACCTATCTTATCGATGCCTTCCGGCACCCGACCATGGAGTTCAATATTCTGATCGTGGTTCTGCTGCTGGCCCCGCTGGTGTTGACGGGGTTGTTGGCCCGGCGGCTCGGGCGCCGCTATCTGGGCCTGGGGTTGGCACACAGCCTGATCGTGCTGTCGCTGCCCATTGCCGGCGTGCTGTCGGAAACCCGGGTATTGTTCGATCTGGTCCCGTTCATGGCTATTGGCTTCGCCGCTCTGATCCAGGGGCAGGAGAAACCAGCCTGAAACGGATCAACCGCCGCCGGGCGGCGTAGACCATCCGGGAAGGGATTGGAACTCTGAACGCCGGCTCAGGGTCGGCCAGATATCCGCCCAGCCGCCACCATGATCCTGATCGGGAATATCCAGCACATGGGCGGGGGCCGTAGCCGGCAGCCGATCCATAAAGGCCCTCAAGACCTCACGGCCAACCACCATATCACGGCCACCACTGATATGGATCTGTGGCAAGGACGCCAGCGCTGCGGCTGCGGTCGCTGGATTGACCGACCGGCTCAGCGGGGCCAGATCATGGGCGCGCACCCAACTGTCCAGGTCCAGATTGGCGGCAACGGTTACCAGGGCGACAACATCATCGCGCCGCTCGGCCAGCAAGGCCGCCAGGGCACCGCCACCGGAATATCCGACCAGCACCAGCCTTGCCGCACCCGCATCGCGTTTAAGCTGGTCCAATGCCATTCCGGCACTGTCGATCACCTCCGGCGCCCATCGGGCATCCGTCCAATAGGTGGAAGCGCAGGGGGGACGGATGCCCGTATATTGGCAAGGTCGGGCCAGCCAGGCCACCGGCCCGTCACCGGGGTGCGCCAGAGCCAGACGCAGGGCCACGGGATCGACTGGCGTCGGGTCTTGTGCTGGCCGGGTGGCGCTGAGATAGGCGAAGCCGTCGCCTTCGATATAGACGACCAACGGTGCCGCAGTGCCAGCCTGGGCGTGTGCCGGGCGGCTGGCGGTGGCAAGATCAAAGGGGCCGGACGGAATTGTCCGCCACTGCCAGCCAGCGGCCGAAGCCAGGCCCTGTCCCTGCCGTTGCCGGTCCTGGATGGCGCAGCCCCCGATCAGAAGACACAGGCACAGGATAGCCAGCCCGTGCGCCCGTCGGATCATGGGCGTTTTCCTGTCGGCCCGGCGGCACGCAACTGCACCAATGCTTTCGCCATGCCCTGCAGCAGACCCTGCCAATCCCCCCATGAAGGCTGCCGGAACAGGCGTACAGACGGGTACCAGGGCGTATCCTCCCGGTTCAACAGCCAACGCCAGTCAGGCAGGAAGGGCAGCATCACCCAGGCCGGCCGACCCAGCGCCCCGGCCAGATGCACGGGCGAACTGTCAACGGAGATCAACAGGTCGGCGACCGTCAGAATGGCGGCCGTATCCTCGAAATCCCTGATTTCGGGGCTCAAACTGATGATGTTCATGCCGGACGGGGGTCGGGCCACGTCTCCCTCGCTCGGCCCTTTCTGGATGGACAGGAAGCTAACCCCCTCCTGGGCGAGCGGTGCCAGGCCCGCCAGCGTCATGGACCGGTTCGCATCATTGAAATGGGTGGGCCGCCCTGCCCAGACCATGGCCACCTTCAGCCCCTTCACCCCCGCCAATCGCTTGCGCCAATGCTTCACACGATCAAGATCAGGGGACAGGTAGGGGATGGTCCCCGGCAGGTCCGACATTTTCAGGCCCATCACCATGGGCAAGCTCATCATCTCGCAATGCAGATCGAAGGCGGGCGGCAACTCCCCGCGCAGGGTCAAGGCATCGAAGCCACCCATCCGGGACGCCAGACTTTGGGTTTCGTGATTGACCTCCAGGATCACCTGGGCCCCGCTGCGGGCTTTTGCCCAGGCGACCATGCGCATGAACTGGAACGTGTCGCCATATCCCTGCTCATCATGGATCAGCAGGACCTTGCCAGGTATCGGTCGACCGTCCCACCGGGGACGCTGCACCTTGCGCTCGATCCGGTAGGTATGATTGAGGCTGTAGCGGTAGCTATATTCACGCCACCCCCTCTCGAACTCCCCCATCAATAACAGAGATTCGGCCAGATCGAAACGGGTGGAGACATGCCCTGGCAGGGCTTCGACCAGCATCTCCTGGATTTTGGCCGCATCGGCGATCCGCCCCTGAACCCGGAAAGCCTGGGCCAGCATGGCCCACAAAGGGGCCGGTCCGCCGCCATTGGCCAACATGGGCGCGACCATGGCCTCCACCTCCGCGCCTCGGCCAGCCGCCAGCAAGGGTTGGACCTTCAGCTCAATGTCTTTACTATCCATGAGGTGATCTCTACTGCGCGCAATTTGTCATTCGGCTGGAAAGCAGACGGAGACGCCCCTATGCCGAGCGGACCGGTTCCTTTGCGGGCCGGGGGGTCCGCTTGGCTGCCTTCGCCGGCTTCTCCGTGATCACGGGAACCTCTTCAATGCCGAGTGCGGTCAAGAGCGGCCCCAGATAGGCAGCATAGCGTCCGGCCCGGCCGATGCTGCGCGTGAACAAGGGCTCGCGTGCCTGATTGAGGCTGGCTGTGCGGATGATGCGCTTCGTCTTGTAGAAGTCGGTACAGGCGGGATCCCAGTCCAATCCCAGGAAGTCGATCAGGCGCCGCGCCTGCGGCTCGAAATCGCCAACCAGTTCCTCATAATCCACTTCGATGAACCGGTCGGGCGGCAGCACGCTGCGCCAATGGGCCATCAGCCTTTCGTAAGCACGATAAAAACGGCCAATCTCCGTCAGGTCATAAGAGAATAGCTGCTCGCGCGTGAACAGCTTGGTATAGCAGGAAAAACATGTATCCGCCGGGTTGCGCCGGACGTGGATGATGCGGGCCTGCGGCATGGATCGGACGATCATACCGGCATAGAGGAAGTTCGAGGGCATCTTATCCACAAAGCGGCGCTTGCCGTTGGATAGGGGACGCACATGATCGATATATTGACGTCCAATGGCCGCGAAGCCAGCGGCGGTCAACTGTTCGACGATGGCCGGGTACGGGCCGACCCGGTCAAGGATGCGGTTGAGCGTCGACAATTCCCCGCCACCATGGACGTGTCCATGCGAAGCCAGAACCTGTTCCACAAGGGTGGTGCCAGACCGCGGCATGCCAACAACGAACACGGGCAGGTCATCACCTGCCTCTCCCGCACCGATGTCCGGGTCAGCGAACACCGACGCCGGAAAGGCATGGACGATGGATTGTGTCCAGCGTTCCACGGCGTCGGCGTCGTAGGCGAAGGTCGCGCGTTTCTGACGGTTCCCCTCATTGAAATGATGGAAGGCCCGCTCGTCATTGCCACTGTCCAGCCATGCCTTCGCCAGGGCGAAATGCAGGGCGATACGGTCGTTGCGGCCCTGAACCGCATCAGGCGTCAACAACGCCTCCATCGCCGCAATGGCCGGGTCGCCAGCTTGGAAAGTAACAATATCGGACAGGTTGAACCGCGCCGAGACCGACCGGGGAAACAGCGCCAATGCCTGCTCAAAGGCCACCCGTGCCGCCGCCGTCTCTCCAATTTCCATCAGGCAGATGCCGCGATTGACCATCGCTTTTTCAAGCGCCAGTCCGGGCAGCTTGGCGGCACGCTCATACGCGGCCAGCGCATCGTCGGTTCGGCCCAGTGCCTGTAAGGCCTCCCCCATCGCCACATGCGCCTCCCCATTCTCCGGGGCCAGCGTTACCGCCCGCCGCGCCGCCTCCACGGCTTCATCCAGCCGATCCAGGTGACGCAAAGGCACGGCACGAACCAACAGTCCGCCGATATGATGGGGATGGAAGGACAGCAGCTTGTCCACCCAGCGCAGCGTTTCCACATCATTGCCACGGGACTGTTCGGCGGCGGCGGCATTTATATAAGCATCGGCCAGGCGCGGATTGATGTCGATCGCCTGACGCGCATAGGTCAGCGCCTCCTCGGCCTGTCCCATATCCGTCGCCAGATTGGACAGGTTGGAGAGGGCTTCGGCATAGTTGGGCGCAAGACGCAGTGCCGCCTCATAATGCTGCCTGGCTTCGCCCAGACGGCCCAGCCGCTTCAGCGTGTTGGCCAGGTTATTCTGCGCCTCTGCATAGTCTGGTTTCAACGCCACAACCTGTTCCAGACAGGTCAGGCTTTCGTCGAACTTGCCGGCCTCCTGCAGGATGATGCCCAGATTGTTCCATCCGGCAACAAGGCCATGATCAATGGCGATGGCCCGCCGACCCGCCGCCTCCGCTTCGGCAAGCCGTCCCGCCTGGCGGCACATTTCGGCCAGATTGCTTAGATAAGTTGCGGGCGCGCGAGGGGTTTGACAAGCGCGTTGCAAATGATCGATGGCGACGGGCAGATTGCCATAGGCATGGGCCATCAGGCCCATCAGATGCGAAGCATCGGCCTGTCCGGGCCAGATCGCCAGGACATGCTGGCACAGGCGCTCGGCCTGATCGGCCTGACCGGCATTCCAATGCGCGTGCGCCTGGGCCAGCGCCTGCTCCATGGATATCTGCTGCTGCGGAGGAGTTGTATTCATGGAGACGCCAGCCTATTTCGCGGAGATATTTGTCAATGCGTTGGAGAGATTGGCCATCTGCATCGGAATATCAATGGGGCTGTTGTTTCCCTGCACATAGCGGACCATCAATATTCTGCCCGCCGTGAACTGATTAAGGGCATCCCGGTCCATATCCACCGCCGCCAGACAGCCACTGGCATCACACGTGCTGAACGGCAACAGGATCGGCTTATTCTGATCAAGGGTCAGGGTTAACCCACCCGGAAGCAACACGCCATTCGGCGCGGCCAGGATCATCCGGGGCTTACCCTCGGGACCCATATAGCCGATCCGGACATGCAGAAGTACGACGTTCTGGGGCTGCGCTACGGCGAACTGTTCGACAAAGCAGATGTCTGCCCCGTTCTGGTCCTTGGCACAGGCCTTTGACCAGAGTTGGTCGGCATTCGCGGGGGCGGCCGCCCCTTCGGCGGCGGGGACGGCAGGCGGCGGTGCGCGGTCCTTCGTGGCCGCCAGGGAGAAGGCGATAGCCGCAGCGACAATACCCAGGAACAAAGCCCCGGTGATCGCCAGCTTGCGATTGGACGTTGTCAACTTCAGATTCGTCAGCATGGTTCTTCCAGTAATAATCTTGGATATGAGTGTACGCGCCTCATACGCCGCCTGAGCAATGATCACCGACATCGGGAACCGTTGCATCTGGATAGTCGGCAGACCAAAGCCGTGCACCAGGAACGCAAGGCTTTGGGCTCCGGATTAGAAACGAATGGTCGCCCTTGTCATGATGGTGTTGCTGAGGAATTTCTGGCGCCATTCTCCACCATATTCTAGTCGGAAATCCACCGCGTCGCTATGCGCCACTGTGGCGCCAATCCGCACCGCCAAGCCATCGGCGGCCGGCCGCTCGCTGATGCTGGAGAAGGTAACCCCGGCAAGAACGCCGGTCGTGGCGATTGGCCCCTGCAAATAGTCATGCACCCAGGCAGTCTCCAGGTCCAGCGTCGTCGGCCCCAGGACACTGCTGAAACCGGTCTTGGCCTGGAAGCCCAATTCCTGGGTCAGGGCGTCGGTATGCACGCTCATCACCCGCAGATCAGCGGCACCGGCACCCGTCTCCGTATAGCTTTTGTTGACCAGACGCACGGACCGCAAGCTCCATTTCGGGGTGATGACCTGTTCGCCCCATTTGATCAGGTCATAACCGACATCAACCTTGCCCAGATATTGCTTGCCACCGTAATCGGCCTTTGCCTCGCGGTTCAGGAACTGGATGTAACGCTTCTGGTTGAAGTCATTGTATCCAGCCCCGACTTGCGCACCCGCGGACAGGCGTCCGTTCGCCCATTCGGGCCGCCAGGTGGCATAGGTGGTGAGTTGATAGGAGTTGATCTTGGTCGAACTGCCGGTCATCGGACCACGGCCGTCTGTATCGCTGCGCATCCAGCTGAACGCGGCACCGACGGCCAGTTCCTCGGTGGCGAACCAATCGACGCCGGTGATCAAGCCGGCAGTGTCCCCCTTATAGCCGGCGGCGTTGCCGGAGGTACCCCGCCAGACATTATTGCCCAGAAGCTGGCCCCAAATGGCCCCTTTCTCCCCGCTACCACCGGCCGCCAGACCACGTTCACCGGATTCCAATGCGTTGGACGTCACCTGCTGACGTTGCGCCACCGCAGCGGATGCGGGCGCCGGCAGGACAACAGACAATTGTGGCGTAAGCTGGTTGGGTGACAACTGGGTAATGGCTTCCTGCTGCTGGCTGGCGCTCAACTGCGCCAACGGCGTCAACACCTGCGTCTGCACCGCCACCGCTGCGGTGTTGCCGGAGGTGAGGGCCGCGATCTGATCCAGCGCCGCGCCGGTGCCGACAGCCGCGCCGCCGGTATCAACACCAACCTCGGTGAAGTTGGATTGTAACTGCACGATAAGGTTGTTGCCCCCTTCCGCCGATACGATGGAGGGCGTGATGTTGAAGCCCCCCGCCGTAAAGCTCAGGCTGCCCAGGCTGATGGCCCCGCCGGACTGCACGATTGTATAGGTTTGGCCCGACGTGAAGGGAGTGCCGGTAATCGGCGTCAGTGTCACAGTGCCGCCCGACAGACCCGATGTACCGCTGACCAACAGGGAACCATATGTCGTGCTGGACCCTATGCCAAAGACCAGCGCGCCGGCCGTCTGTGTGAAATTGCCGGTGATGCTGATGGGGCTGTCGATCCGCAATGTGGCCCCGGCATTCACGACATTGCCGGTACCGACGTCGATGGCGCTGTTCAGGCGCATATCACCCGACAGGAAACGCAGGTCGGACGACCGGTTGACGATACGGCCCACCGCACCGTTCCGGCCAGTGAGCAACCCAGGCGCTGCCGACGCCCCGCCGACAATCGCAAGATCGCGCGATGACAGGTTGAGGATATCACCGGCGATGGTGCCAGAGTTGGTCAGGGTGCCCAGACTGCCACTGGCAGCGATGTAAAGGGCTGTGGCCGCGCTCAGGCTGCCGCTGTTCGTCAGGTTGCCCAGGCTGCCGCCGATATAGTTGTTGGCGGCGGCCAGGACCAGATTGTTGCCACTTGTGGCCCCGCTGGCAATCAGGCCGGTCACACTGCCGCTGACAGCAACACCCGCATAGCTGGAACCCGCACCGCCAGCGACCAGCGTGGTCTGTGAACCCGCCAGATAATTACCCGATGCTGACAGGGTGGTTGCCACCGTGCCGCCCGTGATGCTGGCCGCACCGCTGACCGACAGGACATTACCATTGACGTCAAGGCGCCCGGCCGTCTGGCTGTAATTGCCGGTGACCGACAGCGCCCCTGCCAGCTGCACGCTGGCGCCGCTATTGACCAGACTGTTCGTCCCGACATTGACGGCGTCGCCCAGCAAGAGATTGCCCGACGCCAGAACCACATTGGCGCCCGTGCTGGTGATCGAACCACCCGTCAGGGTACCCGCAGAGCCGATGCCGCCATTGATCACCAGCGCCCGGCCCGACAGGTTGGTGATGTTGCCGCTGATCGTCCCGCTATTGTTCAGCGCCCCCAGATTACCCGTCGAGGCGATATAGACCGCCGTCGCCGCGCTCAGGCTGCCCGTATTGTTGATCGCGGAAAGGCTGCCGCCCACATAATTGTTGGCGAACGACATCAGAAGGCTGTTGCCCGACACCGTGCTGACAGCCTTCAGGCCCGTCACACCGCCGACAACGATACTCGCCCCGCTATAGCTGGACCCGGCGCCCGCCGACACCAGGGTCCCGCCGCTGCCCACCAGATAATTGCCCGTCGCCGACAGGTTGGCCGCGATGGTCCCGCCCGTGATGTTCGCCGCACCGCTGACCGACAGGATATTGCTGCCGACATTCAGCACGCCCGCCGTCTGGCTGTAATTGCCGGTGACCGACAGCGCCCCTGCCAGCTGCACGCTGGCGCCGCTATTGACCAGACTGTTCGACCCGACATTGACAGCGTCACCCAGCAGCAGATTGCCCGACGCCAGAACCACATTGGCGCCCGTGCTGGTGATCGAACCACCCGTCAGGGTACCCGCAGAGCCGCTGCCGCCATTGATCACCAGCGCCTTGCCCGACAGGTTGGTGATGTTGCCGC
>NZ_JBMDKE010000005.1:0-190638 GCF_057809555.1 Niveispirillum sp. FG156 | reverse complement strand
GGTTGGCCTATTGCATAACGCAAAATTGCAAAATGCATGTTGCCATGTGCAAATAGTCTTGCATATAGCAATTATGGCCGCTGCAATGGCACAACCTAAGCTAAAGGTTAGGTTTGTCGTGGATGCCCGTCCGTCCTCCGCTGGCACCGGCCCCGCGTAACTGCTGACTTCCCGACCCTTCCTTTGCTATCATCGTCCCATCAACGCCCTCTTCACGCTCATTCGCATTCGGAGCTGCCGGCTTTCGGAGCTGGAAAGGTGTGAACTCCGTGAAACGTCCCTTTATTTTCTGTTTCACTTGGTTGCATGGGATCGTCCGGAACGGTTAAGTCTTCCGACCCGTTCCTTTCCGGTCGCCCCTTCATGCGCTTCCTGCACGCCGCCGACATTCACCTGGATAGTCCTTTGCTGGGTCTTGCCGCACGTGCGGGGGACCGCGCGGAGATGCTGGTCGGCGCCACGCGCCGGGCGCTGGTGCGGCTGGTTGATCTGGCGGTGGAGGAACAGGTCGCCTTCCTGATCATCGCGGGCGACCTTTATGATGGCGACTGGCGCGATTTCATGACGGGCCTGTTCTTTGCCGAACAGATGGCCCGGCTGGAAAAGGCCGGCATCCCCGTCTATCTGCTGCGCGGCAATCATGATGCCGAAAGCACGATGACCAGGCGGCTGTCGCTGCCGCCCAATGTGCATGTCTTTGATCACCGCAAGCCGCAGAGTTTCCGGCTGGATGATCTGGGGGTGGTGCTGCATGGCCGCAGCTTCCATACCCGTGATGTCACCGACAATCTGGTGCCCTCATATCCGGTCCCCGTTGCCGGCCTTCTGAATATCGGCGTGCTGCATACGGCGCTGGAGGGCAAGCCGCCGCACGCCCGTTACGCCCCCTGTTCGCCCGCCGATCTGAAGGCCAAAGGGTATGATTACTGGGCGCTGGGCCATGTGCATGAACGGGCCGTGATCGACCGCGACCCCTGGATCATCTTCCCCGGCAACCTGCAGGGCCGCCACGCCAACGAAACGGGGCCGAAGGGCGCCACGCTGGTCACGGTGGCGGCGGGCCGGATCACCGATGCCGCGCATGTGGTGCTGGATGATGTGCGCTGGGTCCGGGTTGCGGTGGCGCTGGACGGGGCGGCGGGGGAACGGGAGCTGGCCGATCGCATCGCCGTCGCCCTGGACACGGCGCGGACTGATGCAGGTGACCGCACGCTGGCCGTACGCCTGATCCTGACGGGCGCCACGGCCCTGCACCGACGGTTGAAGGCCGATCCCGTCTGGCTGTCGGCAGAGGCCGAACAGGCGGCGGCGCGGGCGGGTGGGGATATCTGGATCGAACGCATCGTCACCGATACGCGCGATCCGGTCCGGGGTGCGGTGCCCACGGGCGATGCACTGGCCGAACTGACCGCCGTGCTGGCCGCGCTGAAGAATGATGAACAGGCGCTGTCCCCGCTGCTGGACGATATCGCACAGCTGAAGGCGCGCCTGCCGGAACGCGCCCTGGCCGATCTGGGGCTGGAGGACGATGGCGCGCTGGCGGCGTTGCTGGAGGATGCGGAGGCGTTGTTGCTGGACCGGCTGTCGGCGGGGGAAGGCTGATGCGTATCAACCGCCTGGACCTGGAACGCTATGGCCATTTCGACGGGATCAACCTGGACCTGTCGGACCCGGAAGCGCGCCTGCACATTATCCATGGTCCCAACGAGGCCGGGAAATCCACGGCCCTGTCGGCCATCTGCGACCTGCTGTTCGGGGTGCCGGAACGCTCCCGTCTGGGCTTCCGCCACGGCAATAACGCCCTGCGTATCGGGGCGGCGCTGGCCCTGCCCGACGGGCGGGTGCTGGAGGTGAAGCGGCGCAAGGGGCGGACGGCCACGCTGCTGGACGGTGATGGCGGGACGGCCCTGCCCGACAATATCCTGGCCCCCTGGCTGGGCGGGCTGGATCGGGTGGCGTTTGAGCGGCTGTTCGGTCTGGACCATGCCCGCCTGCGGGCCGGTGGTGAGGCCATGCTGGCGGCGGGCGGCGATCTGGCCCGCACCCTGTTCCAGGCGGGCAGCGGCCTGTCCGGTCTGGACCGCATCGTCACCCGCCTGACCGGCGACGCGGACGAGATCGGCAGCCCCCACCGCAAGCAGGCCAGCAAGCCGCTGTGGCAGTCCATCGACGCCTATGCCGAG
This sequence comes from Niveispirillum sp. FG156, assembly GCF_057809555.1. Classification (NCBI taxonomy): domain Bacteria; kingdom Pseudomonadati; phylum Pseudomonadota; class Alphaproteobacteria; order Rhodospirillales; family Azospirillaceae; genus Niveispirillum; species Niveispirillum sp. FG156. Next base: position 188,455 of record NZ_JBMDKE010000005.1, on the reverse strand, counting down.
GCGGCGGCCCGCATGCGCAACGAGGCGACGAAGGCCGAAGCCTGGGAAGCTGCCGAAGCGGCGGTGACGGGGGCGCGCGAACAGCTTGCCGCCATCCGCGCCGCCCTGGCCGAGGCAGAAACGGCGCGCAGCCGGCTGGAACGGCTGCGGCGTGTCCGCCCGCTGCTGGCCCGGCTGGATGATCTGGCTTCGGCCCTGGCCGGGGCGGGGGAGGGGCCGGACCTGCCCGAAAGCTTGGCCGCCGACTGGCGCCGGGCAGAGGCGGAGATGTTGACCAGCGCCCGGCAGGCGGACGAAACGGCCAAGGCCCTGGCGGAGGCGGAAGCGGCACTGGAAGCCGCCGGCCCCGTTCCGGCCCTGTTGTCACTGGCGGCGCCCATTGAGGCCCTGTACCAGCGCCAGGGGGAGATGGCGAAATCCGCCGCCGACCTGCCCCGGCGGCAGCAGGAACAGGCCGCCGCCCTGGCCCGGCTGGCGCAACTGGCCCGCGATATCGGGCAGGCGGCGGATATCGACCAACTCTCGGCCCTGCTGCCCGACCGGCTGCTGATTGCCCGCATCCGCGACAAGGTGAAGGAGCATGCGCGCCTGGATCAGGCCCGCACCGACGCCACCCGCCGGCATGAAGCCGCCAGCCGGGAGGCCAGACAGGCCGAACGCCAGCAGCCCGCCACCGCCCCCGACGCGGCCAGACTGGCCCGCGCCGAAGCCGCCCTGGCCGCCGCCCGCCGGTTTGGCGAGGTGGAGCTGCGCCAGGACCGGGCGCGGCGTGCCCTGGAGGATGGCACAGCGCGTCTTTCGCAGCTGACGGCCCGCCTGGGCCGTTTCGCGCTGCCGCCCGACCGTCTGGCTGCCTTACCCCTTCCGCCGCCGGACGCGGTGGAGCGGCAGCGTCAGCAGGAACAGGCGCTGGAGAATAAGCGCCTGCGCCTGATGGAGGATCAGCGCGCGGCAGAGGGTGAGGCGACCCGCCTGCGCCAGACGCTGCGCACCCTGTCTGGCGCCGGTGACGTGCCGACCCCGACCTTGATCGCCCAGGCAAGGCGCGATCGTGACGGGCACTGGGCCCGCTTGCGCCCCCACCTGACCCAGGGCACCTCGGCCCCCGCCGATGCCGTCCCGGCCTTCGATGCCGCCATGCGGGCGGCGGACGATCTGGCCGACCGCCGCGACCGCGACGCGCAGCGCGTGGCCGATTACCTGCGGGCCGAGAGTGATCTGGCCGCCAGCGCTGACCGGCTGTCGGCCCTCACCCGTGAGGCGGCAACCCTGGAGCAGGAGGAACAGCGCCTGTCGCAGGGTTGGGCCGACCTTTGGCGGCCCGCCGCCATCACCCCCGGCAGTCCTGCGGAGATGGCGGCATTCCTGACCCAGGCGACAACAATCCTGACCGCATTGGATCAGCAGGCGCAGTTGCAGGAAGCGCTCGACAGTGTCAGCGATGATGCCGGCCAATGTGCAGCCCATCTGCGCCACGTCCTGACATTATCCGGCGGGAAAGATGGCGACAGCGACAGCCTGCCCGCCCTGCGCGTGGCGGCGGAGGCGGCATATGCCCAGGCGCGACAGGCGGCGGATGCCGCCAGCAAGGCCGAACAGCGCCTGACCCTGGTCCGCGCCGCCCTGGACAATGCCGCCGATGATCTGGCCACCGCCGAACGGGCACTGGATGGCTGGGGCAGCGGCTGGGCTGCCGACATGGCTAGTATCGGCTTGGCCGCACAGGCCCTGCCCGCCGAGGCAGAGGCCGCCCTGCGTGTATGGGAGGATATCGCGGGGGAACTGCGCCAGATCCGCGATCTGGATCACCGTATCGCCGGCCTGGACCGCGACATCGGTGCCTATCGCGCCGACAGTGCGGCCCTGCTGTCTGCGGCGGCGGAAATGGTGCCCGGTCTGGATGTGGCGGTCGATGCGGCGGCGACGGCCCTTTACGATGCGCTGCGGCAGGCCCGGACCCTGGCGGCGCGCCGCGAAAGCCTGCAACAATCCCGTGATCAGGCAGCCCGGCGGGCCGGGGACGCTGCACGGATCGCACGCGATGCCGCCGCGGCCCTGTCCGATCTGCGCCATCTGCATCGGTTGACCGACGGGGATGATGTGCCGGCGCTGGTGGCGGCGGCATCGCGGCGGCGGGAGTTGCGGGCCAGCGAGTTGTCCTTGCAGGCGGAACTGCGCAAGGCCGGCGATGGGCAGGATCCGGAACAGCTTCGCCATGCCGTGACCGGCCTGGACCCCGACGCCATGGCGGCGGAGGTGGCGGACCTGTCCACCCGGATTGAGCGTGCGCAGAATGATCTGGCCGAAACCTCGGTCAGATTGCGGGAGGCCGAGCGCACGCTGGAGGAGATGCGCCACCGCGCCGGTATCGGTGGGGCGGCCCAGGATGCGGCCGATGCGGTGGCGGTGGCGGCACAGCTGGCGGGGCGCTGGCTGCGGCTGCGGGCGGCATCGCTGCTGCTGACCCAGGCGGTCGAACGCTACCGCGACCGGAATGAGCATCCGCTGCTGCGCCGGGCGGGTACTGTCCTGGCGGCCATGGCGGCCAGCGGCGGCAACCCGGTCATTCGCCTGAAGGTCGATTATGGCGATGCCGATCACCCCGTTCTGGTCGGTGTACGCCAGGATGGCAGCGACGCGCATGTGGAGGATATGAGCGAGGGGCTGCGCGACCAGTTGTTCCTGGCCCTGCGCATCGCGGCGGTGGAGGCGCATGTTGCGCAATCGACCCCGCTGCCCTTCGTGGCCGACGACCTGTTCATCACCTCTGACGAGGCGCGGACCATGGCCGGTCTGCGGGCGTTGGCTGAATTGGGACAGGCGACGCAGGTGGTTCTGTTCACCCACCATGAATATGTGGTGCAGGCGGGGCAGACGGATCTGGGCGGGCGGGTGCAGGTCCATCGTCTGCGCGCCTGATGCCCTATCCCATAGGTTAGGTTGTGGGGCTGGTTGGAGCGTCCGTTTCAATATGCAATGATATTTGCATTTCTCAACATGCATTTTGCAATTTTGCAGAATGCAATATGTCAATGGAGGGTAAACGCTGCCTGAAAGGCGCGGAATCACTCAACTTTCAGGGTGTGTTCTTGGTTGGCACGCAAGCTGCAATCCTTGGTTCCCATGAAGGCAACAATGCCTCAGCAGTTGGAACCGATGGAGCCTATGATGACCAAGTTCTTTGCCAAGACCGCCGCCGCCGCCCTGATCGCCGCCGCTGCCGTCACCCCCGCCCTGGCCCAGAACGCTTCCGGCACCATCCAGCTGAAGGGCAATGTCGCTCTATCCTGCACCATCGCCGTCCAGGACCTGAACCAGTCCCTGGCCCTGAAGGCCGGTGAAACCGCCAAGACGGTCGGTTCGGTCACCGAGACCTGCAATTCCGGCTCCGGCTACAAGATCACGCTGGCGTCCGCCAACGCCGGCAAGCTGAAGTCTGGTAACTTCACCATCAACTACACGGTCAGCTACGACAACGGCTCCGCCGGCGCCCTGACCAGCCAGATGGTGATCGACCGCGCCACCGCGCAGTTCGGCAAGAAGTCCGACCTGAAGGTCACGGTCCCGGCCTCTGACCAGTACATCGCCGGCGATTATGCCGACACGGTCACCGTGACGATCGCTGCCAAGTAAGGTCGCGAAGGAATGAAGCCCCCGTCCGGGATGCTCGGGCGGGGGCTTTTCTGTTGGTGCTTCTGCGGGGGGCCTGTTGCCCTCACCCTCCCAGTGGCTGGCGCCACCGGGCCCCTCCCTCTCCCACCTTCGTGGGCGAGGGGTGGAAAAGGGCATTGCCCCTGATTTCGCCCCTCGCCCGCTTGGCAGGGAGAGGGAGGGGCCCGAACGCGGTAGCGTTTGGGAGGGTGAGGGAGCCACGCCCTAACCCTCCCGGATCTGTGCCACGAAGCTGCCCACCTCCCGGTCGGCCACACCGGCGCTGTCGCGGACCTGCGCGGCATTGTCGAGCGCCATGACGGCGGCCTCTGTCACGGCCAGCACCTTGTCGGCGATGCCCTGGATGGCGCGCGATGCCTCGTCGGTGCCGTGGGCCGCCTCGTTGACATTGCGGGCGATTTCCTGGGTGGCGGCGGTCTGTTCCTCCACCGCGCCGGCGATGGCGGTGGCGGTTTCGTTGATGGTGCGGATGGTGGTGGCGATGCCGACCATGGCCTTGGCGGCATCCGCCGACGATCCCCGGATGGAGGCGACCAGGTCCGCGATCTCGTCGGTGGCCTTTGCCGTCTGGGTCGCCAGGTTCTTCACCTCCGACGCCACCACGGCAAAGCCCTTGCCCGCCTCGCCCGCCCGCGCCGCCTCGATGGTGGCGTTGAGCGCCAGCAGATTGGTCTGGCTGGCAATCTCGCTGATCAGGTTGACGACGGCGCCGATGCGGTCGGCCGACTGGATCAGGGCATTGACGGTGCCGGTGGCGCTGCCCGCCTCCTCCGCCGCGCGTGAGGCGATGCTGGCCGACATCTGCACCTGGGAGCCGATTTCGGCGATGGAGGCGCGCAACTGCTCGGCTGCGGCCGCCACCGTCTGCACATTGGCGGCCGCTTCTGTCACGGCAGACGCGCCCAGGGCGGTGCTCTGCTGGGTATCGGCGCAGTCGGTGGACATCAGTTGCGCCATTCCTACCATCTGTTCGGCACTTTGGGAGACACCGCGCAACAGGGCGCCCACCTCCCGCTCAAACCGGTCGGCCAGGGTCAGACGGTCGGATTTCAGCTTGGCCTCGGCCTCCGCATCCTTACGCTCCGCCTCCGCCCGCAGCTTCTCCGCCTCTGCCAGACCATCGCGGAAGGCGACGACGGCTTCGGCCATGTGCCCGATCTCATCCACCCGGTCGGTGCCGGGGATGGGGGAGGTCAGGTCGCCGCGCCGCACCCGCACCATGGCGTCGGTCAGGGCCAGGACGGGCCGCGCCAGACTGTTGCCCATCAGCGCGAACAGCCCGGCGCCCAGCAGGATCAGCACTGTGGCGATGATGGCCAGGGTGGTGACGGACCGGGTCAGGGCGTCGGTCACGACGCTGGTCGGTACCGTCGTGATCAGGACCCATTGTTCCTGCACCCCATTAAACTTGATGGGCGTGGCGAAGACCAGCCGTTCTACCCCCTCCAGGGTCAAGGTGGCATAGGTGGCCCGCCCGGCCTTCTGCGCCTGCGCCACCAGATCGGCCAGCGGTCCCTTCGCCAGCGGCTTGTTCAACAGGCCGGTATCGGGATGCACCACCCAATTGCCGTTCTGCGCCAGCAGCCGGACATCACCGGCCTCCAACGGACGGAAGGAAGCGAACTGTTTTTGCAGGGCTGTCAGCGCCATGTCGGTGGTGACGATGCCGATGGGCTTGCCATCGCGGCGGATCGGCGTGCTGACGGTGACCAGCAGCACTTCCTTGCCCTCAATCGGATAGGGGTAGGGGGCCGTCAGCATGGTGCGGTTGGCAGCCAGCGGGTCCAGGTACCATTCCTTGATCCCCGCCTCCACCGTCATGATCAGCGCCTCGATCCCCACGGTTCCGTCGGATTTGCGGAAGAAATAGGGCACGAAGCGGCCATTGGCATCGGCACCGCTATAGCCCTTGCCGCCCGCATCATTGCCATCGAAGCCATTGGGTTCGAAGGCGACGGTGACGCCCACAATGTCCAGGTTGGCCCCGACGGCGGCACTGGCCTGTTCGGAGACCAGTTCCCGGCTATAGCCCTTGATCTTCAGCCCGCCCTCGGCCTGGGCGTTGATGATGCGGGCATTGTCGATGGCGTTTTCGACCAGATTGGCGGCGATCAGGGCGAAGCCGGTGGTCGCCTCATTCAGGGCCTGACGGACCTGCTCCCCCGTCGTCCGCTGCGACTGTATCGCGGCCCCGATGGTCAGGGCCAGGCCCAACCCCAGGCATAGCCCGACACCGGACAGAACAAGGCGGGTCTTCACCGAAGAACGAAGCGACAGGATCATGGGCCTTTTCCCTTGCCGTTAGGGGAAAACTGGTTTCGTCCGTGTGCTTTGTCGGCGCCGGGTACCGGCAACCTTAAGTTCTTTCTGTTCCAACTTTTCGACGGTGATTGACTTTTCGCGGTTTGACCACGGCCTTTCGCGCATCGGTGCAGGCTTCTCCTGCCGCTTTTAACGGGGGAGTTACTTCCATGTCACATGTGGGAAGGTGTCATGTCAGGCCTGGACGCAAGGGTAACCTTGCGCGCCCTTCGCGGGCGCGGTAAGACCGGGGCATCGATGGTTCCCCGCAAGGGGTGAAAAGGGAACATGGTGCGGCGCCGCAGGGTGTCAATGCCATGGCTGCCCCCGCAACTGTAAGCGGCGAGTACTGCCCGACATGGCCACTGGGAAACTGGGAAGGCCGGGCATGTGCGACGACCCGTGAGCCAGGAGACCTGCCATCGGCAATGCGTCGCGCGGCCATTGGGCGGGGTGCCCTGATGGGACGGTTCACCGTTTCGCGCTGGCGCTTCGGAAGGAGTGCGCGGGTGAACCGGTTCGGACGCAAACCCCCTTGGGGTTTTCACAGGACCAGATTATCGACATGACGTGACACACGTGCCCATCGGGGCGCGGACGTGACGGCATGCGCATGCCCTCCGAATTCGTCAACAAGAACGAAACGGAGTTATGAAGTGAGCCGAGTATCCTATTTCCGCGCCGCCCTTCTGGGCGCTGCGGCCAGCCTGACCGCATCCGCCGCCCTGGCGGAGCCGACGCAGGTTGCCGAAATCATCGTGTCCGCCAACAAGGTGCCCACCGCACAGGAACGCGTGGGCAGCAGCGTCAGCATCATCGACAGCGCCGAGATCGAGCGCCGCCAGCAGGTGCAGGCGCTGGACCTGCTGAAGCGCGTGCCGGGCGTGTCCATCTCCCGCAATGGCGGTCTGGGCAGCACCTCCACCGTCCGCCTGCGCGGGTCGGAAAGCGGCATGGTCAAGGTGCTGATCGACGGGGTGGAGGTGAACGACGCGTCGGGTGCCAATAACGAGTTCGATTTCAACAGCCTGATGACCGGCGATATCGAGAAGATCGAAGTCCTGAAAGGCCCGCAGAGCGCGCTGTACGGCAATGACGCCATGGCCGGCGTGATCAATGTCATCACCAAGCGCGGTGAAGGCGAGACGAAGATCCGTGGCACGCTGGAAGCCGGGGCCTATGGCACCTTCCGGCAGCAGGCTGGTCTGACGGGCGGCACCGAACAGGTGGATTACGCCCTGTCGGCAACCAACCTGCACACCGACGGCTTCTCCCGCACCTTCGCGGGCAATGAGAAGGATGGCACCGATGCACGGTCGGTCAGTGGCCGCCTTGGCGTCAAGGCGTCGGACATTCTGCGTTTCGACCTGAATGCCGGCTGGTCCTGGCTGGACACCGAATTCGATCCGTTCGGCGGCGATGGCCCGTCCTCCCAGGAAAAGGAAACCTGGCAGGTCCGGGGTGCCGGCACGCTGAGCCTGCTGGACGGCGCGTTTGAGAATGTGCTGGCCGCCAGCTATGCCAGCACCGACCGCGACTTTGACGAGCCCACGGGTTTCTACCGCTTCTCCACCTTCGACAGTCGTCGCAAGGCCCTGGACTATCAGGGCAACCTGCGTCTGCGCGACGCCGATGTCGCCACCATCGGCCTGTCGGTCGATGAGGAGGATGGCAAGACCACCAATACGGTGGGCACCGCCACCAGCACGGGCCTGGATGACAGCGTCACCACCAAGTCGGCCTTCGTGCAGTATCAGGCTGCCGTGACCAGCGACCTGACCCTGACGCTGGGCGGGCGCGTTGATGATCATGAACAGTTCGGGACGGAGGGCACCTGGCGCGCCACCGGCGCCTATCAGGTGCCGGCAACCGGGACCGTGCTGCGCGCCAGCTATGGCACCGCCAACAAGGCACCGACGCTGTATCAGCTGTACGACCCGTTCTATGGCAACAAGAACCTGTCGGCGGAGGACGGCAAGGGGGCCGATATCGGCTTCGATCAGAAGCTGCTGGATGGTCGCGTCGGGTTCGGGGCCAGCCTGTTCCGCAACACCTATACGAACATGATCGGCTTCTCTAACGGCTATATCAACGTGGCCCGCGCCCGCACCAAGGGCGTGGAACTGACGTTTGAGGCGACGCCGGTGGAAACGGTCCTGATCCAGGCCAACTATACCTACCTGGACGCCAAGGACAGCCGTACGGGCCGTGACCTGCCGCGCCGTCCGCAGGACACGCTCAACGCGTCGGTGGACTGGACCGTCGTGGAGGGTATCGATCTGGGTGCCGCCCTGCGCTATGTCGGCAAGCAGCGCGACACCGCCTCCGCTACGTCGCCCATCCTGGACAGCTACACCACCGTCGATTTCACGGCGCGATGGGCGGTGCTGGGCAATGTCAGCCTGTTCGGGCGGGTGGAGAACCTGTTCGATGAGGATTACCAGGAGGTTCGCACCTATCGTGCGCCGGGCCGGTCGGCCTTTGGCGGCGTGACGGTGACGTTCTGATGCGGGCCGGCGTCGCCCTTCTGGTGGCGGCCTTCATGGCGCTTCCCGTGGGGGCGGCGCCGGTCTTATCGCCCGCCACACGCGTCGTCTCCCTGTCGCTCTGCGCGGATCAATTCCTGCTGGCGCTGGATGCGCAGACGCAGATTGCCGGGCTGACCCGGCTGGCAGGGGATGCACACCTGTCCCCCTATGCCGACCGGGCCGCCGGCATGCCCATCCATGATGGGACGGCGGAAAGTGTTTTGATGCTGAAGCCCGATCTGGTCATTGCCGGCGGTTATGCCCGCGCGCAGACGGTGGGCATGCTGGAACGGCTGGGCGTGCCGGTGTTACGGCTGAAAACGCCGCAGACCCTGGCCGATATTCCGCCGCAGATCGAACAGGTGGCAGATGCTCTGGGCCGGAGCGGGCAGGGCCGTGCCCTGGCCGACCGGTTGCGGGCCAAGCTGTCGGGACCCAGTGACGGCCCGCGCCCGACGGCGGCGCTTTACCGTCCGGGTGGTGAGGTGCCGGGATCGCGCGGCATCGTCAATGACATGATGAAGGCCGCCGGTCTGGAGAATATCGGCGGGAAACTGTCGGGCCGGCCCAATGGAAGGGTGGCGGTGGAAACGCTGCTGCTGAACCCGCCGAACCTGCTGGTGCTGGACAGCGTCCGGCCCGACCGGCCCGGCGTAGGCCAGTCTGTGATGGACCACCCCGCTCTGGCGGCGGCGCGGGGGGAAATGGCCAACGCTGCCTTTTCCATCGCCTGGTGGCTGTGCGCCTCGCCCGCCTCGATCGAGGGGGTGGAGCGGTTGGCGGAGGTGGCGGGAAGGGCATTGGGAACACATGACGAGGCGGCCTATCAGCCCGCCGCCATCCCCAAGCCGTCACCTGCCGGGGAAGGATCAATCCGATGAGCGTCACGACACAAGACATCGCCGACAATAGCCGGGGACGCGGGGCGCAAGCAGTGGGCCATTCTGGCCTTCCGCTTCTCCTGCTTCTGATGCTGTTCCCGATCCTGCTGACCGCCAGCTTCCTGATCGGTCCCGCCGATGTACCGGCGGTGGACCTTTTGTCGGGCCTGTTCAGCGGGCAGGCCAATCCCGCCGCCCTGATTGCCCTGGAGATCCGCCTGCCGCGCGCCCTGCTGGGCGCCCTGGTGGGGGCAGGGCTGGGCATGGCGGGGGCGGCCTTGCAGGGCTATCTGCGCAATCCGCTGGCCGAACCGTCGCTGATCGGGGCCTCGTCCTCCGCGTCCCTGGGGGCGGTGCTGGCCATCTATTTCGGGCTGTCGGCGACGGCGCCGCTGGCCCTGCCCGTGGCGGGGATGCTGGGGGCGGCACTTGCCATGCTGCTGATCCAGGGGCTGGCGGGGCGGGATGCGTCGGTCTTGATGCTGATCCTGGCGGGGTTGGCGGTACAGACGCTGGCGGGGTCGCTGACCTCGCTGGCCCTCAACCTTGCCCCCAATCCGCATGCGGCGCTGGAGATCGCGTTCTGGCTGCTGGGCAGTCTGACCGACCGTACGAACGACCATCTGCTGGTAGCCGCCCCCTTCATCATCGCCGGCATTCTGGTGCTGGGCGGGTCGGGTCGGGCGCTGGATGCGCTGGGCCTGGGCGAACGCACGGCGGGCAGCATGGGCGTGGACCTGAACGCCTTGCGCTGGCGCATCATCATCGGCACCGTCCTGTCGGTGGGGGCGGCGGTGGCGGTGACGGGCAGCATCGGTTTCGTCGGGCTGGTGGTGCCGCATCTGCTGCGCCGGGTCACGGGGAACCAGCCTTCACGGTTGCTCTGGCCGTCGGCTCTGGCCGGCGCGTGCCTGCTGCTGGCCGCCGACATCCTGGTGCGGCTCCTGCCCACCAATGACGAATTGAAACTGGGCGTGGTCACGGGTCTGATCGGCGCGCCCTTCTTCTTTCACCTGCTGCTGAAAACCAGGGAGCGGATGCGATGAGCCTGCTGTCAGCCCGCAATATCCGTTTTGCACGGGGTAATCGGCCCATCCTGGATGGTGTGGACCTGTCGGTTGGGGCCGGCGAATGTGTCGGCCTGATCGGGCCGAACGGGGCCGGTAAATCCACCCTGCTGTCGGTGATGGCCGGCCTGTTGAAGGCGGATGGCGCTGTCGCCCTGGATGACAGGCCGCTGGAGCAGTGGCCGCGGGCGGAGCGGGCCCGGCGCATCGGCTTTCTGGAACAGGGGGCGAATTGCCACTGGCCCCTGACGGTGGAGCGGGTGGTGACGCTGGGCCGGTTGCCGCATGCCAGCCCCTGGGGTGGGGAGGCAGAGGCCGACCGCGCCGCGATTGCCCGCGCCATGCAACAGTGCGACGTCACACAGTTCGCCGAACGGAGTGTGACAAGCCTGTCTGGGGGCGAGCGGGCGCGGGTCATGCTGGCCCGTGCGCTGGCGGGCGATCCGGCGGTGCTGCTGGCTGATGAACCGGCGGCGGGCCTGGACCCGTATCATCAGTTGCAGGTGATGGAACTGCTGTCTGGATTGGCGGCGGGGGGCATGGCCGTGGTGGTTGTGCTGCACGACCTGACGCTTGCTCTCAGGCACTGCACCCGCCTGTGTCTGCTGGATGAGGCTGGTAAGGTGGCGGCGGATACCACGCCCGCCGACCTTCTGGACAGCGGGGCGTTGGGCCGGGTCTATGGGATCGAACTGGTGCGTGGCGGGCATGAGGGCGCGCCGTTTGCCCTGCCCTGGCGCCGCCTGCCGGTGGAGATGCGGGCATGAGCACGGCCATCACCCCTGGCATAACCTTGGTCCTGGGTGGTGCGCGGTCGGGCAAAAGCCGGATGGCCGAACAACTGGTCACCGCACTGCCCGGACCCTGGGTCTATATCGCCACTGCCCAGGCCTTTGATGTGGAAATGCAGGACCGTATCCGGTTGCATCAGGGGGGACGGGCCGAAGGCTGGGTGACCGTGGAGGAACCGCTGGATCTGGTGGCCGCATTGACCCGCGCCACTGCCACGGCCCGGCCTGTCCTGGTCGACTGTCTGACCCTCTGGCTGACCAATGTCATGCTGGCCGGGCGGGAGGTGGAGGCGGAGGCCGCACGGCTGATCGACCTGCTGCCTGGCCTGACGGTCCCGGTCGTGCTGGTCGGCAATGAGGTCGGGTTGGGCATCGTGCCTGACAACCGCCTGTCGCGCCTGTTCCGCGACCATGCGGGCCGGTTGCATCAGGATATCGCGCGCATCGCCGACAAGGTGCTGTTCATGGCTGCTGGCCTGCCGATGCAGTTGAAGTAAGGAGCTCAAGATGGAAGCCGTTGTTACGCCGGAAGATGCCGAACGCCACAAGGCCAAGATGCAGAAGCGCAAGGCCCTGATGGATCGCCGGGTCGGTGAACGTCAGAATGAAAAGGGCCTGCTAATGGTCCATACCGGCCCTGGCAAGGGCAAGTCCACGGCGGCGCTGGGCCTGATGATGCGCGCCGCCGGCCATGGGTTTCGTGTCGGCTTTGTTCAGTTCATCAAGGGCACCTGGGCCACGGGCGAACAGGTGGCGCTGGAACGGTTCGATGACCTGATCGACCATCATGTGATGGGAGAGGGCTTCACCTGGGAAACCCAGGACAAGGCGCGCGATATCCTGGCCGCCGGTCGCGCCTGGGATCAGGCCCGCGCCATGATGGTGGATCAGCGTTACCGCCTGATCGTGCTGGACGAGATGAATATCGCCCTGCGCTATGGCTATCTGGATATTGATGAGGTGGTGGCGACCCTGGTATCGCGCCGTCCCGACCTGCATGTGCTGGTCACGGGGCGCAATGCCAACCCGCTGCTGATGGATGCCGCCGATCTGGTGACGGAGTTCCAGTCCGTGAAGCACCCGTTCAATGCCGGGATCAAGGCCCAGGCCGGGATCGAGTTCTGATGGCGACGCGGCCCCGCGCCCTGATGATCCAGGGGACCGGATCGGATGTCGGCAAGTCGCTGCTGGTGGCGGCGTTGGCCCGCGCCTTTGCCAACCGGGGCCTGTCGGTGCGTCCCTTCAAGCCGCAAAACATGTCCAACAATGCCGCTGTCACGGCGGATGGGGGGGAGATCGGGCGGGCACAGGCGCTGCAGGCGCGCGCCGCCCGTGTCGTCCCGTCCGTCCATATGAACCCGGTCCTGCTGAAACCACAGAGCGATACGGGCGCGCAGGTGGTGGTGCAGGGTCGCATGCTGGGCACCGCCGAGGCGTCGGAATATCAGCAGCGCAAGGGCACGTTGCTGACCGCCGTGCTGGACAGTTTCGGTCGGTTGGGGGACGGGGCCGACCTGATCCTGGTGGAAGGGGCTGGCAGCCCGGCGGAAACCAACCTGCGGGCCCGCGACATCGCCAATATGGGTTTTGCGCTGGCCGCCGACGTCCCCGTCATCCTGGCCGGCGATATCGACCGGGGCGGGGTGATCGCCAGCATCGTGGGCACGCATACGGTGCTGGACCATGCCGACCGTGCCGCCATCAAGGGCTTCATCATCAACAAGTTCCGGGGCGATGTCCTGCTGTTCGATGATGGCCTGATCGAGATCATGCGCCGCACCGACTGGCCCAGTTTCGGTGTGCTGCCCTTCCTGCCCGCCGCCGCGCGGTTGCCGGCGGAGGATGCAGTGGTGCTGGACCATTGGCGGGCGGGGGCGGGCCGGGCGCTGCGCATTGCGGTGCCCATGCTGTCGCGCATCGCCAATTTCGATGATTTCGACCCGCTGCGGCTGGAACCGTCAGTATCGGTGACCATGGTGCCGCCGGGCCGCCCCCTGCCGCTAGATGCCGACCTGATCATCCTGCCGGGCAGCAAGTCCACCATCGCCGATCTGGCTTTCTTCCGCGCCCAAGGCTGGGACGTGGATCTGCACGCCCATATCAGGCGCGGCGGTCGCGTACTGGGCATCTGCGGCGGCTATCAGATGCTGGGTCGCACCATCGCCGATCCCGGTGGGATCGAGGGGCCGGCGGGCAAAGTGCCGGGCCTGGGCTGGCTGGATGTCGATACGGTCCTGACCGGGTCCAAGGTGCTGAAACCCGTCACCGGTGCGGGTGCTGCGGGCGAGGGGACGTTTACCGGCTATGAGATGCATGTCGGCGTGACGACGGGGCCGGGCCGCGACCGCCCCCTGTTGCGCATCGACGGGGCCGGGGCGGAGGGGGCGGTATCGCCCGATGGGCGCATCGCCGGGTGTTATGTGCATGGCTTGTTTTCCAGCGACGGATTTCGGGCTGGCTTCTTGTCCGGCTTTGGCGTGGCGTCTGGCCTGTCCTATGAAACGGCGGTCGATGCTGCGCTGGATGAATGTGCAGCGGCGGTGGAACGGCACCTGGATTTGGACGGGCTGCTGGCCGTCGCGGGGTGAGGGGGGCGCGTTAGATGCCTATTCCAATTATCGCCAGCAGCCACATCAGGGCCAGCGCGCGGCGATACAGCCGCAGGCCTGCTTCGATATCCGCCGCCGTCGCCTCGGCCCTTCCATCGCCCATCCAGTGATCGTCCACCACATGCCCGGCATAGCGGCGGGGACCGGCCAACCGCAGACTCAACGCGCCGGCCATCGCGGCTTCCGGCCAGCCGGCATTGGGGCTGCGATGCTTGCCGGCGTCGCGCCAGACGGCCCGCAAGGCTGCGCCCGCACGGCGGCCCGAGGCCAGTGCCAGCAACAGGGCGGTGAGGCGCGACGCAGGCAGGTTCACCAGATCATCCAGGCGGGCGGCGGCCCATCCGAAGGCCTCATGCCGGGGCGTGCGGTGGCCGATCATGCTGTCGGCGGTGTTGATGGCCTTGTACGCCAGGATGCCGGGCAGTCCCCCAACGGCCAGCCAGAAGGCGGGTGCCGTCACCCCGTCGGAGAAATTCTCCGCCAGGCTTTCGATGGCGGCCCGCGCCACCCCTGCCTCAGCCAGGCTTTCCGGGTCGCGGCCCACAATATGGGCCACAGCAGCACGGCCACCAGCCAACCCGTCCTTATTCAGACCAACCGCCACCGCGTTGACGAACCGGTACAGGCTGCGCTGGGCCAGCAGGATCGATGCCAGCAGCGCCAGGGGCAACCAGCCAAAAGGGAGGGACAGCAGCCAGACCTGCAATGCCGCCCCAAGGCCGACCGCCCCGCCCATCAGGATGATCACCGTCACCACACCGCCCAGCCGCCGCAGCCAGCCCGGCCCCCGGTTCAGTACGCGGTCCAAGGCGGCGATGATGGCCCCGATCCAGACAACCGGGTGACGGATGACGCGGAAAACCGCATCCGGATAGCCCAGCAGAGCCTCCAGAACCAGCGCACAGATCAACAGGGGTGGGAAAATCTCCATGATGGAACAAGGTGATAGCATGGATGGTGGATGCGCGCAGCCCCATGGCGGCGACCTTGGTGTGATGTCTGTCCTGTTCCCCGAGGCACCCCGGCCCTGGATCGATCTGTCGACGGGCATCAACCCCTGGCCCTACAAGCTGCCCCCGTTGGAGCCGGCGCTGTGGACACGCCTGCCATCGGCGGCGGATGAGGCGGCGCTGACGCGCGCCGGCATGGTGGCCTATGGCGTCAGCGATCCCGACGCGATCCTGGCGGCACCAGGGTCACAGGTGCTGATCAGTGGTTTGCCCTTCCTGCGACCGGCGGGGGCGGATGTGGCGATTGTCGGTCCCACCTATGGCGAACATGGCCCCGCCTGGCGGCGGGCCGGGCACCGGGTGCGGACGATCGCCGACCTGCCGGACCCTGCGGGGCCGCTGCCCGACGTGCTGCTGCTGGTCAATCCCAACAATCCTGACGGGCGCACCCATGATCCGGCGCGGCTGCGGCCCCTCTTGTCGGAAATCGCGCGGCGTGGGGGATGGATGCTGGTGGATGAAGCGTTCTGTGACCTGCGGCCCGATTTGTCGCTGGCTCCGCTGGCGGGACAACCGGGCCTGTTGATCCTGCGGTCCTTCGGCAAGTTCTTCGGGTTGGCGGGGCTGCGCCTGGGCTTTCTTCTGGCCCCGCCGAGCCTTGTTCGTGCCATGGCGGCACGGCTGGGACCCTGGGCGGTGGCCGGACCGGCGCTGGTCGTCGGGGCGGCGGCCCTGTCCGATGCGGGTTGGCAGGCGGATACAAGGCGCCGGTTGGCGGATGCCATGGATAGGTCGTTGAGTCTATATCGAAAGGCAGGCATGGAGATCGTGGGGCACACGGACCTCTATGCCTTGCTCCGTGAACCGGAAGGACGCGGTCTGTTTCATGGAATGGGACGTGCTGGGCTGCTGATCCGGGCATTTCCCGACCGCCCTGGTTTATTTCGGCTGGGCCTTGCCCCCGATTCTGTTGCATTCGATCGGGTAGTCTTTGTCCTAACCATCTGAAAATGCATATGTCTGACTGATTTTTATGCAGATTCGGGGATGGTTTGACATGTTTCGTTACAAATCATAGACTGTTAATCACTCGTTAAGCACGGGGTGCGGGTGGTGCTTTACAGAATTGGCACCATCCCTATCATTCGAAATGGCCTAGTCCGTTGGGACTAGGGCGTGAGCGTTTTGCCGTGTGTGAGGGAACAGCCGATGGCGGTAGCGGAACTGACGGCCCAGGATACCAGCCTGACGGCCATGCGCCTGATGGCGTCCGGCCGCATGCGCGACGCGCGGGAGATGCTGGAAACTGCCCTGCGCAGCTTTCCCGGTGACATTTCGCTTTGGCTGAACCTGGCTGTCTCGCACCGGGCCGGTGGTGATCTGGCAAGCGCCCTGACGACGCTGGACAGTGCGCTGCGCATTGATCCGCGTAATTTCCTGGCCCTGCTGATGCGGGCCAGTGTGCTGGAGGCGCAGGGACAGCAGCGCCAGGCGGCACAGGCCTATGGCGTCGCCCTGACCCAGTATGCCCCGCATGGCCATTATGACGAGCCGACCCGCCGCGCCGTGGCCCGCGCGCAGCAGATCCATGATGCCTATCTGCGTGAGTTGGAAGGCAGCCTGCGCGGCTCCGTCGCTGAACTGTCCAGCCCGCGCGGATCGGCGGAGACACGTCGCATCGACCAGATGATCGATCATCTGGTGGGCCGGCGGAAGGTCTATACCCAGAAACCCACGCATTTCCATTTGCCGGGCCTGCCCTCCATCGAATTTTTTGAGCGTGAGGAATTCCCCTGGCTGCAACGGTTGGAAGGGGCGACGCGCGATATTCAGCGGGAACTGGCGGGCCTGCTGGCCGATCCGGATCAGTCCGGGTCCGTACCTTATGTACAATATCCCGACTGGGCGCCGCTCGATCAGTGGAAGCCGTTGAACCATTCCCCGCGGTGGAGCGCCTTCCATCTGCTGGAAAAGGGGCTGCCGGTGCCGGCCAATGCTGAGCGCTGCCCCGTTACCATGTCGGTACTGGCCGACATGCCGCAGCCGCGTGTACCGCAGCGGTCGCCCGTTGCCATGTTCTCCCTGCTGAAGCCGCGCACCCGCATTCCGCCGCACCATGGTGTGGCCAACACGCGGCTGGTGGTGCATCTGCCGCTGGTGGTGCCTGCCAGCTGCGGCTTTCGTGTCGGTAACGAGACGCGGGAATGGAAGGTCGGGCAGGCCTGGGTGTTCGATGACACGATCGAACATGAAGCCTGGAACGACAGCGATGAACTGCGCGTCGTTCTGATCTTCGACATCTGGCATCCCTACCTGACCGAGGTGGAGCGGGAAGCCTATGCCCGCATCATGACCAGCATGGATGCGGTAACGGGGACGGTGGCCGACGCAGGCATCTGAAGGGCATAGAAGTCGGTTCTGACGCTACGCTCCCCCTTTCCGCCGGGCCGCTGCGATCTATCTCGCCCACCCATGCAGATGATTAATTTCCCCCCGACCCGCGCTGCCGGCCTTGACCGGCTGTCCCGTTTCATCCCCCGTATGGGTCGCACCTATGCCGCCGGGCGCAACAGCGACCCCGGTCCCGGCAAGCGCCATGCCGTGTCCGAACTGTCCCCCTATGTCCGGCATCGTCTGGTGACCGAACAGGAACTGCTGCGGGCGGCCATCGCCGCGCATGGGGCGGAGGCAGCGGAGAAGTTTGTCGCGGAGGTGTTCTGGCGCGCCTACTGGAAGGGCTGGCTGGAAATGCGGCCCGGCATCTATGACCGCTATGTCCAGGGGCTGGACGCGGCCATGAACGTCATGGCGCATGACCGGTCGCTGGCGCGCCGGGTGGAGCGGGCCAGCGAAGGCCGATCGGGTATTGAGGGTTTTGATGATTGGGCGGTCGAACTGGTGGAGACCGGTTATCTGCATAACCATGCCCGCATGTGGTTTGCCAGCATCTGGATTTTCACGCTGCGCCTGCCCTGGGAACTGGGCGCCGATTTCTTCTTCCGCCACCTGCTGGATGGGGACCCGGCCAGCAACACCCTGTCCTGGCGCTGGGTGGCGGGGCTGCATACCAAGGGCAAAACCTATCTGGCCCGCCGCGACAATATCCGCGACCACACCTATGGCCGGTTTGATCCCGATGGGTTGAGCGGGGTTGCGGTGGCGCTGGAGGAAGCGTCGCCGCCACCCGCCGCCCCCATCGCGGCCATACCGGTACCTGACCGGCGGGCGGCCACGGGCCTGCTGCTGCATGGTGATGATGTGGCCGGGGTGGGGTTGGACATCGGCGTCGATATCAGCGCCCTGGCCGGCCTGATCATTGATGATGGCCGGTCGGCCATGGTGCAGGACTGGACGGCGGCAGCGCTGGGCGATGGTGTGACGGAGATGGGGCGGCGTCTGGGCCTGCCCGGTTCATGCCTTGGCATTGGTGACGTACTGGCCTGGACCCGCGCCCATGGCCTGTCGCAGGTGCTGGTACCGGAGGCGCCGGTGGGGCCGGTTCGGACCGCGCTGGGCCGCCTGTCGCTGGAACTGGGCCGGGCGGGGGTAAAGCTGCTGCCCCTGCGCCGGCCCTATGACGCGCTGTGCTGGCCCCATGCCGGCAAGGGCTTCTTCGCCTTCAAAGAAAAGATCCCGACGCTTCTGACGCAGGTGATTTAGGCTGGATCGCGGCAAGCGTCTCCCATTATATGATTCTTAATATCGAATAATGGGAGGATGCGATGTGGCATGTGATGGGTCGTTCCCTGCTGGCCGGGGCCTTGCTGCTGGGCCTGTCGGCCTGTGTCACGGGTGGGCAGCAACCGGCAAAGCAGGCGTCGGTCTGGCGACCGGCCTGGGCGCTGGCCCCGCTGCCCCCCGGCGATACCCCCACCTATGACCGGCAGACGGTGCGCCAGACCCTGGTGCTGGATGCCGCTGGCCAAGCCCTACGCCTGCGTTTCACGAATGAGCTGGGTGGGCAGGGGTTGAGCTTCGGCCCTGTCCTTCTGACCCCCCTGGACGCCAGGGGTGAGGCGACGGGGCCGGCGGTTGCCGTCACCTTTGGCGGCAATGCGCAGGCCAGCCTGGCCATCGGCGCCCCGCTGTTGAGCGATCCGGTATCCCTGCCCGTCGTGAAGGGCCAACGCCTGGCACTGTCGATCCATTATCCTGGCCCCGCCATCGTGGCCGGCCACCGCCCGCAGGTGGAGATCGCGCCCGGTGATCAGACGGGGCAGTCGGGTTCGCTGCCGGGGGCAGAGGTGAAACGCTCGGCCAGCCCCCTGGCCACGGTAGAGGTCCTGGGACAGGCGTCCCCCGTCCTGGTCGCCATCGGCGACAGCATCACCGAAGGTGACGTCACGCATCAGGCCCCGCGCGGCACCTATCCGCGCCAACTGTCGGCCTTGCTGTCCGCGCGCGGTGGGGATGTGGCGCGCACCATCGTCGTGAACCAGGGCATTGCCGGCAATCGCCTGCTGCGCCCCAATGCCGGGGCCAGCATGCTGGCCCGGTTCGACCGTGACGCGCTGGGCCAGCCCGGCGTGACCGATATCGTGCTGCTGATCGGTATCAATGATATCGGCAATGGTTCCATCAAACCGGGGGAGGAGGTGACGGCGGACCAGGTGATCCAGGGCCTGTCGCAGCTGCGTGACCGGGCGCGTGCGCGCGGCGTGCGCATCCATGCCGGCACCATCATGCCCTATGAGGGGGCGAAATATTACCGGCCCGATGGCGAGGTGATCCGCCAGAAGGTCAATGACTGGCTGCGGTCACCCACCGCCGGCTTTGACGGGCTGGTCGATTTCGACCGGGGTATGCGCGATCCGGCCAATCCGGGTCGCCTGCTGCCCGCCTATGATATCGGCGACCGCCTGCACCCCAGCGAGGCGGGGTATGCAGCGATGGCCAAGCTGGTGGAAGCGGCCTTGTTTGCCCGCCCCTAACACAACGGGCTCCGGGTTACTGGGCCTTTCTTGCCATCCAAACGAAAAACCCCCGGCGGATCGCTCCGCCGGGGGTTTTCGCATTCAGGCCAGTTCGGCTGAACGACCGGGACTTAGAAGTCCATGTCGCCCATGCCGCCCATGCCACCCGGACCACCGGCGGGAGCGGCCTTCGGGGCCGGCTTCTCGCCGATCATGGCTTCGGTGGTGATCAGCAGGCCAGCGATGGAAGCGGCGTCCTGCAGGGCAGCGCGCACAACCTTCGTCGGGTCGATGACGCCGAACTTGAACATGTCGCCATATTCGCCGGTCTGGGCGTTGAAGCCGTGGTTGGTGTCAGCCTGCTCCAGCAGCTTGCCGACGATCACCGAGCCGTCGAAGCCGGCATTCTGGGCGATCTGACGGACCGGGGCCTGCAGGGCCTTGCGGACGATGTCCACACCGAACTTCTGGTCCGGGCCGTTGGTGGCCAGGGCTTCCAGGGCCTTGGTGGCGTACAGCAGGGCCACGCCGCCGCCGGCGACGATGCCTTCCTCGACCGCGGCGCGGGTGGCGTGCATCGCGTCATCAACGCGATCCTTACGCTCCTTCACCTCGACCTCGGTCGCGCCGCCGACGCGCAGAACCGCAACGCCGCCGGCCAGCTTGGCCAGACGTTCCTGCAGCTTCTCGCGGTCGTAGTCGCTGGTGGTCTCTTCGATCTGGGCCTTGATCTGGGCGATGCGGGCCGTGATGTCGTCCTTGGAGCCTTCACCATCGACGATGGTGGTGTTGTCCTTGGAGATCGTCACCTTCTTGGCGCGGCCCAGCATGTCCAGGGTCACGTTTTCCAGCTTGATGCCCAGGTCTTCGCTGATGACCTGGCCGCCCGTCAGGATGGCCATGTCTTCAAGCATCGCCTTGCGGCGGTCACCGAAGCCCGGAGCCTTGACGGCGGCGATCTTAAGGCCACCGCGCAGCTTGTTGACCACCAGCGTGGCCAGGGCCTCGCCTTCCACATCCTCGGCCACGATGACCAGCGGACGCGAGGACTGCACCACGGCTTCCAGCACCGGCAGCATGGCCTGCAGGCCCGACAGCTTCTTCTCGAACAGGAGAATGTAGGGGCTCTCCAGGTCGGCGATCATCTTGTCGGCGTTGGTCACGAAGTACGGCGACAGATAGCCACGGTCGAACTGCATGCCTTCGACGACATCCAGCTCGGTCTCCAAGCTCTTGGACTCTTCGACCGTGATCACGCCTTCGTTGCCGACGCGGGCCATGGCCTCGGCGATCTTGGCGCCGATGAAGGCCTCACCATTGGCGGAGATGGTGCCGACCTGGGCGATCTCGTCGTTGGTGGTGACCTTGCGGGAACGGGCCTGGATGTCGGCCACGACGGTGGCGACGGCCAGATCGACGCCGCGCTTCACGTCCATCGGGTTCATGCCGGCGGCGATGGCCTTGGCGCCCTCACGGACGATGGCCTGGGCCAGCACGGTGGCGGTGGTGGTGCCGTCGCCGGCCAGATCGGCCGTCTTCTGCGCCACTTCCTTGACCATCTGGGCGCCCATGTTCTCGAACTTGTCAGACAGTTCGATTTCCTTGGCGACCGAGACACCGTCCTTGGTGATGCGGGGAGCGCCGAAGCTCTTCTCGATCACGACGTTGCGGCCCTTCGGACCCAGGGTCACCTTGACGGCGTCAGCCAGAATGTCCACGCCGCGCAGCATCTTGGCGCGGGCGTCGGAACCGAACTTAACTTCCTTGGCAGCCATTGCTCTAATCCTTTGAATTCTATGAGGTCAGTGGGATCTAAAGTGATCCGACTCAGGCGTTCAGAACGCCCATGATGTCGCTTTCCTTCATGATCAGGTATTCGACACCGTCGATCTTCACTTCGGTACCAGACCACTTGCCGAACAGGACGCGGTCGCCGGCCTTGACGTCGAGAGCCACCAGCTTGCCGGACTCGTCACGGGCACCGGAACCCACGGCCACAACCTCGCCCTCCTGGGGCTTCTCGGAGGCGGTGTCGGGGATGATGATGCCGCCGGCCGTCTTCTTTTCGGACTCAACGCGCTTGACCACGACGCGGTCGTGCAGCGGACGGAACTTCATAGGATCTCTCCCTGAAAAGGCAAAAGGGTTTGGCGTGAGCCTGTTGTTAGCACTCACGCTCGGTGAGTGCCAATGACCTAATCATCCTGCCCCCGCCTGTCAAGAAGCCCGCTGTCATATTTCGATGAAGATTATGTGTGTTCCCTCCGGTGCCGGGCGCCGCCATCCGGCGGCTTGGCTCACGCGACCATGGGGTCGCGGGCCGGCGGTCGCCGGCCTGGGATGTCCGTGCATCCGCTGCTCTACCCTTCAACGGGTTGCCAGCGTCGGCCGACGGGAGTATGGCAAGGGCATGAGCGACGCCGACACCATGTTCCTGTTCGACCGCCCCCTGATCCGCCAGCGGCGCGACCGCGCGGCACCTGGGCTTGGGGCCCATGATTTCTTGCTGCGCGAGGTGGCGGAACGGCTGGGGGAGCGGCTGGACATGATCTGCCGGGAGTTCCCGCGCGTCCTGAGCCTGGGCAGTCATGGTGGCGAGGTGGAGGCGGCCTTGAAGGGCCGCAACGGCTTCACGCAGATGGTGCATGCCGACCTGTCCCCCGCCATGGCGCGGCTGGCAGCGGCGAATACCGACAGCCCGGCTGTGGCCGCGGATGAGGAGGCGCTGCCGTTTGCACCCGGTTCTTTTGACATGGTGGTTTCCAACCTGTCGCTGCATTGGGTCAACGATCTGCCGGGTGCCATGATCCAGGCGCGGCAGGTGCTGCGTCCTGACGGGCTGTTCATCGCGTCCATGCTGGGCGGCGACAGCCTGTTTGAGTTGCGCCGGTCGCTGATGGAGGCGGAGATGGAGGTGACGGGCGGCGTGTCGGCCCGGATCAGCCCCATGGCAGGATTGCGCGATGCGGCGGGCCTGCTGCAACGGGCTGGTTATGCCCTGCCCGTGGCGGATATGGACACGCTGACCGTCAGCTATCCTGACCCGTTCCGCCTGATGCGCGATCTGCGTGGCATGGGGGAGACCAATGCCGCCCTGTCGCGGCTGAAGCGCCCGACCCGGCGGGAAGTCATCGTCCGCGCCGCCGAACGCTATATGGAGCTGTTCCGCGAGGAGGATGGCACCGTGCCGGCCACGTTTGAGGTGATCTTCCTGGCCGGATGGTCACCCGATGCATCGGTGCAGCAGCAGCCGGCCAAGCGTGGCAGTGCCTCGCACCGGCTGGCCGAGGCCTTGAACAGCATTGAGCAGTCGACGGGTGTGAAGCCGCATTGAGGGTGAGGGGTGGCCAGCCCCTTACACCCAGTCCTTCCACATCTGCCGATAGGCCGCTTCCACCTGTTCCGCGAAACCATAGGCATCGCAGAGGGGGCTGGCCTGCATGCAGGGGCGCAGGGTCCGGCGCAGATTTTCCAGCCGGTCCAGATCACCCGCCAGCCCGGCGGCAATGTCGAGATAGGCATCGGGGCTGTCGGCTACCAGATCGTCATGGCCGACCCGGTGCAGCAGGCTGGCCGTGACGCGGGCGACATGGTGGGTGCCGCGCAGGCTGACTACCGGCACACCCATCCACAACGCCTCGCAACTGGTCGTGGTGCCGTTATAGGGGAACGGGTCCAGCGCGATGTCCAGCCGGTCATAGGCGCGCAGATGGTCGCCCTGGTCCGGGGTTTGCGGCAGCAGGTCCACCCGGTCAGGTGTGACGCCGTTCGCCGTGAACAGTGATTGGTAACGGGCCAGCGTGGCGGGATCGGCGAAGGGCTTGCTTTTCAGGATCAGGCGCGCGCCGGGCACGCGCAGCAGCAGGGCTGACCAGAGCGCCACCACTTCCGGTGTCACCTTGGCGCTGTTATTGAATGAACCGAAGGTGACATGGCCGTTGCGCCGGGCGGGCAAGGGGCCGGCGGGTGCGGTTTCCTGCGCCGGACGGAAGCAGAGGAAGCCATTATCCAGCCGGACCAGTTTCTCCAGATGCCAGCCATCGGTCACGCCCGGCGGATCGGCAATGGCGTCGGTCAGGCGGTAATCCATGGCCGTCATGCCGCTGCCATCGGGATAGCCCAGCCAGGAGACCTGGATGGGGGCCGGCTTGCGCGCGAAGATCAGCGGGCGGCAGTCACAGGTATGGCCCGCCACATCGACCAGAATGTCGATACCGTCGGCGCGAATGCGTGCCGCCGCCTCGTCATCGGTCAGGCCCGTCAGGGGGACCCAGTGGCCGGTGATGGCCTGGAACCGTGCGGTGACGGCATCGCTGCGCCGGGAGATGGGATAGCAGAAAATCTCCACCTGTGACCGGTCATGCCCGCGCAACAGCGGTTCCAGAAAACAGGAGACGGCATGGCCGCAGAAATCCGGCGATACATAGCCGATGCGCAGCCGGCGATCTGGTGAACGGTCATTGCTGAAGGCTTTGCTGCTGGCCGCCGTAAGGGGGGCCGCATGACGTTCGCCCCAATGCCGGTGGGCACGGAAGATCACCTCCGGCGGGACATGGGGCGTGTAATGCAGGGCGAACAGCAGGTTGGAATGCAGCAGCGGCAGGGCCGGGTGCTGTTCCAGCGCGTGTTGCAGCAGGGAGATGGCATCGTTGACGCGGCCCTGTTCCTTCAGCACCTCACCCAGATTGACATAGGGTTCCGGCATGCCGGGGTTCAGGCGCAGGGCGGTGCGGTAGCACTCCATGGCCTGGGTCAGCTCGGAAGAGGATTTGTACGTATCCCCCAGGTTGGACCAGGCCTCCGCCATGTCGGGGCGGAGGCGGACCGCGCGGCGATAAGCCTGGCGGGCCTTGTCGCTCCCCCCCAGATTGCGCAGGATATTGCCCAGATTAAACCAGGCCTCCGCATAATCGGGCTTCAACGCGATGGCCATCATGGCGACCCGGGCCGCCTTCGCATCCTGCCCCAGGTCGGACAGCACACAGGTCAGGTTGTTGAAGACATGCGCATCCTCCGGATTGGCGCGCAAGGCCCGCTGATAATAGGCGACCGCCTCGTTCCAGCGCCGCTGCGCACGCAGCAGAATGGCGTAGTTGTTATTGGCAAAGGCATGGTCGGGATTGGCGGTCAGCACCTGCCGGTAAAGGCTTTCCGCCTCCGCCAGCTTGCCTTCCTTATGCCGGGCCATGGCCGTATCGAACAAGTCGGTCACGATGCTCCCCCCTGGCGCAGCAGGCCGGCGTCGGCCAGGATGCCGCGCAGTTTGTGCGCCGCCTGGCCCCAGGTGAAATTATTGAGAAGATGGGCGCTGGCATCAGGCAGAGCACTGTCGCGCCCGGCAATGATGTCGGCGATGATGGATGCGGCTGCCTGTTCGTCGGGGTTCCACCAATCCAGGCCGAAGAACGGCTCCCAGGGTTCCGCGCTGTAGGGCAGATGGGCGGGGCCGGTGCTGGACGGGATCATCCGCGCAAAGCGGTCATCCAGATAATCCAGGTAGGAGCTGTGGGCTGGCGCGATCAGTCCCATGCCCATGGCCCCCGCCTTGGACAAAGGCAGGTCCCAGCCCTCGCCATGCGACAGACTCCAGTAATAACTGGCGGTGCGGAACAGGCCCGTCATCTCCAGTTCCGTCAACGGCTGATCGACGAGCACGATGGGAGCGGCCTCTGCGAAGGAGCGGCCCACATGTTCCTGCGTCTGCCGCACGATGGCCTGCAGATGCCGGCGCGCCGCCTCGTTTCCGCCCTTGCCGGGCTTCAGGATCAGGACGGCATCGTCACCCCTGTTCGTGGCCCGCAGCCAGACGCGCAGCACCCCATCCAGGTTCTTGCGCGGGATGGCGTCCGACACGTTCAGGAAACGGTGGCGGTAGCTGGCCACCGATCGGCCAGCGCCATCCACCAGGACCAGCGGCGGGGCATCCGCCGCCGCCGGTTCCGCATCCACGCCCAGGGGGCAGACGCGGATACGATCCTCTGGATAGCCCTGACTGGCCCAGGCCAAGCGGGAGCTTTCGGTGGGCACGATCACCATGTCGGCATTCAGGCTCTGTTTGGCCCAGGTGGAGGAAATGCGGGGGCCTTCGAACATGGAATAGAGGATGGTCGACAGGCCTGGGATCGGTTCCACGGCCAGGGGAACCATGATGTTGATGGCAGCCTTGGCACCCACCGGCGCCTCCAGCGGCTCCCCGCTCCAGGTTTCATGCCCGAAAACACCAACGACCTGCAAAGGCACTGACTGCTGCCGCAGCGTCTGGATATAGCGGCGGCCCATATGGGCGTAACCGGACGCGGTGGCGAAGGGGCCGCGCAGCAAGATGCCGTCGCCGGGTCCCGGCCCCTGTGCCGCTGCCCCCCGGCTGGCGTTGAGGTAGCGCTGGCACCGCATCACATGCTTGATGGCATCGTCGTTGGCGGGGTCGAGCCTCATCGCCCGGCGCAGCGGGGGCAGGGCGGCCTGCAACCGACCCTGACGCAGCAGGGCGCCTGCCTTCTGCACATAGGGGTAGATGTTCTGCGGGTTCAGCGTGATGGTCGCGTCCAGACCCATGATCGTCCGGTCCAGATCGTGCGGTGCCCAGGCCAGCGACTGGTTGATGCGGATAGCTTCGTCCTGTGGCGAAAGACGCGCCGCGCGGTCGGCCAGCCTTGCCGCCATCTCCCGGTCGCCCCGCCAGGTGTTGCACAGCAGTCCCAGCCGGTCGAAGGCGGTGGCGCTGGCGGGGTTCAGCACGGCCAGACGACGCAACCAGTGCCATGCCGCCTTCTGCTCACCTGCGTTCAGCATGGCGATGGCAAGATTGGTGACCAGATGCTCATGATCGGGCCAGCGGGCGACAGCGGCGCGCAGCACCTCAATCCCCTCTGCCACCGGCTGCCCCGTGGTCAGGCAGACGCCCAGCAGATTATGGGTCAGCGGATCGTCGGGCGCTGCTGCCAGGGCCTGACGGGCGGCGGCAAGGGCCTCCGTCGCCTGCCCGGCGCGGTGAAGGGCGACGGCGTGGGTATAGGCATCCATCGCGTTACCTGTAGGGATCGGGCTGGGACAGGAAGTGGCGGACATAGTCTGTCACCCCATCCTCCAGTCCCGTCATAGGGGCCGTGTAGCCGGCGGCGCGCAGCCGGTCCAGCTTACCTTGGGTGAAATACTGGTACTTGGCGCGCAGATGATCGGGCATGTCGACATAGTCGATGGCCGGCTCGCGGCCCACCGCACGGTACAAAGCCGTGATCAGGTCAGCGAAGGATCGCGCCTGACCGGAGCCGACATTGAAAATGCCGCTGATAGCGGGATGGTCCAGCAGCCAGAGCACGACATCCACGCAATCGCCGACATAGACGAAGTCCCGCAACTGTCCGCCATCGGCATAGTCGGGGTGGTGCGACTTGAACAGGCGCACGCGGCCCCCGCCGGCGGCAATGGCGTGGTTCTTGGCCACCACGCTCATCATCTCGCCCTTATGATATTCGTTGGGGCCATAGACGTTGAAGAATTTCAGCCCGGCCCATTGCGGCGGGCGCCGTCGGCCCCGGCCCACCTGATCGATCACAAAACGGTCAAAGGCCAGTTTCGACCAGCCATAGGCATTGAGTGGGCGCAAAGCCGCCAGGGCCGCCGGATCATTGTCGTCGGCGAAACCCTGGCTGCCATCGCCATAGGTGGCGGCGGAGGAGGCATAGATCAGCGGCACGTCATTGGCGGCACACCAGTCCCACAACAGGGTGGAAATGCCGATATTCGTTTCGACGATCAGGTCGGCATCGGTTTCCGTGGTGGCGGAGATCGCACCCATATGCAGGACGGCCTTCACCGATCCGGCCCGTGCAGCCAGGAAGGAGGGCAGTTGATCAGGCACCACGAAGCCGGTCACCAGATGCTTTGCCAGATTGCGCCATTTGTCGCCGGACCCCAGCCGGTCGCAGACCACCACCTCTTCCCCCCGCGCGGCCAGGGCCGCGACGAGGTTGGAGCCGATGAAGCCGGCCCCGCCGGTTATGATGGTCAAGCCGGTCATCGCGTCATACCTGCTGATCAAGCTGCCGCATCAATAAAGCTTTCCGCGAAATCTCGCCATGTACGTTCGGTGCGGATGAATATCTTGCCCCGGTCGCCGATGGCCCGCGCCTCCTGCCGGTTCGCGTAGAGCGTTTCCAGATGGGCTACCGCTTCTTCCACCGAGCTTTCACACCAGCCCTGACGCGCGCCGCGCGGGTTGGGCACGGGCGTCTGCTGACGCAGGGGCAGGCAATTCCCCTCCCGGATCAGGTCGCGATGGCCGGTATTGTCCGACAGGATGACAGGCACGCCGCAGGCCATGGCCTCCATGGCCACCAGATTGGTCGCCCCCTCGCACCGGTTGGGGAACAGGGCGGCGTGGCATTCGGCCAGGATGGGCGCGATCTGGGCGCGGGTCAGAAAGCCAAGATCGACAAAGGCGTCGGCAGGCACGCCATGGTCCGCTGCCCAGTCGGTGATGCGTAGGCGGTGGGTGGCCGGATCGATGCGCGGCGCGCGCACCGCAAGCGGCGATTCCGCGATGTCGGCGGATGTGTGCGGCCAGGCATTGTGCCAGGCGGTGATCAGCAGAGCATCGGGATGGCGTTCGTGGAAGATGCGGAACGCCGCCAGCACCACATCCTGCGCCTTGCGATATTCGATCTTGCCACCGGAAAACACCACGAACCGCTCACCGAACAGGCCGGTGCGCGGCAGCAGCGGCATTTCCGACGGGTCCACGCCCTGGAAGGTCACGCGCACATCGGGCAGCCCGCGTTCGGCCAGCAGGTCGCTGTTATAGGTGGAATGGACGATGATCCGGTCATATTGGCGTGCCCGTTCCAGGGTGGCCTTGTCCAGGCTTGTATCCTCGAATGCGATGACACCAATATTGCCCTCACCTTGATAAAGGTTGCTCGTGGGGCCGGGTTCGAAATGGTTCCCCAAGGCATGCAGGGCTGTGCAGTCATGCAGCTTAAGCTTCTTGCCGCCATGCTTGGCGGAAAGCGCCGAAATCTGGTTGTAGCCATCCATCAGCGGTTCCAGCTTTTCCCGCGTGGACGGGCGCATGGTGATGAAGGCCGGCTTTTCCAGCAGTAGCGGCGGCTGGTTGCGGTCGACCAGGCACAGGGCCGTATGGACACCAACCAGGCCCCAGCCATGGATTTCCGTCAACTGCCAGGTCAATGCCAGATTACGCGCCAAGTCCCGTCCCCGAAGCCAGTGCCACCACTACTATCTCCCTCATACGCCGGGCGGGCGCATCCGCGCCTTTGGCTTGCGCGATCATGTGATCGCGGGCCGGCAGTCGCCGACCATTGACGGCATGGCCAAACAGCTCCTGCCGCCAGATGCAAGGAGGCCGACCGGCAGCTTGGCACCGGCCGGCCCCCTTGTCAGCATCTGGAATTATCCCCCGAAAGAGATGTTGCTGCTGTTCAGCTTGGCGTTGGATACGACGCCAAGCAGCTTGATCTCCCCGGACGTGATGCTCTGCTCTCCATTGGTTTTGGTGACCATGTAGATCCCGGTGTCGGTCTCGTCGCTGGCCAGGACCATGACGCTGCCGCCGGCATGCGGGTTCTTCAGGGCACCGATGGCGGTGCGGATGGCAATCAGGCTGTCATCGGTCAGGCTGCTGCTCGTGGTGGTCAGGCGGACCACCTCGTCATTGGCCATATCGACCTGTCCTGTCGTCCGGTCGC
Source organism: Niveispirillum sp. FG156 (assembly GCF_057809555.1). Lineage (NCBI taxonomy): Bacteria > Pseudomonadati > Pseudomonadota > Alphaproteobacteria > Rhodospirillales > Azospirillaceae > Niveispirillum > Niveispirillum sp. FG156. Next base: position 159,036 of record NZ_JBMDKE010000005.1, on the reverse strand, counting down.
CCCCCTGGACCACACCGTCGCCGTTGCGGTCCAGCAGGCTGCGCAGATTGCCGACCAGTACCAGACTGTCCAGTGCCGTCTGGAAGTTGGTGATACGGTCGAAGCCTGTGTTGGCGCCCGCCGCCGCACCGTCGCCGGCATTGCGGTAGACGATCTGGTCTGCCACCTGGGCTGTCCCCAGCGCGATCTGGTCGGCCCCGGCCCCGCCTTCGAAGCGGATGGCCTTGGCGTCGGCCACGGTGACGATATCCGCCCCGTTGCCACCCGTCAGGGTCTCCACCCCGCTGACGCGGATGGTGCCGCCCTGGCTGCCCAGGGTGATCACTTCCCGTGATGCGCCACCGATCAGGGTTTCGATACCGCTGACCAGCATCGTGGCACCACTGTTGCCGATGGTGACGATGTCGGTGCCATTGCCGCCGGTCAGGGTCTCCAGACCACGGACCAGCAGGCTGTTGCCACCGTCGGCCAGACGGACCGCATCCACACCGCTGCCGCCGACCAGGACGTCAATGCCCTTGGCCCACAGCGTGCCCCCCACGGCACCGGTGAAGACGAAGTCGGTGCCACTGCCGCCGATCAGGCTTTCGATGCCTTCCACGGAGATGGTGGCCCCGCCACCGGCCAGCGTGACCTGATCCAGGCCACGCCCACCGATCAGCGTCTCCAGGCCAGAGACGGCAATGTTGTTGCCGACATCGCCCAGGGTGACACGGTCACGGCCACGGCTGCCCACCAGTTCCTCAATCTGCTGGATCCAGATGGTGCTGCCGGCACCACCCAGATAGATCAGATCGGTGGCCGGCGAGCCGGTCAGGCTTTCCAGCATCTCCACACTCATCGTGGAACCCACGCTGCCGGTGCTGGTCACCACGTCGTTCTGGGCGCTGCCGATCAGCGTTTCCAGCTGTGTCACGGCGATGGTGGTGCCGGCCGGACGGGCCAGCGTGATCACGTCCTGACCGATATTGCCGATGACCGTGGCATAGCGGTCGAGGCTGAGCGTCGCACCGGAGGTCGGCAGACGCAGCACATCATCCACCGCACGGATGGTCAGCAGCTTCTCGCTGTCCATGGTGCGGGCATCCAGATCGGAGGTCTGCACCAGGAGCTGTGCCGTCTCCACCCCGTCAACCGTGGTGAAGAGCAGCGTCGCCAGGGTTGCGTTGACATCGGCCACGCTGCCCGTGACGCGGATCACCGTGTTGGAGACCTGGGTCAGGGTGGCGGTACCGACGGCGGTCAGGGCCACCGTACCGCTGGTCGGGGTCAGCGTGACGGACAGGACGGGGCTGTCGGCGTCGGTGACGCTGATGCCCGTGACCGCAGACGCGGTGCCACGCGGGATGGTGACGCCATCGGGGATGACCGTCTGCGGCGGCTGCAACACCTCGATCAGGATCAGGTCGCTGTCATTGGGTGTGACAGGATCGTGATCATCCGTCTCGATCCGCAGCGACGCTGCCGGCTTGCCCAGCACGCCGGTGAACTCCATCGTCGCTAGTGACTGCTTAACGGCAGCGGTGGAACCGGTCAGGACCAGCACTCCGCTATCGCTGCGTGTCACACTGACATCGCCCATGGCGGTCACGGAAACCGATCCATCGGTGGGGGTCAAGGTGACGGTCAGGGTCGGGCTGTCGGTGTCGGAAACGCTGACACCGATGATCTCACCCGCGATGCCGGCAACCACCAGCGGCTTGACGGGCAGGATATTCTCCGGCGCCGTTGCCACCCGCACGTCCAGTGTCGCCACGTCACTGCGCGGGACGGTACCGTTGCCGGCCACCACCTGGATACTGCCTGTGGTGCTGCCGCTGTCGGGCGTGAAATACAGGCCCGCCAGAGTGGCATTCACATCGGCCAGCGTACCCGTCAGGGTGACGGCCCCGCTGCCCCGGCTCTGGCTGGCCGGGCCTACCAGGGTGATCGCACCACCGGTGGGGATCAGGGTGACGGTAACGGTGCCGCCCTGCGCGGCCTGAACCACGATACCGCCCACCACGCTGCTGCGGCCCGCCAGGATGGCGGTGGCTGCCGGCATGGACAGTCGCGGATTGGCCGGATCGTCGTTCAGGATGGTGGCATTGGCCTGGGCAACCAGGATGTCCATGCCGGACGACGGGTTGGACAGGGTGACGGTGAACCGTTCATCCTGTTCGATCACCGTATCGGCCGTGACCCGGACCGTGAGGGTCTTCACCGTCTCGCCAGCGGCGAAGCTGACGGTGCCGGCGGGCAGGGTACCCCCGAAATCGGCGGCATCCAGACCGGAATTGCCGCTGACCCGGTAATCCACCGTGGCCGCCCCCAGGGCCGTACCCGAGCGGGTGACCTGGAAGGTGAAGTTGGTGAAGCCGCTGTCGCCTTCCGCCTTCGCGGTATCGATGGCGGTGATGGAGAGACGGGTGGGAACAACGGTTCCGACCTGTGCGCCTGCCACCGCTGCGTCGAGATTGCTGCCCGTCAGGGCGGTGACGGCGGCGTCCAGGTTACCGGCGGCAGTGCCGTTCCGCAGCGCGGTGACGGTGGTCGTCTGGGCCACGACCTGAACCCGGGCGATGGCGGTAAGGGCCGCCAGCGGATCGGTCAGCAGGGCGGCGGCATTCACCTGGGCGTTGCCGGCCCCGATGATGGTGCCGGCATTGGCGGCAACGGCCCCGACCTTGCCGGCATCGACGCCGGGCAGCCGGGCGGCGGCGCCGCGCAGGATACCGGCCAGCGTACCCGCATCGGCCAGATTGAGGGTCGAACCCGCCGGCAGGGCGCGGATGGCATCGGCCAGCGCGTCCAGGATTGCCTGACCTGCTTGTCCTGGCGCCAGTGTGGTGGTGGCCGCACCGTTCATCACGGCCGCCCCTTCCACGATCAGGTTGGCGATCTTGACCGCTTCGGCCTGGGCCTTCACGGCAGAGGCCACCTGTGCGGCGCTGGCACCCGATGCCGTCGCCGCCTGCAGCGGGTCGACATTCAGCAGATCCAGACCCGCATCGATACCCAGTGCTGTCTTCAACTGCGCCGCCGCCGCCAGATTGGCGGACGCGGTTGCCTGCCTGCCGGCCAGACCGACAATGGCGCTGGTCAGCGGGTTGATGACGGTGGCGCGCGACGGTGCCTCATAGACGCCGTCAAAGACCTGGCCCGTGGAGATGTCGGTGCCGCCCACCATGACATAGGCACCGCTGCCGCCGCCGATGGTGTAGTTGCCGGTCGCATCGGTGACGGATGACGCCTCACCGGCATCCAGGACGCCATTGCCATTGGCATCCGCGAAGACGGTGGCGCCGCTGATATAACCGTCCACGGTCTTGCCGCGTACGAAGTTGATGACCACGCCACCGAAATCGGCACCCGACAGGGTGAAGTCGGCCAGCGCGGTGTTGCCCGCCGCATCCTTGATCGCACCGGCATTGACGATACTGCCGGCGACGGAGATGCCGTCGCTATCCAGATCGCCCGCACCGACAACATAGCGGAAGGTCAGGACCGAACCGCCCGAGCCGCCGACATAGACCGCCTGACGGTTGGCAGAGCCGACCAGCAGGGACAGGGCCGGCGTGCCGTCAACGGTCACGGCCTCGCTGAAGCTCAGGCTGATTTCCACGCTGTCGCCGGGGAAATAGGTACCGGCGGCGGGCGCGGAAACACCCGTGACTTGAGGCGGCAGACGGTCGCGTGCGCCATCCAGGATGGTGCCGGACACGCTGGACGGGTCGTTGATGCGCGGGGTCAGGACCAGACCGGAGGAGGACAGACCATCCAGCTTGACCGTGAAGGTTTCGTCGCCTTCGTTCAGAGTGTCGGCCTTCACCAGGACGGTGATTTCCTGGCTGGACTGACCCGGTGCCAGAGTGACCGTGCCGGAAGGCAGCGCGTCACCCGCGAAGTCGAACCGGTCGATGCCGCTGCCTTCATCGATGCGCCAGTTGACCGTCACTGTGCCGTCCGTGGCCGGGGTCTGACCGGCACTGCGGCTGATGGTGAACCGGTAGGCGACCAGGCCGTCGCCTGTCGGCTCCACCTGCACCGACGGGGTGCCGTTGCTGACGCCGATGGCGATCAGCTGTTCCTCGGCGATGGTGATGTCCACCGCACTGGCAATGTCCTTCTGCCCGTCGCTGACAGAGTAGGTGACGCGGCCCGCCGATCCGGCAAAGCCGGGATCAACGCGGAAGGTGAGGCCCGCCAGTTCCGTGGCGGACACCACGGCACCCGCCGCAACCGCACGGCCATCGGCATATTGCAGGACGCCGTGGCTGGGCAGTTCCCCGATGGTCACGAACAGCTGGTTGCCATCCGGGTCCACGGGCATGTCGATGGACAGGCCGATGGCGCCGGAATTCTTGGCAATGATCACCTGCTTGGGGGCCTGAATGACCGGGTCGTTATTCTCACCATCGATGGTGATGGTAACGGTGGCCGTGGAGGTCAGGCCGCCCTTGTCGGCGATCATGTAGGTGAAGCTGTCCTGGCCCTTGCCACCCAGCGGAAGCGACTTGAAGGCGCCGTTAGGGTCATAGGTGTAGGTGCCATCGGCATTGACCTGGATCTTCGCCCCGGAGGCCAGGGTGATCAGGCTGCCGACTGCCCCGTCGCCATTGACGCCGATGATGGTGCGGGTATCGCCCAGATCGATATCGGTGTCGTTATCCAGCAGGCCGGACCCGTTCAGGATGCCGGTTTCACGGACAGTGCCAGTGTCATCCTTGGCCACGGGGGCCTGGTTGACGTCGGCGATGGTGACGGTGAAGCTCTGCGCGACAGAGGCACCGGCCTTGTCGGTCGCCGTGACGGTGATCCCCAGCGCCCCGGCATCGTTGAAGCCGGGCGTGCCGCTGAAGCTGCCGGTGGCCGCGTCGAAGGACAGCCAGGCGGGCAGGGCGCCGCCCCCCGCCACCGTGGCGGAGAAGGTCAGCGTGTCATTGGTGTCCACATCCCTGAAGGCCGTCGCGGGCAGGGAGAAGGTGAAGCCCTTGCCTTCGATGGCGCTCTGGTTGCCGATGGCCGTCCCGATCACCGGCGCATCGTTCACCGGCGTCACAGCCAGCGTAATGGTGCCGCCGACGGGCGCGTTGCCGGCAATGTTGTCGGTGACCAGCAGGCTGATGCTTGTCGCCTTGTCATTGTTCAAGGCAGGCACGAAGCTGGCTGCCGCCAGTGCCGCATTGATCTGCGCCATGGTGCCGATGGCGGTCCAGACGCCGGTCGCGGCGTCATAGCTGCCACCGCCCTCAATCCGGCCCGTGGTCGGGTCGGCCAGGGTCAGGGTTGCGGTAAGGGCGGCGTTGGGCGCGGCGGTCAGGCTGGCACCGGCCAGCGAGATGGCGCCGCTATCCTCCACATAGGACAGTTCACGCGAAAGGCCCGTAGCCGTGATCTGGCTCTGGCCGATGATGAAGGGTGCGCTGGACGCCGAACCGGCGACATTGTTGCCGGCAACGTCGGTGACGCGGCTTCCATCCAGCGTCAGCGTCACGGTGCCGCCGCCCGTCAGGCCGGTAGCCGTGATCTCGATGGTCTGCGCGTCCACGATGCTGACCGAACCGATGCTCCCCTTCGCCGTGCCGGTCATGGCCAGTCCGAAGGCGGCGGCAGTGGCGCCGCTGACCATTTCGGAGAAGCTGACCCGCCAGGTCAAGCTGGTGCTGTCCGGTGCCGGCGTGCCAACCAGCGCCAGGCCGGTCACGCTGGGGGCGCGACCGTCGATGGTGATGGTGGTGGCGGTGCTGGCTTCACTCACCAGACCGGACTTGCCGGTGGCCGTGGCGCTGAGGCTCAGCGTGCTGGCCGCGGCGCCGGCATCGATGGTGAAGCTGTAGGCGCCATTCTCGTCTGCAACGCTGGTCAGGCCGCTGGCAGTGCCGCCGATAAGCAGGCTGATCTTTGCGCCGGCTTCCGCCGTGCCGGTGACGACCAGGCTGCCGGGCTTGGTAATCCCATCACTGCTGGAGATGCCGGTATCGCTGCCCGGGGCCAGGACCGGGGCGCTGGGCGCCTTGGTCTGGGCCTGGACGGCCAGGGTGAAGCTTTCCTGGCTGAGGCCGCCCTTGCCGTCGCTGGCCTGGACGGTGACGGTCCGGTCACCGGAAAGGACACCGGTCCAGTTCGCGCCATCCTTGACAGTGACGACACCGGTCTTGCCGTCGATCGCCACCAGACCGCCAGCATCGGCCAGCAGGCTGTAGGTCACAACGCTGTTGCCGGGATCGGTTGCCGAAGCGGTGATGCCGACCGTTGTACCGGCAGCGGACCCCGTCTTCACGGTGTTGGCGGCGCTGTCCTTATCGACCGGGGCTGTCGGGGGAGCATTGGTAACGGCGATGGTGAAGGTCTGCGTGCTGATCCCGCCCTTGCCGTCGCTGGCCTGCGCGGTGATGGAATGACCAGTGGCCGTCTCGAAGTCGATCTTGTCAGCGTCCTTTACCGTAACGACGCCGGTCTTGGCATCGATCTGGAAGCGTCCGTCGGCATCGTTGGTCAGGCTGTAGGTCACCGGCGTGGTGCCGGGATCGGTGGCCTTCACGGTCAGGCCGACGCTGCTGCCGGCCTTGGAACCCTCCGCCACGCTGTTGGCCATGCTGTCATCATCGACCGGGGTGGTCGGCACGACATTGGCCAGGTCGATGGTGAAGGTTTCGGTGCTGAGCCCGCCCTTGCCGTCGCTGGCCTGAACCGTGATCGCATGGCTGGCCGATGCCTCAAAGTCCAGCTTTTCGCCATCCTTGACGGACACGACACCGGTCTTGGTGTCGATCTGGAAACGGCCACCGGCATCGTCGGTCAGGCTGTACGTGACCACGGTGTTGCCCGGATCGGTCGCCTTGGCGGTGATCCCGACCAGGGTGCCGGCCTTGGCCCCTTCCACCACGCTGTTGGCGGTGCTGTCACCGTCCACAGGCTTGGTGGGCGGCGCGTTGGCGACATTGATGGTGAATGTCTGATTGCTGATACCGGAATGCCCGTCGCTGACATGGGCGATGATCGTGTGGCTGGACGCCGTCTCGAAATCGAGCTTGGTGCCATCCTTCACGGTGACCACACCGGTCTTGGCGTCGATCTGGAAGCGACCGCCAGCATCATCGGTCAGGCTATAGACCAGGATAGCGCTGCTGGTATCGACGGCATTGACCGTCACACCCACAGTGGTACCAGCCGAGGCACCCTCAATGACGCTGTTGGGCGCGCTGTCCGTGTCGGTCGGGACTGCGGGCGCGACATTGGTGATGCTGACGGACAGCGTCTGCTCGGTCGTCAGGCGACCGTCGGAAACCTCCACCGTGATGGCGTGGCTGGTCGCTTTGTCATAGTCGAGCAGCTTGCCGTTGGCGACGGTCACCAGACCGCTGTTGCTGTCGATGCTGAAGCGCCCACCGGCATTGTCCACCAGCCGGTAGGTCAGCGCGCTGACATCCGTGGCCTGGACCAGACCGACGGCGGTGCCATCAGCGGCACCTTCCAGCACCGAGACAAAGGAGCTGGTGATGGATGCCGGTGCGACGGTGTCGATCAGATATTCGTTGCTCTTGCCACCAACGGTCAGGGTGTTGCCGGCCAGGTCCTTGATGCCGTTCGGCAGCAGGTCCAGCCGGATAATGCCCTCACCCTTGATGCCGTCGACAGTGACCGTATAGGTGTCTCCGCTACCGGTCACGGATGCCTGGTTGAACAGCAGCGGCCGGTTGAAGTCTGCGACATTATTGACGGTGAAATCGCTCAGATCGACGCCCGTCACAGCTTCGGAGAACTTGACCAGGAAGGTCAGGGCCTTGGATGTCGGTCCTTGAGGGCCGGTGGCCGCCGCCGAAACGAAGGTCGGCCGGATCGTGTCAACGGTGATGAGGGTCGATCCCCCGCTCTCTGTCACATACAGATTGTCCAGGGTCAGGTCGGAGCGACCAGCCAGGGTGATCTGGTTGCCGCCATAGCTGAGGATCGCGTCGCTGCCGTTGGCGGTCAGCGTCATCTGGCTTTCGGTGAAGACCGAACCGCTGATGCGCAGCTTCTCGGTTTCGGCGATGTCAGTGACGGTATCGCCATTGCCGACATCGAACAGATCAATACCGGCACCACCCGTCAGCGTGTCGCTGCCATCGCCGCCGATCAGCGTGTCGTTGCCGGCGCCACCGACCAGGGTGTCATTCCCCGCCTGACCATCCAGATAGACATCCGTGACGCCGGCCGACGCGCCCAGCGTGGTTACGGTTACCATATCGGCGCTGCTGCTGCCGATGACGGTTTCAAGCAGCCAGACAGCCATGGTGCTGCTGCCCGACAGCGTGGCGATATCCAGACCCGCACCGCCCACCAAGGTCTCCAACTGAGAGACATTCATGGTGCTGCCGCCGGACCCGGTACCGGTCACGACATTGACACTGCCATTGCCGACAAGGGTTTCCAACTGGGTCACTGAGGTCGTAAAGCCGGAACCGGAAAGTGCCCGCAGAGTGTCCGTGCCGGCCCCGCCCTGGATCACGTCCAGCATCGAGAAGGCCAGCGTATTGCCGCTGGAGTCGAGCTTCACCACGTCACGACCGGTATTGCCGATCAGCGTTTCCAGCAGCGACACCAGCATGGTGGAACCGCTGCTGCTGGCGATGGTGACATTCTCGACATAGGAGCTGCCGGTCAGGGTTTCCAGCAGTTCCACGGCGACCTTGGAGCCACGGGTGCTGTTCAGCGTGACGACATCCTTGCCGACGTCGCCCACGATGGTCTGATAGGCATCGACGCTGACCGTCGCACCCGCCGACGGCAGGTACAGGATGGTGGCGGGAACGAAGATCGTAACGGTTGTCAGGGCACCGCCCAGCGACAGGGTCTCGGTCGGGGTGTAGACCGTCTCCAGACCCGACACCAGAATGGTGGCGCCGGTATCGGTGAAGGTGACGACATCGTTGCCGCTGTTGCCGATGAGCGTTTCCAGGCCGATGGCGCTAAGCGTGCTGCCGCCGGTGTTGCCCAGCTTCACAATATCGACAGCGGCGGCGGAGCCGATGACGCTTTCGACATCGGTGATGGTGACGATGGATTCCACCAGCGTCACGGTGACGGTCGTGCTGCCGTCCAGTTCCTCACGGTCGACCGAGGTTCCCTTAAGGACAAGCACGTCATTGCCGCTGCCACCGGTCAACGTGTCGATCAGCGAGACGGTGAGCGTGGTGCCGCCCGTCGCCGGGCTGACCAGGGTGACGATGTCGGTACCGGTACCGCCGGCCAGTTCTTCCAGCGCCTCGATCCGGATGGTGCTGCCGGAAGTGCCGCCCAGGGCGGCGGCGTCATATCCGCTGCCACCGGTCAGGGTTTCCAGACCGGTGACGGTCAGGGTTCCGCCCCCACCGGCCATGATGACATGGTCATCACCGGCCCCGGCATTGACGTTCTCCATCAGCGATACGGTGACGGTATCGTTGCCGCTGCCCAGGGTGGCCGTATCCGTTCCCTTGCTGCCGATGATCGTCTCAACATCGGAAATGACGATGTTGCTTTGCAGGGTCGGGACGCTGTCGACCGTGACGAAGGTGGCTTCCAGGGTCACGACATCGGTGCCGAGACCGCCTGTAAGGGTCTCAACCTGCGACACCATGATCTGGTTGCCGCTGCTGCCCAGCGTTACGCTGTCAACGCCGCTATTGCCGATCAGGGTTTCGACCAGCGAGACATGGATATTGTTGCTGCTGGTGCTGGTCAGGGTGACGGCATCAATGCCGGAACCGCCGATCAGGGTTTCGACACCCTGCATCGCCAGCGTGATGCCATTGGTTCCCGTGCCCGTGATGATATCAAGGCCGCCGCCACCGGTCAGGGTTTCCAGCAGGGCGATGGCGAATGTGCCACTGGCCGCCGCCGTGACGACATCCTTGCCGGCTCCGCCCGCCAGAGTCTCCAGCGCCTGGAACAGCAGGGTGTTGCCACCGCTGCCCAGGGTGATGGCATCGACACCGGCGCCGCCGGTGATCGTCTCGAAATTGACCAGCGTGGTCTGGTTGTTGCCGGACAGGGTGACGGCGTCGTTCCCGCTGCCGCCGATCAGCGCATCCAGCGCCGTGGCCGTTACGGTGTTGCCACTGCTGCCCGACAGGATGACAGCCGCGCTGCCGGCACCGATCAGGTTTTCCACCAGCGTGGTGGTCAACGTGCTGTTGGACACGCGGATAAGGTCAGTACCGCTGCCGCCAGTGACGGCCTCGAACCCGTCCAGATAGATCGTGCTGCTTGTCTCGGTCAGGATGGCCACATCATTGGTGCCGTTGCCGATCAGCGTATCGATCAGGGACAGGGACAGCGTCCCGCCGCTGGTATCCAGGTTCGTGATGACATCAAGGCCGGTGCTGCCGGTGATGGTTTCGAACCGCGCCACGGACATGGTGCTGCCGCTTGTCAGCAGCTTGACCTCGTCAATACCCGTCCCACCGAACAGCGTTTCCAGGTTCTGGACCGTGACCGTTCCGCTGGTGGACAGGATGATGGCGTCGGTTCCAGCCGCGCCCAACAGGGTTTCGACCGACGATACCAGCATGGTGACGCCCAGGTCGCCCGTGCTGGTGATGACGTCCGTGTCGGCGGTGCCGACCAGCGTTTCCAGCAGGGCGATGGACAGGGTGCTTGCGGCGGCGAGCGTAACGATATCACGCCCGTCACCAGTGCTGGTCAACTGCTCCATGGCGCTGATGGTCAGCGTATTACCTGTGCTGTCCAGGAGTGCAATATCTCTGCCAATACCCCCGATCAGCGTTTCCATGAGGCGCATGGAAATTGTGCTGCCGAAGGAACGATAGCTGATGACGTCCACACCGGCGCCGCCTGTCAGCGTTTCGATGCGGTAAACTTGGATGCTGTTACCGGTATCGGCCAGCGTGACAATATCAAGGCCGCTGCCACCGTCGAGGGTCTCCAAACCCGACAAACTGATAGTCGCGCCAGAGGGGGTGAGCGTTATGAAATCCGTGCCGCTGCCGCCCTTCAATGTCTCCAGGCGCCCAACGGTCATGGTGTTGCCACCGTTGCCCAGCGTCACCACGTCGGTGAATGCACCACCGTTGGCGCCTATAAGAGTCTCTATATTCTCAGCATTGATGGTGCTGCCGTTGCTGGACAGGGTGATAGTTTCAGTACCGCTGCTGCCGATCAGGGATTCGATTGCGTCAACGAACATGTTGGCGCCGTCGGTGGTGGTCACCAGCACATCTGTCCCGCCGCCGCCCAGGATCGTTTCCAATTGGGATATAAATAAAGTGGTTCCGTTTAAAGACAGTCTGATCGCGTCGGTCCCGGAACCGCCAGTCAGCGTTTCCAAGCCGTCAATCCAAAGGGTATTCCCGCCCGTGCGCAACGTAACTATGTCTTTGCCGGTACCGCCGCCCAGTGATTCCAGTAGACCGACAAAGATGGTGTTCCCCTGGTTGTTCAAACCAACGACATCGGTCCCAATACCGCCCGTCAGGGTTTCCACCGCCGACACGGACATCGTACTGCCCATGCTGGCCAAAGTGACACGGTCGGCGCCGCTGCTACCAACGAGGGTCTCGATAAAGCCCACGACATAGGTGCCGGCCGCCGTGGCCGTCACCACATCAATACCGCTGCCGGTACCAAGCAGCGTCTCCACGGCACCAAAGGACAGCGTGTTACCATTGCTGCCCAGAAGCACAAAATTGTTGCCGCTGGCGCCCACCAGCGTTTCGACCAGGGATACCTGTGTCGTGCTGCCGCCGGTGGCGAAGGTGACCACATCATTGGCCACGCTGCCGGTCAAGCTTTCCAGATTCTGGATGGTGATGGTGTTGCCGCTGTCGGTCAGGATGACGGCATCGGTGCCGGAACCGCCCACCAGCTGTTCCACGCCAGCGACCGCCATGGTGGCGCCCTGGCTGGTGAAGCCGATAACATCCTGGCCGCTGCTGGCGATCAGGGTTTCCAGCAGCCCGACGAAGACCGTGTTGCCGTTGTTGGTCAGGCTCACCACGTCGGTACCGGAGGCACCGATGATGGTTTCCACCCCGCTGACGGACAAGGTAGCGCCGAACGTGCCGGTGCCGTTGATGGCATCCGTGCCGCCGGAGCCGAACAATGTCTCGATCAGAGATACGGAAAGGGTCGTGGCGCTGGCCAGCGCGACCAGATCCTTACCCGAACCACCGGAAAGCTGTTCGATCAGCGAGACGATGGTCGTGCTGCCGGCTGTGGTCAGTGTGACATTGTCGATGCCGGTGCCGCCGATCAGGGTCTCGACCCCGATGGCCAGCATGGTGCTGTTGATGCCGTCCGCGAAACGGACAATGTCCTGCCCCGCACCCGCGATCAGCGTTTCCAGCGCCGCCACAGCGATGATGGCACCGCTGCTGGACGTCTGGGTAACGACGTCGGTCCCGGAACCACCGATCAGGGTATCGATGTCGCTGATCGACAGGGTGATGCCGGCGGTTCCCGTGCTGGTCACCACTTCGATCGAGCCGCTGCCAACCAGGGTTTCGATCAAGGCGATGGCGAAGGTGCTGCCGCCGGTCAGCAGGGTCACCACATCGGTGCCGGCCCCGCCGTTGAGCGATTCCAGTGCCGTAATCGACAGGGTGTTGCCGGTGGTGGCCAAGGTGACGTTATCGGTACCGGTGCCGCCGAACAGCGTTTCCACGTTCAGGATCGTCAGGACATTGCCGTCATTCAGAAGGGTGACCTGGTCGGTGCCGCTGCTGCCCCGCAGGGTTTCGACCCCGCCAATATTGGTTGCGCCGCTGTTGGATAGCGTCAGGTCGTCGATGCCGCTGCTGCCGATCAGCGTTTCAACCGCCGAGGCCAGCATCGTGGAACCGTGGGTGCCGATGATGGTGACGACGTCGCTGCCGCCGACGCCGAACAGTGTTTCGATCAGGCTGACGCTGAAGGTGCCGCTGCCGGCAATCAGGTCCTTGCCAACACCGCCCAGCAGGCTTTCCACCTGCGACGTGACGATCGTGTTGCCAGCCGATCCCAGGGTGACCTGATCCAGCCCGGTATTGCCGATGAGGGTCTCAACCTGGGTGACCGATACGGAATTTCCACCCGTCTCCAGCAGGATTCTGTCCGATCCGCTGCCGCCGATGAGTTCTTCCACGAGGGAGATCATCATGGTGGAGCCGGCGGTACCCGTGGTGGTGACAAGGTCGGTGCCGTTGGACCCGATCAGCGTTTCCACTGCCAGCACCGCCATGGTGGCGCTGACCGTGAAGGTGACGGTGTCGGTACCGCCGCTGCCGATCACGGTGCGGTAATCGGTGACGGTATTGGCGCTGGGCAGATTGATGATCTGGTTGTTGATGACGACCCAGGTGCCGTTGGTCAGATCGGTGCCGCTCAGCACCTCTGTACCGTTGGGCTTGTGGATGGTCTCGATCCCCTGCACCCAGATGCTGGTATCGGAGTCAGTGAGGGTCACGACGGTGCCGGCCCCGCTGCCGATCAGCGTTTCCACGCCCACAGACGTGATGGTGCTGGCCGAGGTCAGGATAACGGTATCGACGCCAGTCCCACCAATCAGGGTTTCAATGCTGGAAAGCACGGTCGTGATGCCGCCGGTGCCGAAGGACACCGTATCGCCGCCCGTTCCACCGATCAGGGTTTCCAGCAGCCGGACGAGGATGGTGTTGCCGCCGTTGCTCGACAGGGTCACTTCGTCATTGCCGGACGAGCCGTAGAAGGCTTCAACCCCGGTCACGCTGGTGGTGATGCCGCTGCCAAATGCCGTTAGGGCGTCGGTACCGGCACCGCCGGCAACGGATTCCACGCCGCTGATGGACGTCGTGTTGCCGCTGCTGCCCAGGGTGAGCAGTTCGTTGCCGACATTGCCGATCAGGGTGTCGATCAGCGACGCGAAAAGGCTGGCGCCGCCCGTATCCGCGATGATGACGCTGTCCAGGCTGCTGGTGCCGATGATGGTGTCGATCAGCGATACGGACAGGGTGCTGCTGTCTGTGGTCAGGCTGATATTCTCGGTGCCGGTGCCGCCGACCAGGGTGCTGTACTGCCCCACCCGCAATGTGGTGCCGCCATCGCCCAGCAAGGCGACGTCGGTGCCAAAGCCGATGGACCCGATCAGGGTTTCCAGGCCGCTTACCGACATGGTCGAGCCAAGCGTTCCCGTGCTGAGGATGGCATTGACGGCGCTGTTGCCGACGATGGTTTCCAGGTCGCTCACATGCATGGTGAAGCCGCTGGTACCATAGGCCTGAACGGCATCCGTCGCATTGCCGCCGATCAGGGTTTCGAGCAGCGTCACAGCCAGCGTGTTGCCATTGCTGGACAGCAGCACGCGGTCAAGGCCGGAATTGCCGATAATTGTTTCCATATCGGAAACATTCAGGGTGGAGCCGTCCGTGCTGATGTTGGTGGCCACGTCGTTGCCGCCGCTGCCCACCAGCGATTCCAGCAACTGTACAGCCAAGGTTGAGGCCTGGGTGAAGGTGACCACATCGCTGCCGGCCTGACCGATAATGGTCTGATAGGCATCGACGGTCACGGTATTGCCGCCGGCGCTGGGTACCGTCAGGACCAGTTGAGCGGGACTAAGTACGATGGTGGTGGCCGCGCCGGCCAAGGCCAGGGTGCGGTCGGTTGTATGAACCGTCTCCACACCGGAGACGACAATGGTGCCGCTGGTTTCAGTGAATGTCACCAGATCGGTGCCGGACCCGCCGATCACGGTCTCCAGACCGGTCACGGTGATCGTGTTGCCGCCCGTGCCGAGCTGCACCACGTCCAGGCCGGTATTGCCGATGATGGTTTCCACCAGACTGGTGGTGATCGTGTTGCCGCCGCTGGCCAGCAAAGCGATATCGGTGCCGTCACCGCCGGTAAGGCTTTCCACCAGGGAGACGGACAGGGTGACGGTGGTGCCGTTGCCGCTGGCGGCGGTGACGATATCGGTGCCGATGCTGCCGGTGATGGCTTCCACCGCACTGACGGCCAGGGTGCCGCCAATTCCGGTCAGCGTAACGCCGTCGGCGCCGCTGCTGCCCACCAGGCTTTCCACGGCACCAACGGCAATGGTGGCGCCACTGGTGCCGCCCAGGGTAACGATATCGGTGCCGGTGCCGCCCGTCAGGCTGTCGATCAGCGAGACGGTGACGGTGCTGCCGGAACTGTCCGAGATTGTGGCGATGTCGTTGTCAACGGTGCCGGTCAGGCTTTCCACCAAGGAGACGGTGATGGTGCCGCCGCCGGTTGCCATCCGCACATGGTCGATGGTGCCGCTGGAATCGCCAAGGACGCGTTCCACACCCGTGACGGTGACGTCGTTGCCGCTGGTGTTCGCGGACAGGCGGATCGTGTCATTGCCGCTGTTGCCGACGATGTTTTCCACCAGATCGACCAGCAGGGTATTGTTGCCGGCACCCAGCGCCACCGTATCGGCGCCCGTGCCGCCGCGCACACTCTCGACCAGGGAAACGGTCAGGGTGTTGGCCGCCGTCTGGTCGATGGTGACAAGATCGCTTCCGCTGCCGCCCGTCACGGCTTCGACGCCGGTGATCGACAGGGTGCCGCTCATGCTGGCGAGATCGGAGCCCAAACCGCCGACCAGGCTTTCGATCAGCGACACGGCCAGGGTGGACCCCAGGCTGCTGCCGATTATGATGGTTTCCGTACCACTGCCGCCGGTCAGGCTTTCGATCAGCGCGGCCTGGAAGGTGCCGCCGCTGGTGCCGGCCAGGGCGACCACATCGCTGCCGGCGTCGCCGGTCAGGGTTTCAATCTGACTGACGGTGATGGTGTTGCCAAGCGAACCCAGCAAAGCGGTATCGCTGCCGGCCCCGCCGATCAGGCTTTCGGTCAGTGAGACGGTGACGGTGCCGCCGCCGCTGTCCATGCTGACCAGATCGGTGCCGCTGCCGCCGATCACACGTTCCACGCCCGTGATGAACAGGCTGTTGCCGCCAGAACCCAGTTGGATGACATCGTTGCCGGACCCGCCCAGCAGGCTTTCCACCAACGACAGTGCGATTGTCGATCCGGCGGTGCCGGCCTGCGTGACGATGTCGGTGCCGCTGGTGCCGTTCAGGCTTTCGATCAGGGATACGGTGATGGTGCTGCCGCCGGTGCCGGCCAAGTTGATCAGGTCGGATATGGCGCCTGCGTTACCGACAATGTTTTCGATCCCAGCAACCGATATGGTGTTGCCGGCGGTGGTCAGCAGGGCACTGTCCACACCGGCGCCGCCGATGAGGGTTTCGACGGCCGAGACGGTGACGGTTTCGCCCGTGGAGGCAAACGACACCACTTCCGTGCCGGTGCCACCGGCAAAAGTTTCAAGCAGCGAAACCGTAACGGTCGATCCAACCGTGCCCTCGACACGTGCCGCATCCTGGGCACCGCTGCTGCCGATGATGGTTTCCAGCGCGCTGACCCTCAGGGTTGACCCGCCGCTGCCCGCGAAGATCGCCGTATCGGCACCGCTGCTGCCGGTCACAATGTCCACGCCGGAGACGGCGAGGGTGTTGCCGGATGTGCCAATCAGGAACGCCTGGTCCACACCGCTGCTGCCGATCAGAGTTTCCAGAAAGGATACTGCGATATTGGCGGACGCGCTCATCACCACAATGTCGGTACTGGTGCCGCCGATCAGGGTTTCGACCAGTGTCGTCGTGAAGGTATTGCCGCCGCTGCCCAGCGTGATGGTATCCCGGACGCCGGCGCCGCCGATGATCGTCTCGAACGCTGAGATGACCATGGTGTTGCCGCCATCGACCAGCTTGACGATGTCGTCGCTGCTGTTGCCGATCAGGGTCTCGATGCGGGCCGCGAACAGGGTGGCACCGGCAGCGCCCGTATAGGTCGCCACGTCGGTGCCCGACGCGCCGCCGATCAGCGTCTCGATGGCCGAAACGGCGATGGTGCTGCCGAACGTGCCCACCGACAGGACATCGACACCACTGCTGCCCACCACGGCTTCGATATTGGAGACGGTCAGGGTATTGGCAACCGTTCCTTCCATCGCCAGCGTGTCATTGCCGGCACCGCCGGTCACGCTTTCCAGAAGCGAGATGCGGATGGTGCCGCCGGTGGTGCCGGTGTCGGTGATGACGTTGGCCCCGGCGGTGCCGATGATTGTTTCTATACTATCGACGGCGATGGTGTAGCCGGAAGCGGCCCAGGTGACGACATCATCACTGCTGGCGCTGCCGATAACGGTCTCCACGGCGGTGAAGGCCATGCTGGTCGTGCCGGCGGCATATTGGACGACATCCGCGCCGACATTACCGATATAGGTTTCCACCTGCCCGACCAGCATCGTGCTGCCCACGGTGCCCGTGCGCACGATGACATCGTTCTGCGCGGTGCCGATCAGGGTTTCCAGCAACTGCACCGCCAGGGTCGTGCCCTGGGTCTGTGTCAGGGTGACGATGTCGGTGGCGGTATCGCCCAGCACCGTTTCATAGGGCAGGGCCACGCTGCTGCTGCCGCCGGTGGCGGGCATCTGCAGGACATTGGTGACGCCGCCGATGACGATCGTCTGATCGGCGCCGGCCAGGGCCAGCGTCTGGGTTGCCGTTATGACGGTTTCGACACCGGACACGAAGACGGTCGCGGCACTGTCGGCGAAGGTGATGACATCGGTACCCAAACCACCGAGCAGCGTTTCCACCAGGGAGACGGTGGTGGTGCTGCCGCTGCTGAGCAGGGAGACCACATCCATGCCAGCGCTGCCGAACAGGGTCGACAACATACCCGCCGTCACCGTGTTGCCGCTGGTGGCCAGGAATACAGCCCCGGCACCCGTGCCGATCAGGGTTTCCACGAACGACACGGCGGTAGTGACGCTGGTGGTGCCCTGGCCGAAGGAGACGGTGTCGTTATAGGCGCTGCCGATCAGGGTATCGACATTCAGCACCGCCAGACCGGTCGCGCCCGACGCCAGCGTGATCGATTCCCGCTGCTGCGAACCGATCAGGGTGCCGATCATGTTGACGTTCAGCGTGCTGCCCGTCGTCACCTTGACAATGTTGCCGGCCATGCCGCCCAGCAGCGTTTCGATATCGGTGACCGTGACGCTGCTTGACGTGGTGGAGCCGAAGATAGCGGTGTCTGCACCGCTGCTGCCCTTCAGGCTTTCCACCGCCGACACATTCAGGGTGCCGGCACTGGTGAAGTTTACAGTGTCGAAATTGGTGCTGCCGGCAATCGTCTCAATGTCAACGATCAGGAGGGTGTTGCCTAGCGAGGAAAGCTGGTCCAACTGCACCACATCCTGGCCGGCGCCACCGACCAGCGTTTCGATGAAACGCACTGTGGTCGTGCTACCGCCGGACTGGTCGATCTGCACGTAGTCATTACCGCCATTCGTGGCCAGGCCGGCAATGGCTTCGATCAACGAAACGTTGATCGTGTTGCCACTGCTGGCACCCGGCGCGGTCAGCCAGATGGTGTCATAGCCGCTAGTACCGATCAGCGTCTCCACCATCGACACGAACATGGTGCCGTTGCTGGTGGCGGTGACCAGGGCGGTGCTGCCGGTGATCGGTGTCGTCCGCCGTTCCTCCATCGTCACGACATCGGCACCACCGCTGCTGCCGACCAGGGTGTCGATATCGGAGATCGTGATGGTGGTGTTGGTATCGCCCAGGACCAGCATGTCGCGACCGCTGGAGCCGCCGGCCACATGTTCGATCCCCTGTACCAGCAAAGTCATGGCGCCGGTACGCAGATCGATAGTGCCGGTCTTGAAGGCGTTGGTGAAGACATCGCGGCCCGCGCCACCAATCAGCGTGTCGAGGAAGATGCCGCCGATGGTGTTGCCGCCACTGCCCAGCGAATAGACGTCTGTCTTGGTGCCGCCGATCAGGAATTCAGCACCGATGAAATGGACGGTATTACCGGTCAGCGTGGCATGGGTGGCGAATAAATCGTATGCGCTGTTGCCGATGACGGTTTCAAACAGGCCGACCACTGTGGTGGTGCCGGTGGTGTTGGTGAAGACGGCAACATCGTTGCCGCTGTTCCCCATCAGAGATTCAATAAAGGTGACGGCGATCGTGGTGCCACCGGTATTGGCCAGGGTGATGAAGTCGGTGCCCGTGGCGCCGCCGATGAAGGTTTCGACGTCGGAGACCAGCATGGTGCTGCCGGCCGTCACGATGTTCAGCACATCCCGGCCGATATTGCCTAAAATGGTCTCAATGTAGGACACGCCCAGCGTATTGCCGGCGGTACCGCCCAGGGTTATCGTTTCCTTCGGCGTCGCGTTGCGCGCGGCGTATATATGGTCCAGGTTGGTGACCGTCATGGTCTGGCCGGCGGAATTCAACACCAGGCCCTGGGTGCCGCCGACGCCTTTCACGAAGGAGTAAACGATACCGGTGGTGAGCGTAATGTCCGCGCCACCCGAAAGGGTCAGTGTACCGCCAGCAGCCATGTTCGTTCCCTCGCCCCACCTGAAGACACCCAGCCTATACCAAAGGCGTAGGGTTCGATCTCGACCGACAGAATCGGCCGGACCATAATTCATACTGCCGTATTACCCTATTGGAGCGGATACGGAAACATAAAAACCAGCACTGGAGCAGACTACAGGTATATCTTCGGGATACATGTCACAGCAAACCGCGAGAGATGAGCGGTGCTGCCGCTGGTTCCGAACTATTCATCAGGACAGGAAGAGTACGAAATTGAAAATTTTAACCAAACGTTCCGCTTTCCTCTTCTTGTTGTGAACTGGTTAATGTGTACTTGTTAACACTGGAAGTTACTTTTCTGAATTGGTTACCCTAAAAGGACGGGGGAGGCCCAGGGCTTGTAGGGCGTCAGTTCTTTGCGTCTACGGTCGGGGCGCATAAAATGGCTGGCCCGATCGTTCAGTAGGCTGGCCGTGAAGGAGAAAGTGCTGTTGGAAATGGCCAGCAGGTCGGCGGCGCACAGCACCTGGAAATCGTCCAGGAACGCGGCTCCCTCGATAGGGTGAAGGTCCAGTGCGCAAGCTGTAAGCGGCCGGTAGCGGGCAAAGGCGGCGGTGCTGCCGGGATCATCCGTTGCCACGTAAAGGACTGGATTGGGCAGATGGGTCCATATGCCCTCCAGCCAGTCCAGATACCAGGATTCCGGGGCGACCCAGAACGGACCCCAGCCGAAATCGCCACGCCGCAGATGCAGGCAAACAATCGTATCCCCCGCCTGTCGCAACCGCGCCTGCACCTGATCGAAACGGTCGTGCCAGCGGGGGGATTGCGTGAAGAAACGGCGGAAACGATCAGCATGAGGTGCCAGCGGGCTGGTATCACCACAGAAATAGCCGTCAATATCATGGCCGGCAGCGTTGGGTTTGGCGTTTGCCGTCAGCCCGACCGCCAGTTCCGCCTCGTCCTCCGACAGGCGGGGCAGTGGGGGACCCGGCAGCGGATCATCCAGATCGAAAAGATGCCGCCCGGCCCATGGCGCCGTTTCCAGGGTCAGTCCGTGACGTTCGGCATAAAGCCGTGCCACGCCATATTGCAGGATCTGGTTGCCGAAGCGGCCATTGCTGCCCAGCCGCGTTACGGCCAGCCGGCGTGCGGTTTCGGTTGCCCTGGCGCGCGGCGCAGGTGCCAGTCCCCATTGCCGCTCCAGCAGCAGCATGGCCCGGCGGGTGAAGGCCTCTCCAAAACCGGCATTGCAGGTAATGGCCCGCTCCCACGCGGCCAGTGCTTCCGGTTTGCGGTCCAGCGCTTCCAGGGCGGCTGCCCTGGCTGCATGGGCATGATAAAGATCGGCAGCGTGTTGTGCCGCCTGGTCGGCGGCGGTCAGTGCACCCGGTCCATCGCCCTTTTCCAGCAGAAGACCAGACCGTTCGGCCAGATAGTCGGCCTTAGCGGGCGAGGCAGCGATTACCTGTCTCAGGTTGGCTTCGGCCTCCGGCAATTGCCCCGACCGGCGCTGGGCACGGGCCAGCAGGAAACGGGCATTGATATTGTCGGGTGCCAGTTCCAGGGCACGGCGCAGATGGGGCAGTGCCGCCGCTGCGTCGCCATCTTCCAACATCAGCAGGCCCAGATTGACGCGGGCTGGGGCCAGTTGTGGCCGCAGGCTGCTGGCCCGGGCGAAGGCTGATTTCGCTTCGGCCCGCCGTGACAGCCGATGCGATGTCATCCCCAGTTCGAACCATGCTGCGAACAGACCGGGGGCAATATCCGTGGTCTGGCGCAACAGGGCGTGGGCGCCCGCGTGATCTCCTGCCGCCGTCCGCGCCGCGGCCATGGATATCAGTGTCTTGGCCGTACCGGCCCGATTTTGTTCATGGACCTGCTGCGTGGCCGACAGGGACTGGAGGCGGCGGCGGATCAGGATTTCGATGGCCATGAAGCGGCTATCGACCTCCGCCCCTTCACCGGGCTCCCGCCCGCTGACCATCTCTGCCTGCATCCGGTCCAGGACATTGCCGGGGCTCATACGGTAGAAAACGGTCTTGAGGCCGATCTTGACGCCTTGCAGTGCCAAACTAATGGCACGGGAATAGGCAACATCGTCGGCGGTGGCCGGCCAGAAAGGCGTTTCCTCGGGAAATCCGCCGGTCCGCGCATGCGCCTCCCGCCGGATGCAGAGATTGCAGGGATAGGTGCGCACCGACGCCTCCCGCCAGGAGGCAGAGACCTGATCGTCGATCCGGTCGAACACCATGTCGGTACGCACATAATCCCATTGCGGGTTGGCGTCCAGCATGCCGGCGGTGACGTGGAAATGCCGGTTCAGGAAAAGATCGTCGGCATCCAGGAACCAGAGATAGGGACCCATGGCCGCCGCCACACCGGCATTGCGGGCCCGACCGGCCCCCCGGTTCTGGTTATTGGCAATCAGGGACAGGCTCTGTTCGGGATGCGTGCGCCCCCAGGCGCGGACCACATCCACCGTATCATCGGGCGAGCCATCATCCACCACCACTATGTGGACCTGCGCATCCTCCCGGCCCGAGGCAAGGCGGTAATGGGCAAGCGTCATCCGGATGCTGTCCAGGCTTTCTCCGATAGTGCCCGCCGCCTTGAAGGCGGGGATGACGACAGTACCGATCACGCCATAGTGACGGCGATGGGTGTCCAATGCCGCCAGCGCCACGCCGATGCCGGTATCGGATGGCGATCCGCCGCCAATGTTCGGCAGCATGGCGATGGCATCACCATCCCGGCCCAGGATGAGCCAGACGGTGGCCAGTAGCCGTGCCAGATGGCCGGTGGGCGGGATGAAATCCGCCAGCCATTCCAGATGTTTCGCCGCCTCAACGAACTGACCCGGATCCAGCAGGGCGGAAATCTGGTTGAGGGCGACATGCAGCGTGGTGTCGGTCTGCTGCACAAAGATATCTGTGTTTCCATGCAGGCGATAGGCACGGCGAAACAGCCGCATCGCCCCCAGCCCATCGCCCTTATCGCGAAGGTCCGCGGCCAGATGCTGAAGCGCCATCACATCGGTCGGCTCGTTCGCCAGAAGTCGGCGGCATTCCACCGGGTTCATTCGCATAGCCGTGCCCATGCCGATTTCGTCACGCATTCCATAGCAACCAAACTATGCTAACAGGAACGAAAAGCTGAATGGCGTTGTGGTTCAAAGGGTCATGAAACTCGCCTTCCTCGACACGACATTCGGCGATTATACGCCGGATACGACACGTACGGCCCCGTTGGGCGGCATGCAGTCGGCTGCCTGTTATCTGGCGCCCGCCCTGGCCCGCCTGGGGGCAGAGGTCACGCTGGTCAACGGGACCTCGGCGCCGGGAATGGTGGATGGGGTCATGTGCCGGCACCATGGCACTATGCCTGTTTCTCTGCTGACGTGGTATGATGTGTTGGTGGTCATGGGGGGCTGTGACAGCGAAAGCGTGCGCAACCTGCACACGGCCAGCGATGGACGGTGCCGGCTTCTGCTGTGGACACAGCATGCCGGTGACCAGCCCGCTGTTGCCGGCCTGACCGACCCCGATATTGCCGGCCTGTGGGATGGCTTCATTTTCGTCAGCCGGTGGCAGCGGGAAGATTTCATCCAGCGCTTCCGCTTGCCCCGTCACCGCTGCCATATCGCGCGCAATGCGCCGGCCCCTTGCTTTGCGGGCTTGTTCACGGCGGAGGACAGGATCATCGCGGCCAAATCCTGGCCCCCGGTTCTGGCCTATACCAGCACGCCCTTCCGGGGGCTGGATGTGCTGCTGGCGGCCATGCCCCTGATCCGCGCCGCCATACCGGGAACCCGGCTGAAAGTGTTTTCGTCCCTGGAAACCTATCAGGTGCCGCTGGAACGTGATCCCTATGCAGCGCTTTATGAACGCTGCCGGGACACGGATGGCGTTGACTATATCGGCAGTGTCTCACAGCCCGCCCTGGCAGCGGGATTGCGGGAGGCGGCGGCCCTGGCCTATCCCAACCGTTATGCCGAAACCTCCTGCATCAGCGTGATGGAGGCGCTGGCAGCGGGCTGTCTGGTTGTGTCCAGCCAGCTTGGCGCCCTGCCGGAAACGGCAGCGGGATTCGGCCGACTGTTGCCCGTGCCGTCCGACCCGGCCCGGCACGCGGCCCAGTTCGCGGAAGTCATGGTGTCGGAACTGCGCCGGTACCAGGAACAGCCGGAAGGGGTAGAGAGGCATTTGCACGCCCAGGTCCGGCATGCCGATGCGGGCCAGGGCTGGACCCGGCAGGCGCAGCGCTGGCTGTCTTTCCTGTCGGACAAGGCCAGTTGGCAGCCGCCGACAGGGGATGTCGCGGACATTCTGGGGCAGTTGAAGCGACCGGCAGCGGTGAACGACCATGACGCGATGGCCGATCTGTGCATGCGTATCCTGTCACTGGACCCTGCCCATGCCGGCGTCTGGCGTGTGCTGATGCAGGTTCAGGTGGCACAGGGCCGGCATACCGACGCGCTGCTGTCGCTGGGCCGTGCCGGTCGCCTGGAAACGCCTGATCCTGTGGAATGGCGGGGCTGGATGTCCGCCATGCTGGCCGGTTTGGCATCGGGCGCTGACGGGGCGCCCCTGGCCATGCGGATCGCCGCGTTGCGGGCGGTGCGACCGCTGCTGTCGGGTGATGCGTCATGGACCGCCTCACTGGCCGCCGCTGGCCGGCAGTTGGCGTCGCAGGCCAGGGCGGCGGATGACGCGGCGGCGACGCTGTCGGCCTGTCTTCTGGTGGCGGAACTGACACCCGATGATGCCGGTATCCGCCTCGCCGCCGCCATCGCCTGCCACGCGCTGGCGGAACATGCCCTGGCCCTGGAACTGGTGGCGCAGGTGTTGCGGATCGATAGCACCACCATCCTGTCCGCCCGTCCCACGCGGACCATGCTGACCGGATGGCTGGCGGATGCCGAACAGGCCACGCTCAGCGAGGTGGAGACGCTGGAGGCTGCCTCGGCGGCGCGGTTGTTCAATGCCATGGCCCTGGTGGCCGGCGCATTGGGAGAGGATGCCAGTCTTGCCCGCCAAGCTGCGGCCGCACAGACGGCACCCGTGCGCCGGGCCCTGCTGCTGCGCATGATTGCGGCGCGGCATCGGCTGGCGGGGCGGCGGGCGGATCAGGTCGAGTTGCTGCGCCAGGCGGCGGCCCTGGATAATGATCCGGAGGCCTGGCGCCGGCTGGGTGCCGTACGCTTGGCGCTGTCGCAGCGGCTGCTGCTGGAAAATCTGGGCACGGTGCTGAATGAGGGAGCCAATGGCCGGCTGGGTACTGGTTGGCGGGAGCAAGCGACGGCGCTGATCGGCCAGATCGAAAGCCTGCTGCATCTGGACGGCAATGACGAGGGCGAGCGTTCCGCGATGTGGGGCACGCTGCGCGGTTACGATGCCTTCCTGGCCTGGTTTGACGCTGCGGGACCGGGGGCGCCACCCTTGCCCGCCCCACCGCCGGGGGGACGAAAGCTCTATGACTGCTTCCAGTTCTATAATGAACTGGACCTGCTGGAGATCCGGCTGGCCGAACTGTCGCCCGTCGTCGATCATTTTGTGCTGGTGGAGGCGGCCTATACCCATGCGGGTACGCCCAAACCGCTTTATTACGCGCAGAACCGGGAAAGGTTCGCCCGCTATGCCGACAAGATCATCCATGTCGTGGTGGAGGATGATCCCGGCGGTTTCGCCTGGGTGCGGGAGGCGCATCAGCGCCAGGCGATCCTGCGCGGCCTGACCCAGGCCGGGCCCGCCGACATGGTGGTCATCAGCGACGCCGACGAGATTTTGCGGCCCGAGATAGCGTCTCAGCTGCGGTCGGTGGGTGCGGAAGGCCCGTCCCTGTTCGCACCGCATCTGGACATCCATCTCTATTTCCTGAACCTGCGGTCACAGGAACCCTGGATTTCGGTGGCCGCGGCGCCGTTCGCCCTGGTCCGTCAGGTCGGGGCCAACAATATGCGCTATCTGGCCAAGCAGGGTATCGGGCAGACCATCCCGGCGGCGGGCTGGCATTTCACCTGGATGGGCGGGATCGACCGGTTCCTGGCCAAGCTGGATGCCTTTGCCCACCGCGAAATGATCGACAGTTTCGGCAATGACGGGGATGTGAACCGCGCGCGGCTGGAGAAGTTCTTCGCCACAGGCCGGTTTGAGGAAGGGGCCATTCCCGGCATGTGGACCGCCTTGCAACGGGTCCCCATCGATGATGGCTTCCCGGCCACCCTTCGCGCCCGCCGTGCGCAGTTTGAGGAAATGGGCTGGATCGCACCGGAGGGCGGCGCGTGACGGCCAGCGCCAATGACCTGATGGCCCAAGCGGTCGCCCTTCAGAATGCGGGGCAACTGGTGCAGGCCGCCGCCCTGTTCCGCCTGGTGCTGGAACAGTGCCCGGAGGACCCGGACGTGCTGATGGCGCTGGGCGTGCTATCGCTGCTGCGTGACGATGCGGCGGGGGCGGTGCCGTTGCTGGCCCGTTCCCTGCGGCAACGCCATCACAATGCCGCCGGCTTCTCCAACCTGTGCGCGGCATTGCGGGCGCTGGGCCGGCTGGAACAAGCGGAGGTGGCGGGGCGGGAAGCGGTGCTGATCGATCCCGGTCTGGATATGGCCCAGCATAATCTGGCCAGCGTCATGCTGGACCGTGGTGACCATGAAGCCGCGTTGGAACCGTTGCGCCGCTACATCGCGCTGGTGCCCGATGCCAGCCTGCAGCGCTTCCTGCTGGCCACTTCCCTGATGGCGTTGGACCGGCATGGGGAGGCGGAGAGTATCTGGCGGGAATTGCTGCGCCTGACGCCGGAGGATGGAAGGGCCCACGCCAATCTGGGTGTCGTGCTGAAGAACCTGCGCCGTTATGCGGAAGCCATCGAGGCCTATCGCCGGGCGCTGGTGCTGATGCCCGACGAAGCGGCGGTGATGAGCAATATGGGCCTGTCGCTGTCGCAACTGGGTGACCGGGACGAGGAGGCCACGCGGTGGCTGCGTCGGGCCATCCGGGTCAAGCCCCATTTTGCCGATGCCTGGCTGAACCTGGGGCTGGTGCTGCGTAACCAGAACCGCATCGAACAGGCGATGGAATTCTGCCAGGGGGCGCTGGCCGCCGATCCCGACCATGCGGAGGCCCATACACTGCTGGCCACCTGCCTTCTGCTGAAAGGGCGGATGCGGGACGGTTTTGCCGCCTATGAATGGCGGATGCGTCTGCGCGATTTTCCGGCGCGTCTGCGCGATTATCCATCGCCCGCCTGGACAGGGGGCGATCCCGCCGGCCTGACGCTGCTGGTCCATGATGAACAGGGGCTGGGCGATGGGATACAGTTCGCCCGCTATGTGCCGCTGCTGGCCCAGAGGGGCGCGCGGGTGATCGTGGAATGTGCGCCGGCACTGGTCCGGATATTCACGACCCTGGGGGGCGGCGCCACCATCATCGCCCATGGTGCCCCCCTGCCGCCCCATGACGCGCATGTCCCGCTGCTCAGCCTGCCGCATCTGCTGGGCCTGGAGGAGATGCCGGATACGGTGCCCTATCTCGTCGCAGAACCGGCGCTAATGGCGGACTGGTCACGCCGATTATCGGATTTCAAGGGATTGAAGGTTGGTCTGGTCTGGGCCGGCAATCCGGATTTCAAGGATGATCGCCGCCGCTCCCCCGGCCTGTCGGCCCTGCTGCCCCTTCTGGAAGGGCCGGGCGTTTCCTTCTTCGCCTTGCAGAAGGGGGGCGGTCGGGCAGATATGGAGACGCTGGGCGCGGGTCTGCGGCTGAACTTCACTGACCTGGGGCCGGAGATCACGGATTTTGCCGATACGGCTGCCATCATGGCCAACCTCGATCTGGTTATCAGTTCCTGTACGGCGCCGCCGCATCTGGCGGGTGCATTGGGCCGGCCCGTCTGGACATT
This sequence comes from Niveispirillum sp. FG156, assembly GCF_057809555.1. Lineage (NCBI taxonomy): Bacteria > Pseudomonadati > Pseudomonadota > Alphaproteobacteria > Rhodospirillales > Azospirillaceae > Niveispirillum > Niveispirillum sp. FG156. The sequence goes on along the minus strand of NZ_JBMDKE010000005.1, from coordinate 131,779 downwards.
GCTGCCGCTCAATGCCGATTGGCGCTGGCGGGATCAGGGGACGGCGACGCTCTGGTATCCCGGCATGCGCCTGTTCCGACAGGAGCGGGCGGGTGATTGGGCATCGGTCGTGGCACGCGTCCGCGACGCCCTGATCAATCGTGTGGCGGCACGATGAGGGTCTGTGGCGGCATGCCGGCACAATGCCGTTCCCACATCAGCCGATAGGCCCGTTCCAGATGCCGTGCGAAGGCAGGTGTGTCGAAAAGCGGCGCGGTGCCGCGAACCCGCTCCAGATGTGTCTTCAGCTCATCAAGACGTGTCCGGTCACGGGCTATTGACAGGGCCAGTGCCTCATAGCCGGCAAGGTCATGGGTGATCAGGTCGGGCAGGCCGACCGCGTGCAGCAGGCTGGCCGCGACCCGTGCCGCGAAACCATCCCCTTGCCGCGTGACCACGGGCACCCCCATCCACAATGCGTCGGAGGTGGTGGTGTGACCCGTATAGGGAAAGCTGTCCAGACAGAGATCAATGGCGCGGTAGCGGGCCAGATGCTGGGCCAGTGGGGCGGCGCCGACAAAGGTCAGCCGGCCCGGATCAACGCCCAACCCGACCGCTGCCGCGCGCAGATTGGCCGCCGCCGCATCGTTTGGGTCATAGAGCATCAGGTGGGCATCGGGCACCGCCTTCAGCAGCCGCATCCAGCAGGCGAAAAGATCGGGTGTGATCTTCTGCGGTGCGTTCAGGGCGCCAAAGACGAAACTGTCCGGTGGCAGACCCAAAGCGGCCCGGTCCGGTGGAGCATCAGGCCGGGGACGGTCGCGGTCATTGACCTGATAACAGCCGGGCAGAATGGCCAGACGCTCATGGTAGAAGGCCTGCTCGGTGGGTGGCGTCACAATGGGATCGCCGATGAGATAATCGACCGGCCCCCCGCCCAACGTACCGGGATAGCCCAGATAGGCCACCTGCACCGGCGCCAGCCGTCGTGACAGCAGGTCCAGCCTTGCCCCCGCCGTATAGCCCTTCAGATCGACCAGGATATCGATCCCCTGCGCCGCCGCCCAGTCGGCGACCTGCCGTGTGTCAAGGCCGCGCAGGATATGGAAACCATCCACCGCGCGACGGATGCGCTGGCGTGCCTCGCTGCCATCTTCCACGCCGTAACAGCCGGCCAGGATGCGGAACCGGCTGCGGTCATGCTGTTCCAGCAGGCCGGTGATCAGATAGGCGGTGGCATGGGCATGGAAATCCGCCGACAGATACGCAACGGTGAGGCGCCCGTCTTGTCGCCGGCGGGGCAGGATGGGGGCTGGATTCCAGGTCACTTGCCGTCGCCAGACCGCCTCGGCGGCCCGGCGCTGCCGCGCGGGATCGATCCCAGCAATCTGAGTCAGCAGGGGCAGGACGATCCCGCCCTGGTCAATGCGGTTTTTCAGGTGCTGGCGGTCGCGGTGATAATGGCGCCAGTCGGCGGCCTGCAGACGGCAGGCGAATGCCTCACTCGCCGCCAGTTCAAGCGACGGGTCGAGGCGACAGGCCCGGTCAAAGGCAATGGCGGCCCGCGCTGGGTCCGTGCCGCGCAGGGCCAGTCCCAAACCGCGCCATGCCGCAGGCGATGCGGGGGCCAGCGCCAGTGCCGAACGGAAAAGGCGGGCAGCCATTCCTGGCCGGTCCAGGCACAGCATGGCATGCCCGACCCGCCAGTCGGGATTGTCCGGGGCCAGAATTGCGGCGCGGCGGAACAGATGGGCGGCGTCCGCCATGCGGCCTTGCCGCTGTCGGATCATCGCCAGATTGCCATGGGCATCGGCGATGGCCGGGTCCAGGGTCAGGGCACGCTGAAACAGCCCTGACGCCACATCATCATCGCCTACCGCCATACGCAGCACGGCCAGCAGGAAAAGCCCGCCGACATGATCGGGCTGCCCGCGCAGGATATCGCGGCAGGATGCCTCCGCCTCCGCCATGCTACCCCGCCGATAGGCATCCATTGCGGCCCGCAGCAGGTCGGTTTGGGTGGGGGCAGGCACGCTGACGGTCATCCTGGTGGAGGAGGGGCGGGTGGAGCATGGCGGGGCCGGGCGGTATTGCCAAGCCACTTGTCCCATGCCAATCCATGAAGCCGCAGACAGGCAGGGAGGGCGGGCCGGTGACCGAAGATGGCTTTCGCCAGATGATGGAGGCAGGGCAGGCTGCCCATGCCGCCGGTAACCTGCACCTTGCTGTCCTGCATTTCGCCGAGGCCTTGCGCCTTTCGCCGGGCCATCCCGTGGCCCTGTTCAATCTGGGTATCACGCTGGAGGATGCAGGCCAGACCGAGGCCGCCCTTGCCATGCAGGAGGAGGCACACCGGTTGCGGCCCGATCATCCGCCGGGCCTGTTCCGCTTGGGCAGCCTGCTGATGACATCGGGCCAGCCGGAAAGGGCCTTTTCCGTCCTGGCGCGTCTGCTGGCGGTCAGGCCGGATTTCCCCGATGCGGCCTTTCGTTGCGGCAATGTCCTGATGGCCCTGGACCGCCCGGTGGAGGCGGAGCGCGCCTATCGTCTGGCACTGGTGCTGGAGCCGGCTGAGGGGGCCATCGTCAATAATCTGGCAGGGGCCCTGCGCCGGCAGGGCCGGCCCGGCGATGCCACCCCCTGGTATCTGCGCGCCGTCCGGTGTGAGCCTGGCACTCCCGAATATCACAAGAATTTGGGGACCTGCCTGATCCAGCAGGGTCATTGGCGCGAAGGCTGGCCGCATTATGACTGGCGGGATCGGCAGTCGGTCTGGCGATGGCGCCGGGATGTGCCGGGCGTTCCGCGCTGGGATGGGGCGTCGTTGGCCGGCAAGCGCATTCTGGTGCATTTCGAGCAAGGATTGGGCGATACGCTGCAATTCGCCCGCTATTTCCAGGTTCTGAAGGCCATGGGGGCCCATACCCTGTTCGAGTGTCAGGCGGAAATGCAGGATATCCTGCGCGGGTTGGACGGTATTGATGAGTTGATCCGCCACGGCGATCCGTTGCCGGCGGCTGATTTTCATGCTCCGCTGATGAGCCTTCCCGGCCTGTGCGGCAGCACGCCCGCGACCGTGCCGGGGGCGTCGGCACCCTATCTGCGCGCCTGCCCTGACCGCGTCGTTGCCTGGGCGTCTCGAATCGGAAACGACGGGCTGCGTATCGGCATCAACTGGCAGGCGGCGGAGGCCGGCAAATCCATACCGCTGGCGGCCTTTGCGCCCCTGGCCGCGATTCCGGGCGTAAGGCTGTTCAGCCTGCAGCAGCAGGCGGGCCTTGAGCAGCTTCCGGCATGGTCTGCCGCACTCAATCTTACCCATTTCACAGATGCAGACCGTGACCGGCGCCGCGGTGGCTTCATGGACAGCGCCGCCATCATCGCCAATCTGGACCTTGTCATCAGTTGTGACAGCGCGGTGATCCATCTGGCCGGTGCAATGGGACGGCCATCCTTCCTGATTTTGCCGCCCATCGCCGACTGGCGCTGGATGAACGATCCTGAGCGCACGATCTGGTATGATTGCTTACGTATGTTCAGGTGCAAGGCCCCGGGGGGCTGGTCAGTCGCTATGGAGAGCGTAGCGCGGGTGATAGTCGATGGTTCTATCCGAAAGAGATGATTTGATCACAGGCAGAATTCATAAAATCATAAGCATTGTGATGAATTGTGCACTATAGCTGAGATTTGGGTTATTGTGCCGCGCGGGTGCGATATGCCTGTGGCCAGTAGGGCCTGTTGTTTATATTCGGTTAATGGTCTTGGGAGAGCAGCATGAAGGGGTGTCTTCACCGGTCGGCGGTTACGGCCTCTATCAAGGCGGCTTTGCTGATGACTGTGGCAATCCCGGTCCTCGCATCGTCCAGCGCCAATGCCGCGACCTGCACGGGTGGCCTCCTGTGCAACGGTGATTTTGAAATCGCAACCCCCGTTGCGGGCACAGATGCCGTATCTTTCACCAGTTGGACCAGCAGTGATCCGTCGGGTCTGCGCGCCGGTGTCGGTGCCGATGGCAAAGGAAACAGCGCGGAATTCCTGTTTTCCACCAACACGCTGTCCCAGGCGCTGACCACGGGTCTGGGCGACCGGTATCAGATCACGTTTCAGTATAAGAGCGAGGGTGGTCAGGGCCTGAGCGCCTATTTCGGCGACGCCCGCATTTTCGATTATGTCGGTGACAGTGCCCCGCCCACCGGCTGGACCACCTACAGCTTCAATGTTCAGGCCTTCGGCGGCCAGACAATTCTCCGCTTCGTGGCCGACAGCCTGGGTGCTGCGCAGAATATTGATAATGTCACGGTCACGCTGTGCCCGACCTGCACGCCCAGCCCTGTTGGCAATCTTGGTGCCGTGATCGACCGTACCAAGACCTTCTACACGACCGATGACGCAGCGGGCACTGGCAGCAATCTGTCGGGCACGCGCACCCTGACCTTCGACGGCGGTACCCTGCGTCCGGGCACGCCCGGTGCCCTGGGCAGCCAGGGGCAGCCTGTCTCGCTGGTGCTGAATGTCGGGTCTGCCGGCGGGACGCTGGACAATGCAGGTCAGAATATCGCCCTGGCCGGTCGTATCATCAATACGGCCTCGTCCGCGTCGCCCTTTACCCTGACCGGTGCCGGGCAGGGAACGATTACCAGCCAAATCACCAATCTGGGCACGCTGGTGGTTGCCACCAGTGGCCGTACCCTGTTTTCCAGCGCCATCGACAATGCCGGCGGTAGCTTCGTGCTACGCAATGGTGGGCAGGCGAGCCTGACCGGCGGGCTGACCGGCGGTGCCGTGGCCGTGGAGAATGGCCAGCTTTCCGTCAACAGCGTGGTGACGGCCCCGGTTACGGTCGGTGCCCAGGGCACGTTGCGCGGGACCGGACGGGTTGCGGGTGCCACGACCATCGCCGGCGCGCTGCGCCCCGGCAATTCCCCCGGCACCCTGACCTTCACCGGCCCTGTGACGCAGCAGACGGGCAGCTCGCTGGTGCTGGAGATCGACGGGGCGGGGACGGGCAATGGGGCCGGCAACTATTCCCGCGTCATCGTGACGGGGACCGGCAATGCCTACACGATCGGCAGTGGCGTGACCCTGACGCCAGTTCTGCGCGGCCTGACCTATGCCGCCGGGGAAACGGCGGGCACCAACAGCTATAACCTGACCCTGGGGCAGCGTCTGACGGGCGTGATCCAGGCCGAAGGCGGCGTCACCGGCACCTTCGCAACGATCACGCAACCTGTGGCGGGTCTGCCCAGCGGTGGGCGCATCGTGGCGCTGTACAGTGCCAACAGCGTCGATCTTTACGTGGGTGCTGCATCCTATGGCGGTTTGGCCGGCCTGACCGGCAACCAGCGTGCGGTGGGTGCCGCTGTGGACGCGTTGGAAGCTTCGCGCAATCCGGCAGCGCAGCCGATCCTGAACGCGCTGATCCCGCTGGGCATTTCCGCGCTGCCATCGGCGGTGGGCGGCCTGTCGGGTGAATTCAACGCTAATCTTTCCCTGGCGGCGACCGATGTCAGCCGTGGCTTTGCCGATATGATCTCCACGCGCCAGGGTAGCCTGCAGGGGGCCGGGCAGGGGTGGCAGGTCTGGGGCCGCGCCTTGGGCAACAAGGCGCGGACCAGCAGCGACGGCAACAATCCCGGCTTCCGTCATCGCATGGCGGGCGGTATGGCCGGTGCCGATATCGGCGTTGATAATGGTACGCGTGCCGGCATCGCCGTCGGCTATGCCGACAGCCGCGTGACGGGCCGTCAGGATAGTGGCCGTGCCTCCATCGACAGCTATCATGTCGGCGGTTATCTGGGTTGGAGCCAGGAGGCGCTGTTCGTGGATGCGCAGGCGGGCATCACCTTCAGCAATTATGAGACGGACCGCACCATCACCACCGGTACCCAAGTGCGCAATGCCGGCGGCGATACTGATGGCCGCAGCATCGGTGCCGGCCTGGAGGCCGGTTATCGTCTTGATCTGGATGGCATCCAGCTTACGCCCAGTGCCTTCCTGCGCTATGACGGCAGCGATGTCGATGGGTTCGCGGAACGGGGTGCCGACGCGTTCGGTCTGACCGTTGCTGATGACGCTCAGGCGGACCTGCGTGCCGGTATCGGCCTGCGGCTTGCGGCTCCGGTGGCGCTGGATAATGGCGGCACCCTGGTGCCTGAACTGTCGGCCCGCTGGGAACATGACCTGTCCACGCCCGGCAACAGCATCAGCCAGTCGCTGCTGGGCCAGGCCTTTGTCGTGCAGGCGGCGGCCCCGGGCCGCGATACGGCAGTGCTGGGTGGTGGCTTGTCCATGGAAATTGCTGACAACATGCGGCTGTCCGCGCGCTATGATGCGGCGTTGAGCGACAACCGTACGCAGCATGCCATGACAGCCCAGGTGCGTTTTGCCTGGTAACAGGGCAAGGCCGTAAGAAGCAGGACCGACGTGACCGCGAAGAAGCGTAAAGCCGCCGCCCCCGCAAAGCCGGCACCGGTCCCGGCTTCACCGCCAGCATCGGCCCCAGCGGCACCACCGCCCCCGGCGCCGCCCAAGGCGAATGTGACGACGTTGCCCGCCGGCAATGACGAGCAGCTGCTGCGCACCGCAGAGGATATTCTGCGTGCCAATCCGCGTGACGGTGCGGCGTGGAGCACGATGGGTGTCGTTCTGCGGCGCATGGGCCGGGTGGAAGAGGCGCTGGTCTGTTATCACCGCGGGGTGGAGCATGACCCGAACAATGCCGGCAACTGGTCCAACCTTGGCAATCTGCTGACCGAACTGGGACGCCACGCCGAGGCGGACGATACCCATGCCAAGGCCCTGCGGCTGATGGGTGATAATGGACAGTTGCTGTTCAACGCGGTGATCAGCAAGCGCAAGGCTACCGCCTTCCATGAGGCGTTGATGCTGATGGAGAAGGCGTTGGCGGCGGACCCGCATTCGGCGCAGTTGCGGTGGGAGCGGGCCCTGACCCTGTTGCAGGTCGGCGAATATGAACAGGGCTTCAAGGATTACGAATATCGTCGCGGCATCGCCACCTACCGCACCCGCCCGACGCCGGGCACGCCATGGGATGGCAGTGACCTGAAGGGCAAGCGTATCTTCCTGTCCACTGAACAGGGGTTCGGCGACACGCTGATGGCGGCGCGCTATGTGCCCCTGGTCAAGGCGCGCGGCGGACGTATCCTGTTCGAATGCCATCCGGAGCTTCGCCGTGTGTTGGGCGGTTTGCCGGTGGATGAGTTTGTGCCGGCGGGACATGATTTTCCCGATTTCGATGTCCAGACCTCGCAGATGAGCCTGCCCTATCTGTGCGGCACGCGGTTCGACAGCGTGCCGCCGCCGGTGAAGCTGCATATTCCGCCCGACGCGCGGGCCAAGGCGACACGGATTCTGGGCCCGGCAGAACCGGGCATCCTGCGCGTCGGCATCATCTGGTCGGGCCGCGTCACCTTTGCCGATAATGCCCGCCGGGCCAGCAATCTGAAGAACTTCCTGCAATTCGGCACTGTACCTGGCGTGCGGCTTTACTCATTGCAAAAGGGACCGCCGGAGGATCAGCTGGACGAGATGGGCAGCCGCCTGCTGGTGACGCCGCTGGGTCCGCATATCGAGGATTTTGCCGATACGGCGGCCCTGCTGGAACAGCTGGATCTGCTGATCATGACCGACAGTTCCACGGCGCATCTGGCCGGCTCTCTGGGCACGCCGGTTTGGAATCTGGTACAGTTCATGCCGTACTGGGTCTATGGCGACCGTGGTGGGTGTACGCCCTGGTACCCGTCCATGCGCCTGTTCCGGCAAAAGGATGACCAGGATTGGGGGCCGGTATTTGCCGAAGCCATAGAGGCGTTGCGGGACCTTGCCTATTCCAGGCGCCTGACCGCCAAAGCTTGCGGCATCTGAAAAAGGTGCGGTATCTGTCAGCCCGTGGGTCGGGCAAAGGGAGTTTTGTCATGGGCTATTACGACATGGTTGAGAGCAGCTGGCAGCTGAGCGACGCCGCCCAGGAATATGCGCAGAAGGCGGGACGAGCGGTGGAGCCGGTGGAGTTCTGGGACAAGGTCTTTTCTCAGTCGCCGCTGGTCGATGCCGACCGGACGCTGCGCGAAAGTCCGCAGCGCGACCGCATCTTCCTGAAGTCCCCCTATGGACTGCACTATCGTCCCGCCCAGAAGGACTGGGTGCCCTTCCGGCATGGCGCGGTCGATCTGTCGAATGAAAACAACATCTGATCAGGCATTGGCTGACGCGTTGGCAGACCACCGCGCCGGCCATCCCGAGAGGGCAGCCACGGTTTATCGCCGGCTGCTGGCCGATGATCCTGGCAATCCCGATCTGTTGCATCTGCTGGGCATTACCGAGCGGCAGGCGGGACGTCTGACCCCGGCCATCGATCTGTTCCGTCAGGCCCTGAAGCGCGCACCACAGATGGTGGAGGCGCGGCTCAATCTAGCTAATGCCTTGGTGGCGCAGGACGATGCAGCGGGTGCGCGGACACAGTGGCAGGCCGGTCTGGTGCTGGACCCGGCGCATGGGGCGGTGTGGCATTCCTTGGGCGCATCGGGGGCGGGGCATGGCGGCGCGGGGCGCGAAAACGCCATCCGTTGCCTGCGCCGTGCGGCCCGGCTGCTTCCCGACAAGGCCGAGATCCATCATGACCTGGGTATCCTGCTGCGCCAGGATGACCGCATCGAAGAAGCCATCGCCTGTCAGCGTCAGGCATTGGCGCTGGAACCTGGCTTCCTGTCGGCCTGGATGAGCCTGGGCAATGCCCTGTTGGAGATGGGGGAGGTCGCGGCGGCGGCGCAAGCCCTGGAACGGGCGGCCAGCCTGTCGCCGGGCACGCCGGAAATCTGGTTCAACCTGGGTAACCTGCATTACCGGTCCGCCGATCTGGCAGGTGCCCTGCGCTGTTACCGCCGTTCGGCACAGCTGGGGCTGGCGGCGGCGCGGTCGCGTGTCGTGGCCACCCTGTTCGATCAGGGGGAGGACGCGGCGGCAGAGGCGGCCTTGGTCGAATATCTGCCTCTGGAGGGTACGGATGTTTCCTCCATTCTGGAATATCTCTATGCCATTCTGATCCGTGGTGGCCGGGCGGCCCAGGCGCGGTCCCTGTTCACGCGGCTGGAAACGGTGCCCTTTGCGGGCCGCATCTATCCGGTGGAATGCCGGACGGCGCTGTCGGCCCTGGATTTGCTGGAGGGCGATCCTAATGCGGCCGCCGCCCGGCTGGAGACCGTGCGATCCGACAATTGCTGGATGTTCACCGTCCGCTCCCTGGCGGCGCTGGAGCGTACGCGACGGCAGCAGGGATGGCGCTGGCATCGTCCGCACAATCCTGGCGATACGGCCAGACCGCGCCTGACCTCGACCAGCCTGGGCAACCGCGGGCGCTTTGCCCATAATGTCCTGGAATATGTGCTGCTGCGGCTCTACGCGGAAAAGCATGGCTGCCTGCTGGAGACGCCGGACTGGGTGGGGGGTGCCTATTTCGATCTGGACGATCCGGTGCCCAGCGGTCCGCTGCCGCCCTGGCCCTTCGCCCGCCGGGTTCTGAACGGATCGGTCATGGGCACGCGGGCGGTGGAGCCCGTGCTGGACCGTGATGCCCTGTCCCCCCTGTTCCTCTATGAGTATCCAGAAGCTTTCCGTGACCGGATACGGTCCTGGCTGCAACCGCGCCCGCAATGGAAGCCCTGGATCGACCCGCCGGTCGATGCCCTGCGCGCCGTGGGCCGCACGGTGGTCGCCATCCATATAAGGCGGGGTGATTTCCTTCAGTATGGCTATCCCATCACCGAGACACAGACTTATGTCGACTGGTTGCGCGGCCTGTGGCCGACATTGGACAAACCGGTCCTATATCTGGCCAGCGATGATATTCCCGCCGTCCGCGCGGCCTTCCGCGAATTCCGGCCTGTGACTTTGCATGATGCGGGTCCTGCCTGGCCTGGGTTGGAATTCCTGCAGGACTTTCACGTTCTTACCCAGGCTGACATCGTCGGCATCAGTGCCGCCAGCGGCTTCAGCCAGTTGGCGGCGCGCCTGAACGCGCGGGCGCATCTTCTTGTAGAGCCGGACATGAAGACGGGCGGGATCAAGCCGTTCCAGGCTTGGGTATAGCCCGCTTAGGGCTGTCGAGATTCAAGGGCCGACACAAGCCAATTCGGAAAATTTTTGACCGAATGTGCGCGAGCATGTTTCGCGCATGCTCTATCCATCTGATCCGCTGACTGACGGCGCTGTCGCACGTGCGCATCGGAGGGGGCGATGGATAGCAAGATTACGCCGATTGATCGGACCGCCCTGGTCCGCGACCTGACCAACCTCGGTATCGTCCAGGGTGATCTGGTCATGGTTCACGCGTCGCTGAAGGCTATAGGGCCTGTCATAGGTGGGCCGGCGCAGGTCGTTGAGGCGTTGCTGGAAGCCATCGGTCCGACCGGTACGCTTCTGACCTTTGTCTCTTGGGACCGTTCGCCCTATGCGGAGACATTGAACGGTCGGACCTTGCCAGCGCGGGAGCGGGAGGATTGGCCGGCCTTTGATCCAAAGCGTGCCGGAACCTATCCGGGTTTTGGGACGCTCAATGCCTTCATTGCCAGCCATCCAGGCGCCCATCGCAGCGCCCATCCCGATGCCTCAATGGTATCAATTGGCCGATTGGCCCCCATGCTTGTGGCGGAACATGAGTTGGGCCAGGCCTATGGTCCCGGATCACCACTTGAAAGATTCGTCGCGGCGGCAGGACGCGTCCTGCTGCTTGGGGCGCCGCTGGATGCCGTAACCGTCCTTCACTATGCCGAAGCAGTGGCCCGAATTCCCGGCAAGCGGCGCGTCCGCTATGAGATGCCCATTCTCGATGTTGGTGGCCGCAAGGTCTGGGTGCCGGTCGATGACTTCGATTCCAATGGCGTTCTGGATTGTTATGCGGTTCCGGGTCAGCCCGATGCCGTTGAACGGATCGCCCGCGACTATGTGGCGGCGAAACGGCACCGGGCGGGTCGGATTGGCAATGCGGACTGCCACCTGTTTTCCGCGCCGGATCTGGTGCGGTATGGCATTGACTGGCTGGAGAGGCGTCATTCTGGGGTATAGAATTTCTTGTGGATTGGATTTCACTGAAAATTAAGAGATCGTTGCAAATAATACAATCAATTATGATGAGTTTTTTGAGGCACTTATCCGTCAAATATTCAGAATGGCGTGGCTCTATATTTGACTTCATCCGCTATGTGTTGCTTCAAATGCGATGCATCCGATGCAAAAGCGGTGCAGGAACAGATACGGAGAACAACGGTGATTGGGTTCAGTGATCGAAACGCAGCATTTCGAAACCTTATGCTGGCAAGTGTGTGTGCTGCCTGCGTGACCACTGCCGGTGCGCAGGAACAGGCTGCCGGTGAGCCGCTGCGGCTGGAGGAAATTGTTGTCACCGGTTCGCGCATCGCCCGGCAGGACTATGTCTCCACCAGTCCTGTGACAACGGTGAATGCGGAGGCGTTTCGCCAGACGGGTGCGCTGACGCCGGAGAACTTCCTGAACACATTGCCGCAGGTCAGCCCGGATGTGTCCTCAGGCTCCAACAATCCCGACAATAACGGTCGTGCAAATCTCAATCTGCGTGGCCTTGGGGCCAACCGCAATCTGGTCCTGCTGAATGGTCGCCGCGTCATTCCGGGCGACAATACCGGTGCGGTCGACGTCAATATCATTCCGACCGCCCTTATCGACCGTGTCGAGGTCATTTCGGGCGGTGCGTCCGCCGTTTACGGGGCGGACGCGGTGGCCGGTGTCGTCAACTTCATTCTGAAGGACGATTTCGAAGGCGCCCTTGCCGATATGCAGTACACGATTTCCGAGAAGGGCGACGGTAAGGAGAAGAGCGCCTATGCCGTTCTGGGCGGCAATTTCGGCAATGGCCGCGGCAATGCCGTCCTCAATATCGGATGGGCGGAACGTGATGAGATCGGCAAGGGCGAGCGCGATTTCTCTGACCAGGCCGGAAGCACAACCAGCTACTACCCGAGCGGCAGCTATGTTGCTTCGGGTTTGAATCTGCCCAGCCAGGCAGCAATCGATAGCGTCTTTGCGCGTTACAATGTGGGGGCGGGGAAGGTTGCCCGCAATGGCACCCTGTCGTTCAACCCGGATCGTTCGCTGTTTGCGGTTGGCAGTTCATCTGCGGCCTATGATGTTCAGAACTATAAGGGTCCCGACAGCGACATCGCGCAGGCATTCTATCCGAACTTCTTCAGCTACAATTTCGAGCCTCAGAACAAGCTTATCCTGCCGCTGGAAAGGACGAGCGCGTCAGGTTTTGCCAATTACGAGGTCAATGAATGGGTGGAGGCATATGGACAGTTTCTGTATGCCAATTACAGCGCGACATCGTCGCTGGCCTCCAGCCCTGCGCCGACCGGTACAAACTCGGTGGATGCCGGGGCGGGTGTCTTCTTCTCTGTGCCTGTCAGCAATCCCTTCATTCCGGCGGATCTTCGGCAGATCCTTGCCTCGCGCACGGGTGATGATCCGACGCTTGTCGGTGTTGGCGCTTCGGAGGATTTCCGGGCCCGCAAACGCTTCAATGTTCTGGGGCCGCGTGTTGCCGAGAGCCGGTTCGATGTGTATCAGGTGCTGGGCGGCTTCAAGGGCAGGCTTCCCAATGGCTGGCGCTGGGACGTGTACGGGGCCAGCGGCAAGACCAGCATGACCGAAATTCAGCGCGGCAATGTCTCAGTTTCCGCAGTTGAACGACTGCTGGATGCGCCGGACGGTGGTGCTTCCTTGTGCCAGGGTGGCTTCAATATGTTCGGCAGCAACGACCTGTCGGTCGAATGCCAGCAATATGTCGGTCGTACGGCCAAGAACCTGGAAACCTATGAGCAGGAGGTCGTGGAAGGCAGCCTCTCCGGCGATCTCTTCGAACTGCCTGCCGGCAATGTCGGCTTTGCCATTGGTGCGCTCTATTATTCGAACCGCTTCGACTTCGAGCCGGACAGCCTGCTCTCCTCCGGTGACGTGGCGGGCTTCAGCGCCCAGAACCCGCTGCACGGTGCGATCGACAATACCGACGTTTACGCTGAACTGCTGATCCCCTTGGTGAAGGATTTGCCATTGGCGCAGTCGGTCAACTTCACTGGTGGCTTCCGCTATTCCGATCACAGTTCGGCTGGGACCTTCCCTTCCTACAAGGGTGAGATGGACTGGCAGATGATCGATCAACTGCGCCTGCGCGGCAGTTATCAGCGTGCGGTACGGGCACCGAACATATTTGAACTGTTCTCCCCGCAGGATGAGGACAATCCCGAGGTCGATGATCCTTGCAGTGTCAACAGCACGCTGCGCCGGGGGCCCAACGCGGCGCAGGTCCGCCAGCTTTGTATCCAGCAAGGTATTCCCGCTGCGGTCATTGACAGCTATACCCAGTTCAATGCCCAGATTGATGCGCTGGCCGGTGGCAATCCGAACCTGCATGAAGAAAAGGCAGACACCTACACCATCGGCGCCGTCATCACATCGCCGTTCGACAATAGCTTGTTCGAACGGTTCACCATGTCGGTGGATTATTATAATATCAGCATCAAGGGGGCGATCGATAGCCTGTCCCCGGATACGATACTGGGCGCCTGCTTCAATGCCGACGGAACAAACCCGACCTATGATGCCAACAATGCCAGCTGCCGCCGGTTCGGTCGCTCGGGTGTTGGCGACATTGTTGGGCTTCTGCAGATTGCCGAGAATCTCGGTTCCATCAAAACCAGCGGCATCGACACGCAGCTCGATTGGGGAACCGAGTTGCCGAACGGTTTGGGCGATGTCAGCCTGAACACCATCGTCACCTGGGTTGACAGCTATCGTATCCAGGAACTGAAGGGCCAGCCGTTCCTGGAATATATCGGTTCCATCGGCGATGATCCCGGTGATGCCCTGCCGGAATGGAAGGCGGCCGTTACCGGGACCTATGTCTATGGTCCGGCGATGGCTCAGATGCGGGCGCGCTATATCGGTGCCATGCGCAACGAGAATGTGGTTGTCGACCCAACCTCCACCGACGGGGGCGTGCCGGCCACCTGGTACTTCGATGCCTCCGCCAGTTGGCAGGTTACCGAGGAACTGTCGATCCGTGGTGGTGTGAACAACCTGTTCGACAAGAAGCCCCGGCTCTACACCGACAGCGTCGACAGCAACACCGACCCGTCCACCTTTGACGTGATCGGTCGCCGCTTCTTCGTCGGTGCCAGTGTGAAGTTCTAAAAGCGATTTGCCTCTGTCCGAACTGTCATCAGGGGTGCCGCATCATCGCGGCACCCCTTTTTTAGTTGCTGCGGTGTTCCAACAAACCAGTCTTTTCGTGCTGACAATCGTCGCCCTGTGCGCGACCGCGCGATGATCCCGCAGTTAAAAATGATCCTGATAACGGGTTGCTGAACCCGTCCCATGATCGGAGAGTTTTCAAGATGAGGATGCGTGCGACGTTCGAGGTCACGTTCGACGTAGCCGACTTCGTAGAGGCAGGGAGCCATGAGGTGTTCCTGCGCGAGGTTCGGGACTCGTTGGCGACGCGATTTGATGAGGTGGAGTTCAGCATCCGTGAGCGCCGCCCCCGGGCCGAACGCCTGAACGAGATTTCAGGTTCTCCGCCGCGTGTGTCGACAGGCAGGGTGAAGCGATATGCCAGCTAGTCGCAATGATAAGGGTGCCCGCCGCAGTCTGCCGCTCGAACTGTTGGAGAGGCTTCGGGATCTGGATCGGGATATCTCCCTTAAGGAAGCGCTGGCCCTGCTCTATGTCGCCGAGAATGATGGTATCAGCCTGAGCGAGCTTCGCTGGATAATGCGTGACACGCCATCCACGGTGTCACGCATCATATGCCGTTTGGGAGCCGGCCTGGACGGGAAGGCCGGGCTGTATCTCATTGAGCAAAGTACTTGGGCGCATGATGCCAGGGTAAGGTGCCTGCACCTTACCCAGACAGCACAACTGCTGCTGGACAGCGTCTGGCAACAGGCAGGGGCCAGCCTCTGGTGGAACGGCAATGACAGGCCACCCAAAGTCGCCGACCGTTCAGCAGGCTGACGGCGTCCCTTGCCCCGCGTCCATTCAGACGCAGGCGCCGCGACCCTTGGTCAGAAGCGCAGGAAGGCCCCGAGATCGCGGGCCGTGCCACGCAGAACCGGCAGGATTGTTCCGACCAAGGCTTCGTGCGGATAGCGGATGGCCGCTACACCCAGGGCGGCCTCCACCTTGTTGCCGGGTCCAAAGATAGGCACGGCGATGGAGGTCAGGCCTTCTTCGAACTCGCTGTCGGAGATCGAATAGCCGGTGGTGCGCACCTGCTCCAGCACATCGTCCAATGCCGCACGGTCGGTGACCGTGCGGCTGGTATGGGCAACCAGATCGGCGCCCGCCAGATGGCGCTCCAGTTCGTCTGCCGACAGATGCGCAAGGATGCAGCGCCCCAGCGAGGTGCAGTAGGCCGGAATCCGGCTTCCAACCGACAGGGACGCAGAAACCATGCGCCGGCTGGCAGAGCGCGCGACGAAGGTGACATATCCTTCGTCCAGGACGGCGATGGAACAGCTCTCATTTACCTGATTGCCGATCCGATCCAGCGTCTCCTGCGCCATCGTGGCCAGCGAGTTGGACGACAGGTAGGCCTGGCCAAGGGCCAGTGTCTTGGGCAGCAGTTGGAACGACCGCCCCTCTGAGCGCACATAGCCCAGCTTCTCCAGCGTGTTCACCAGCCGCGCGACGGATCCGCGTGAAAGACCGGTAATACGGCTGATGTCTGAAATGCTGAGATGCTTGCGTGAGCCGGCGAAGGCCAGCAGCACGTTCAGCCCACGGGCCAGCGACACAACGAAATTCGGATCATCCTCATAGGTCTCGTGCAGTTCCTCCGGGGTGTTCCCCGGCGTGGACCCAGCTTGGCGACGTGCCATCCCTGTCTTCTCCTTGTCGTACGGCTGCCAACGCCGCCGGGCCCGAAAGTGTCGGACGCCGTCGGTGGCGTCAATAACCGCTGCTGCCGATCCAGTCTTAGCTGAACTTTTCGTTTGACAACAGGTCTGGCGTGATCAATCATTCGCATATCGGACAAACGTCCGCATAGCGGACAAAATAAAGTCAACTCAACAAGCAAGGCGACAGGGGAGGAGCGGGTTTAGGGACATCAGGTTCCCAGCCATCTCCACACGGATTTCTGGTTCTCGTTATCGCGTGCCAGCGGCGGTCCCCCGTCGCGGCATGCCCATCCATGGCCGCCCGGCGGGTTCAGCCCGCGACCGAGGCTTGGCCGGAAAGCGAATAGGGGGTTTCTTTGTCCTACATCGGTACGGATATCGGCGGCACGTTCACGGACCTGGTCCTGTTGTCGGACGATGGCGACATCCGCATCTTCAAGGCGTTGACGACGCCGGAGGATCGGACCAAGGGCGTGTTGAACGCCATGAATCTGGCAGCGGAAGCGCTGGGGATCGCGCCGGCGGAACTGGTCGCCCGGCTGCAATATTTCTCCCACGGCACCACGGCCGCCACCAATGCCTTCATCGAGCGCAAGGGAGCGAAGACCGGCCTGCTGACAACCCGCGGGTTCGAGGACACGCTGCGCATCCAGCGTGCGATGGGTGGCTGGGTCGGCATGGCGGCGCATGAAATCTCGCATTTCTCCGTCCGCCGCCTGCCCGATCCCATCGTCCCCCGCGCCCTGACCGAAGGGATCGTGGAGCGCGTGGACTACAAGGGCGAGATCATCGTCCCGCTGGATGAAGATGCGGCCCGCGCCAGCATCCGCCGGCTGGTGGCGCAGGGCGTGGAATCCATTGCCATCAGCCTGCTCTGGTCCTTCCGCAATATGGCGCATGAACAAAGGCTGGCGGCACTGGTGGCGGAGGAAGCGCCCGACGTCTTCGTCACCACCTCATCCTCGCTGGTGCCCATCATCGGCGAGTATGAGCGGGCATCCACGACCGCCATCAATGCCTATCTGGGCCCCGTCATTCATCGCTATATCAATGGCTTGGAGAAGGCGATCCGGGGACATGGCTTCGAAGGCCCCATTTCCATCATGGAGTCCGGCGGCGGCGTGCTGCCGGCATCGGAAGCGGCCTTTCAGGCGGCGAACCTGCTGACCTCGGGTCCTGCCGGCGGCGTGCTGGCGTCGCAGAAGCTGGGCGAACTGTTGAACTATCCCAACGTCCTGACCGCCGACATGGGCGGCACCAGCTTCGATGTCGGCCTTATCGTCAATGGTCAGCCGCTGTTGGAAACGGTGCGTGAGGAGGGACGTTTCCACGTCGCCCTGCCGTCGATCAAGGTCACGGCCATCGGGGCCGGTGGCGGTTCCATCGCCCGGGTTCGCGACGGTCACATGACGGTGGGTCCGGAGAGCGCGGGTTCAACGCCCGGTCCCGCCTGCTATGGCCGGGGTGGTGTTGAGCCGACCATCACCGATGCCGACGTCGTGCTGGGCATCATCGATGCGAAATATTTCCTGGGCGGCAAGATGCGCCTGGATATCGATGCGGCGCATAAAGCGGTGCGTGATCATGTGGCTGGCCCCCTGGGCATGGAGGTTGCGGAGGCTGCGTCCGGCATTCGCGAGGTCGCAAACAATCAGATGGCCGACCTGCTGCGCCGCGTTACCCTGCGCGCCGGCTATGACCCCCGCGATTTCGTGCTGATGGCCTATGGCGGGGCAGGGGCCACCCATGCCCACCAGTTCGCCGAAGCCGCCGGCATCGCCACCATCATCATCCCCAATACCGGCCCGGCCCATTCCGCCTATGGCACCGTCACCGGCGACCGGCACCGGTCCTTCTCGCTCGCCATCGGCCAGCATGCCCCGGCCCGGTTCCGCCGTGCGTCCGAGCATGTGGACATATCCCGGATCAATGACAGCCTGAACGGTCTGGCCGCCCGCTGTGTCGAAGCCCTGGGCGATGGCGTGACCATCAAGCGCTTCATCGGCATGCGCTTCCGCCAGCAGGTGCACGAGATCAGCGTGCCCGTGCCCGATGGCAGGCTGGATGCCGCCGGCATCGACGCCCTGGTCGACCGGTTCGAGGAACAGTATGAGCGGGTCTATGGCAAGAACACCGCCCTGCGCATTTCCGGCGTCGAGTTCTCCGTCGTCCGGGTGGAAGGCACCTCGCCGGTGATCAAGCCGGAGCCGCGCAAGGTGGATGGCAGCGGGCGTTCCAACAAGCCCATCGATGCCCGCGAGGTCTATTTCTACGGCAAGGGCTTCCTGGCAGCATCGATCTACCGCAGCGAGGATATCGGCCCCGGCCAGCCCATCGCCGGCCCCTGCATCATTGAGCGGCCGGACACCACCATCGTCGTCGGCCCCGCCCAGACAGCGGAGATGGAGCCCTACGGTAACATCATCATCCGTACTTCGCAGGCTTGATATTCAGATACCGGGGACCAAACCCATGGACGTTGTTTTCAATTACGAAACCCAGGATGTCGACCCGATCACCTTCGAGGTGATCCGCCACCGGCTCCTGTCCATCACCGACGAGCAGGCCGCGACCCTGGCCGCCGTTTCCGGCTCCACCCTGGTGAACGAGGCGACGGACTTCAATACCGGCCTCTACCGCGCCTTTGGCGAGGTGGTGACGATGGGTCGCACGGTGACCTTCCACGCCGCCTCCCTGTCCTTGATGGTCAAGCATGTGATCGAGGATTGCGCGGAGAACCCCGGCATCAACCCCGGCGACATGTTCATCGTCAACCATCCGCACAAGGGCGCGCTGCATTGCCCCGATATCGGCATCCTGGCGCCGATCTTCGTCGGCGACAAGCGTATCGGCTGGACCGGCGCTTGCGCCCATCAGCTGGATGTCGGCGGCATGGTGCCGGGCAGCTTTGCCTCCATGGCCAAGGATATCCGCCAGGAAGGCATCCTGATCCCGCCGGTGAAGCTGGTGGACCGGGGTGAGCTGCGCGCTGATGTCCTGAACTTCATCACCGGCATGTCGCGCCTGCCCATCAATATCAGCCTGGACCTGAAGGGACTGATGGCCGCCTGCAACACCGGCGTGAAGGGCGTGCTGGATACGGTGGCCAAGTATGGGGTCGATACGGTTCTGACCGTCATGGACGGGATGATGGACCTGTCGGAAGCCAAGATGCGCAAGCGCCTGCACGAACTGCCCGACGGCGTGTTCCGGGCCCAGGCCTTCCTGGATCATGACGGGTTCGAGAACAAGATCTACAAGATCCATGTCGAACTGCGTAAACAGGGCGACAGTATCACCTTTGACTATACCGGTTCCGATGATCAGGCGCCGGGCTTCGTCAATGCCACCCGCACCGGCCTGCTGGCGGGTATCTATGCAGGCATCCTGCCGCTGATCGCCTTCGACCTGCCCTGGAATGACGGGTTGCTGCGCCCGCTGGAGGTGCTGTCGCGTGAAGGCTCCGTCGTCTCCTGCAAGTTCCCCGCCCCCTGCTCACAAGGCCCCTTGGGCGCTATGTGGCTGGTGGAGGTGACGACGACGGAGGCGATGTCCAAGCTGCTGGCCAGCCATCCGGACTATGTACGCGAGGCGCAGGCGGCCCCGGCCAGCGGCCCCGACCTGTTCCATATCCATGGCAAGAACCAGTATGGCGAGCCGGCGACGGCCCCGATCCTGGAAGTGATGCTGTCGGGTGGCGGCGCCTATGCCCACCGCGACGGCATCACCGTGTCGGGCCAGCGCAACATCACCGCCGGTCGCGCACCGAACGTGGAGGCGACGGAGCTGAAGCTGCCCGTACTCTACATGTACCGGCGCATCATTACCGACAGTTCCGGTGCTGGCCGCAATGCCGGCGGACAGGCGGCGGGTGCGGCGTTTGTCCTGCATGATGTGCACGAGGTGGAATCCCTGGTCGCTTGCCACGGCTATCAATCGCCGACCTCTCGCGGGCTGTTCGGTGGCTATCCCAGCGGCTGCAACCACCGCCGTCTGCTGCGCAATTCCAACATCCGCGAACTAATGGAAGGCGGGGTGTTCCCCGACAGCATGAACGGTCTGGTGGGGGAGGAAACAACCTTCACCGCCAAGCCGCCGGAATTCGAATTCGCCCATGACGATGTGTATGAGTGCAACCCGACCGCCGGTGGCGGCTGGGGCGATCCGATCGGGCGCGAGCCGGAACTGGTGGCCCGCGATGTGACGGGTGGCGCCTTCTCCGCCGCTTCGGCGGAACGCATCTTCGGGGTTGTCGTCACCGCATCGGGTACTGTTGACGAGGCGGCAACGGCGGCCCGGCGCGACACCATCCGTCAGGAGCGCCTGTCCTGGCCCGTGACCCGCCGGTTGCAACAGGCACCGCACGTTCATGGCAATGCCGAAGCCGTGGCCATCGTCGGCGATGTCGCCCGTATCCTGAAACTCACCGATGGCCGCAGCTACTTTGTCTGCAATTGCGGCCATGTCATCGCACCGGCTGATGAGAACTGGAAGGACTATGCCGCCCATGCCCCTGCAACGGCAGAGGATCTGGGCCCCCGCGTGCGTGTGCATGACGACCTGGAGGTGGTGCGCCATGCCTGCCCCGGCTGCGGCACGCTGCTGGATGTGGAGGTCAAGCGGCGTGGTGAGGACAGTCTGTTCGACATCGAAATCGCAGCCTGAGGGGAGGGGTTATGAGCCATCCGACCTATCCCGTCACCGCCCGTTGGGTGACTTTCCCCAATGGCGACGACATGATCCGGGGCTATCTGGCAGAGCCGGAGGGCGCAGGCCCGAGGGGGGCCATCGTTACGGCCCCGGAAAATCTGGGCGTTACCGAGCATCGTCAGGTTGAGACACGCCGTCTTGCTGCCGAGGGCTTCGTGGTCCTGTCCGTCGATCCCTACAGCCGGATCGGCGGTCGCCCGCCCCAGGATTACACCACGCCGGAGGAACGCCGCAGCAAGGCGTTCCTGGCCGCCAAGGATGAGACGGCGGTTCCCGACATGCAGGCGGGGTTCGACTTCCTGGCTGGTCTTTCCAACGTCGACCCAGCCCGCATCGGCACCCTGGGTTATTGCCTGGGTGGTGGCACCTCGCTGGCCTGGGCGGCGCGTCCCAACAATCTCGCCTGTGCCGTCATCCTCTACGCCCTGCCCATCCTGCCGGCAGCCTATTCCCCGGACGGCAAGGAACGCTCCCGCCTGACCCTGGCGTCGAACATCCAGTGCCCGTTGCAGCTGCATTTCGGCACGAATGACGAGGCGATACCCCTGGAGCAGACCGAGGCGCTGCGCGCGGCCCTGTTGGCGCAGAGCCCCCAGCCGGTGGATTTCCACCTCTATGAGGGCGCGCGCCATGCCTACATGGACAGCACCCTGGAACGCTATTCGCCTGAAGCGGCGGCACTGACCTTCCAGCGCTTCGTCGCCTTCTTCCACCAGCATCTGGGATAGGCGCCATGAGCCTGTGGACGCAAATGCTGGGCGGGGAGGTCGGGTTCGTCATGGCCGGTGGCCTTCGCACCCGCTATGTCCGGCTGGGCCAGGGTGCGCCGCTGCTGCTGCTGCATGGTCGCGGCGGGCACCTGGAAACCTTCGCCCGCAACATCGGCCCGCTGTCGGCGGATTTTACGGTCTATGCCGTCGATCTGGCCGGACATGGGCTGACGGCCCCCTTCGATGGTGACTACACGATCGACCGGCTGGCATCGCATGTGGCCGATGCCATGGATGCGCTGGGCCTGACCCGTGCCCATGTCGTGGGGCAGAGCCTGGGTGGCTGGGCGGCGGCCTGGCTGGCCCTGACCCAGCCCGAGCGGTTCGACCGGCTGGTGCTGATCGAACCGGCGGGATTGCAGGCCGAGGCCGAGCGTCTGGCCGATCCCAAGATCGCCCAGGCCTACAAGGCGGGTGGGGAGGCGTTCGAGAAGCCGACCCTGGAGGCCGTGCGCAAGCGGCTGTCGGGTCTGCTGGCCGATCCGGACAGCGTGGATCCGGAAATCCTGGCTACCCGCCTGGCACTGTACCAGCCGGACGCCGCCCGTGCCGTGCATCTGAAGGTGCGCCAAGCCGACAATGGCCCCTTCCTGCTGACGCCGGAACGGCTTTCCGGCCTGTCCATGCGGACCCTGTTCATCCGCGGGGAGGGGGGAAATACGGCTGCCGGGATCGTGGCCCAGGCGGTGGCGGCTTGCCCCGATGCGCGGCTGGTCACGGTCGCCGGTGCCCGGCAATGGCCGCAATACGAACAGGCTGACAGGACCAACACCCTGATCGGCGACTTTCTGAAAAACGGGAGAGAATGATGTCCTTCTGGACCGATGCCCTTGGGGCACAAGTCAAATATTACGATGCCGGCGGCTGGCGCACCCGCGTGATCGAGGCAGGCGAGGGCACACCGGTGATCATGATGCATGGCCTGTCCGGCCATGCCGAGGGCTTCATCCGCAATGTGGTTCCGCTGTCGCAGGCCGGCTTCCGTGCCATTTCCATGGACGCCATCGGTCATGGTTTGAGCGCCAAGCCGCTGGACGTCACCTATCACGCGCCCTTGTTCGTGGAGCATCTGAAGCGCTTCATGGATGCCATCGGGGCCCAGAAGGCGCATCTGGTGGGACAGTCGCTGGGCGGCTGGACGGCGTTCAACTTCGCCCAGGCCTATCCCGACCGCGTTGCCTCCCTGATCTCCATCACCGGGGCCGGCTTCCTGCTCAGCGATGCGGAAAGCCAGGCGGAAAGTGCGCGCATCCACCAGCAAGTGAAGAACGTTACCAAGAAGGCCAGCGAGGCGCCGACCCGTGAGAAGGTAAAGGAACGGCTGCAATGGCTGATGTGGGACAAGTCGGTGGCGACCGAGGAATTGGTCGATACCCGCTTCCATTTCTTCATGCTGCCCGACAGCCGCGCGGCCATGCCCAAGATGGTGGAAGAACAGCCGGGCGAGGAGAACCGCAAGTATCTCCTGGACGAGGCTCAACTGGCCAAGCTGGACATCCGGACCAAGATCATCTGGAGCGACCATAACCCCACCACCCCCTGGACGGTGGCCAAGAAGGTCTCCGAGATCATGCCCAATGCCGACTTCTCCCTGGTGGAGAGCGCTGGGCACTGGCCGCAGTTCGAACAGGCTGACGCTGTCAACCGTCTGGTCATCGACTTCCTGAAGGGGTGAACGACATGGGCAGCTTCGTCTGGGCGGCCGCGACGGCCCATACCGGCGCCATGATGCGCCTTCCCGATGGCGGGGCCGACGAGGCCCGCGCCGAACGGGTGTTCGACGGGTTCCGTACCCTGGCGTCATCGCTGAAGGCGGCCCGCCCGGACGTGCTGATCACCATCGCCACCGACCATTTCCTGACCTACGGCTATGAATTCCTGCCCATCTTCAGCATCGGCACCGGCGACCGGTTCGAAGGCTGGGGAGAGTTCGGGGTGCCTAAGCGCGACTATAAAGGTATCGCCCCCTTCGGGGCTGCGGTGCAGGAAGGCTTGGTTGCTGCGGGTTTCGACGCCGCTGGTGCACGCGATGTGAAGCTTGACCATGCCTTTTCCTGTCCCTTGCAGCTTCTGCTGCGGGATTGGGACGTGCCGGTCCTGCCCGTCTATATCAACTGCACCGTCGCCCCCTTGCCCAGCCATGCCCGCGCCCTGGCTTTTGGCCGTGCGCTGGGCGAGGTGGTGCGGGCCCAGGGCGTGACCGAAAGGGTGGCCATCGTCGGCACCGGCGGCCTTTCCCACTGGGTCGGCACGCCGCAGACCGGGACCATCAATACCGGCTTCGACCGCCAGTTCCTGGACCTGTTCACGTCTGGCCGGTTGGACGAGATCGCGGCGATGGACAGTGACTGGGTGATCGACAATGCCGGCAACGGGGCGGCGGAAATCCGCAACTGGCTGGCCGCAGCCGGTGCGGTGAACGCCAAGGGCGCGCGCGAGATCGCGTATGAGCCGGTGGCCATGTGGAATACCGGTATCGCCGTGACGGAGATCCTGTCATGAGCCGCCGCGATCTTGAGAAATTCCTGTTCCGCTTCGACAAGGAACCTGACCTGCAGGCCGCCTTTGCCGAAGCGCCCGAAAAGGCCTTTGCCGCCTTCGACCTCAGCGAGGCTGAGGTGGCAGTGCTGGCGGCGCGCGATGTCGCCACCCTCTATGAATGGGGCCTGCACCCGCTGCTGATCCGCAATTTCGCGGGTACGGTTGGTGTGCGCTATGTGGGTGAATATCGCCGGCGGGGGCTGACATGAGTGTCGATGCCGCCTGCCGCGATCTGGCCTTGGCCAACCGTATCCTTGCCCATGAGGGGGTGGTGGATGCGTTCGGCCATGTCAGCCTGCGCCATCCCGACCGGCCGGGTCACTTTCTGCTGTCCCGTTCGGTCAGCCCTGATCAGGTGGTGCCAGAGGACATTATGTGTTTCGGCCCCGATGGGCAGGCGGCGGACGGGGATGCTCGCGCGCCCTATCTGGAACGCTTCATCCATGCCGCGATCTATGAAGCGCGCCCGGACATTGCCGCCGTGGTCCATTCCCACGCCCATGATCTGATCCCCTTCGGCGTGACAGGCACGGAAGTGCGACCGCTTCTGCATGTTGCCGGCCCGTTGGGCAGGGTGCCTGTCTGGGATATCGCTGACCGGTTTGGGGAGACGTCGCTGCTGGTCACCAACATGGTGCAGGGGCGCGATCTGGCGGAACGGCTGGGTGCCGGCAGGGCGGTGCTGATGCGCGGCCATGGCGGCGTGGTGGTGGGCGACGGCCTGCGCGCCGCCGTGATCATGGCTGTCTATCTCCAGGTCAATGCCGGTTTGGACCTGAAGGCCCGCCAGCTTGGGCCTGTCCGTTATCTCAGCGACGGCGAGGTCGCGCTCAGTTTCGACGCCATCCTGGCTGAAGGGCCGGCCCGGCGCGCCTGGGAACATTTCAAGCGGAAGGTGGATACGCACACCTGAGCTTTCACCGCGAAACAATGCCATAAGGCAAGTCACAGGGAGGAAGAAGAATGGCCAAGATGTTCAGGATGCAACCGGGTCACGGTCTGACGCGACATGGCATATCGGCGCTGGCCCTGGTGCTGGCGGCGGGGACGGCACAGTCCCAGACAGCCCCCGCCGCCGGTTCTGTCATGGAACTGGAGGAGATTGTCGTCACCGCCGAACGGCGTTCGGAATCGTTGCAGGATACCCCGATTTCCATCCTCACCTTCTCCGGCGACGCGCTGGAGAAGGCCAATGTCCGGTCGGTGGACGATCTTCAGAATTTCCTGCCCAACGTTTCCATCGGCGGTTCCGCGCCGGTCGGAAACTCGGCCCCCAACTTCTCCATCCGTGGCGTCGGTCAGACGTCGGGCCGCGCCAATAATGAGAAGGGCGTGGGTCTCTATGTCGATGATGTCTATTATCCGCGTTCCACCGGCGCCATCCTGAACCTGCTGGATGTGGAACGGATCGAGGTTTTGCGCGGGCCGCAAGGTACCCTGTTTGGCCGCAACACGACGGGCGGTGCCATCCGCTATATCACGCGTAAGCCCACCGACCGGCTGGAAGGCCGTATCACCGGCACCTATGGTTCCCTGGACCGGACGGACATCGAAGGCGTCCTGAACGTCCCCGTGTCCGAGAAGGTGGCGTTCCGTGGCCAGGCTGCCTGGTTCAAACGTGACGGCTATGTCGATGTCATCGGCACCGACCGGACGCGGGGCAATCAGGATGATTATGCCGTGCGCGGCGCCCTGCGCCTGCACCCCAATGACAGCATCACCGTCGATCTCAGTGCGGCCTACACCGAAAATCGCAGCAACGGTTCGCCCACCATCATCGCCGGCGTCGGCCTGCGTCAGGCATCGGGTTTCCCGATCGCGGCGGTCAACGCCTACAATGCCTATCTGGCGGCACGGGGGCAGTCTGCCATCGTGGCGGATGATCCGCGTTTCGTGACCAAGGACGGCTATTCCGTGCCGGATAGCTGCATCATGGACGATATTGCGCTGAACCCGGCCAAGTTCGGCGACGCCCCGAACCTTCTGCCCAACAGTCGTCCCCAGGCCAGCCTGTGCGACGATGCACGCCGGACCAAGAACACCTTCCTGTCGGCTGATATCAATGCCGACCTGAACGATGCGCTCTCGCTGCGTTCGATCACGGGCTACAACAAGGGCACGGACATCGACCAGGGTGACTATGGTCTTTTCGGTGCCCAGACCAACTTTACCCTGAACGAGATGAACTCCATCTCACAGGAATTGCAGCTTCTGGGCAGTCACGAGGGCCTGGAATGGGTGGCCGGTCTTTATTATTTCCACGAAACCCCGGCAGAGCGCCGCTTCCTGCGGGAGGCAGTGGTCAATGCTGGTCGGGTGGAATGCTGCAACGGCTTTGACGCTAATGTGCAGCTGAAGACCAACAGCTATTCCGCATTTGGCCAAGCCAGCCTGGACCTGACCGACAAGGCGCGGGTGACGGCGGGTGCGCGTTATTCCTATGACGACAAGGACGTTTTCATATCCAAGGTCGGCATCTTCACCCCGGCATTGCCGGCTGGCGGGTCCCCCCGCACCAATGCCAACAATTGGGATGCCATCGATTACCGCCTGACGCTGGATTATCAGTGGACCGATACGCTGATGACCTATGCAACCTATTCCAAGGGTTTCAAGTCCGGCGGCTTCAATGTCGATATCGTCACGCTGGGCACGGCGGCCCCCACCATCACCTCCTTCGATCCGGAGACGGTGAAGAATCTGGAGGCCGGTGTGCGGTCGGAATGGTTCGACAAGCGCCTGCGCGCCAACCTGACCGGCTTCCACATGAAGTATGACAATCTGGTCGTGCAGGTGGCTGACTTCTCCCGCGGGGCCTTGCAGGTTCTGTTCCTGAATGCCGGCAAGCTGGAGATTGACGGGTTCGAGGGCGAGTTCGCGGTGGCGCCTATCGAGCGGCTGACCCTGAATGCCAATGTCGGTTACACCAGGATCAAATATGTCGATCTGCCCACCGGCAGCCCCCTGTTCGATCCCGCCAGTTGCCCCGGCGGCGCCCTGTCCTTCGACCGCTGCCGGGCACAGCCGCTGGCCCGGTCGCCGGAGTGGACTTATACGCTGGGTGCCCAGTACACAGTTCCGGTGGGGGATGGCGATGTCAGCATGAATGCCAACTACGCCTATAAGGGCAGCCAGTATTCCAACAACTCCACCTCCAACTCGGTGAAGCTGCCGGCCTATGGCGTGGCCAATGTCCGCATCGAGTATGACAGCGGCGCACAGTGGAAGGTGGCGGCCTTCGGTACCAACATCTTCGACAAATATTACTTCACCACCGGCACCAATGGCCGCCAGAACACGCTGGCCACGCTGACCCATTCGCCGGGCCGGCCTGCGGAATATGGCGTGTCGCTGACCTGGAGCTTCTGAGGCCGGAAGCGGTTTTCGTAGGTTGCGGGTGAGCGGCTGCGAACCCCGACATCCATCGGCACTGTTGCCTGTCGGGGTTGGCTAAGCTCACCCACGACCTACGGACGCTGATCCCGGTAGTGAAGACCATGGTGTGTGTGCCATGGTCTTCGGAGAAAAAAGTCAGATCCGCTTATGCGGACGGACAATGGGGAGAAACATGCAGACCGACCAGGAAATGCCCGCCGGCGCGCGGCGCGGCATCACCATCTTTCTCTGCTTTCTGGTGGCCGTGCTGGAAGGATTTGACCTGCAGGTCATTGGGGTGGCGGCCCCGCAATTGACCCGCGAACTGGGTTTGACGCCGCAGGAGATCGGCTGGGCCTTTGGTGCCAGCCTCATCGGCCTTGCCATCGGCGCCCTGGCGGGCGGTCGGCTGGCCGACAAGGTAGGGCGCAAGCCGGTGCTGGTCGGGTCCGTTGTGGCCTTTGGGGCCGCCACGCTGGCCTCCAGCTGGGCCTGGGACTATCACTCGCTGTTCGTGCTGCGGGTCCTGACCGGCCTGGGGTTGGGCGGCACCTTCCCGAACGTCATCGCCATCGCATCGGAAGTGACGGCACGGGCGCGGGTTACCATAACCGTGGCCTCCATCTCCTGCGGGCTGGCGGTTGGCGGGATCATCGTGTCGTTGATGGCCAAGCTGGCGCCCGGCGGTATGGATTGGCGTGGGCTGTTCCTTTTGGGGGGCGTCCTGCCGCTGCTGGTGGCCCCGGCCCTGTGGTATTTTCTGACAGAAACCAAGCGAGCGGCTGTGCACGGTCGAGGCATCCGCACCCCGATCGGTCAGGCCCTGTTCGGCGCGCAGCAGGCTGGGCCGACACTGATGCTGTGGATCGTGTTCGCCTTGACACTCCTGCAGCTTTCCCTGCTGCTGAATTGGCTTCCCACCCTGATCATCGCCAAGGGCTTCCCCCCGGCGCAGGCGTTCCTAACTTCGCTGGTGCTGAATATCGGCAGCATCTTCGGCTCCGTCATCGCCGGCTTCCTGTGCGACAGGTACGGTGCGCGCATGCCGATGGCGGTGGGGTATCTGGCGATGGCGCTGGTCATGTATCTGCTGTCATTGGCCAGTGACATGAACATGCTACTGGTTCTGGCCTTCTGGGCAGGGTTTCTGGTCCTGGGTGCGCAGTTCGCACTCTATGGTCTGGCGCCGAAAGTATATCCCGATCAGACGCGTGGGACCGGGGTGGGGGCCGCTGTGGCCGCTGGCCGGGTTGGTGCCATTTCCGGCCCGCTGATCGCCGGTCAGATGATCGGTGCGGGTGCCACGGGTGATCAGGTGGTGCTGCTGATGGTGCCGTTGGCCCTTTTGGCCGGGGTGGCGCTGCTGGCGCTGGCCCATATGGCCGGTCCGCGCCTACGTGCCGGTGGTGCTGGCGCGCATTGAGAATAAAGGGGATCATCCGTCCTTACAGTCTGTGACGGATCAAAGGCCAGGAATCGCATCTGCTGGATGCGGTCCCTGGCCTTTGGTCTTTGACGCGCGAAAGGACGGTCTGCGCGCTTGGCGTCACCGCCGGCTTTGACCTGTCCGTTCCAGCAGATCGATGGACCATTCGACATGGCTGTCCATGACGGCGGCGGCGGTGCGGGCGTCCCCGGCCAGCACGGCATCGGCCATGCGGTTGTAATTGGCGATATAGCCCGGGATATGCAGGCGCATGTCGATGGTGCCGGCCAGGAACCGGTTCCAATATTCCAGATTGAGCAGCCCAAGCAGGTAATCCACGTAGGGCTTCTGCCCGATCTCATTCAGGAGATAATGGAAATCGTTCAGCACCAGATAGAATTTATAGGAAGGTGGCGCATCGCGGGCCGCGCGGATGCGGGCAATGGCCTCTTCCACGCGCTGACGGTTGTCGCCTTCACCGATGCGCCGTGCCGCCGCCACGACCCCGACCTTGGCGATGGGGCCCGTGACCTCATAAATCTGGATCAGGTCGGCCAGTGACAGTTCCCGCATGATGGCGCCCTTGTCGGGCAGCAGCTCGACCAGCCCCTGGCCCGCCAGAATATGCAACGCCTCCCGCACCGGGGCACGGCTCACCCCCAGGCGTTTGGCCAGCTCTGCCGCCTTGATCCGCTGACCGGGCCGCAGGACGCCTTCATCCAGGCTTTCCATCAGCGTTTCGTGAACACGCTGCACCAGCGTCGTTTTGGTGCTGCCGTCGGCCATTAGTTTTGGCGCACCGAAGGGCGATGGTGCCCCGGCAATGTCGGACGGAAACTCGTCTGCATCCTCTTCCGGCTCCAACGGGGTGCGCGGCACACGCGGCGGTACCTTCGTCTTCTCGCCATTACGCACCCTGCCCGGTGCGTCGGTCGATGCCTTTGTCATTATCGCTTCATCCCCTGCGATTCATGCCCGCCTGCATGACGGGCCATCCGGCAGCCCCCTTCGTCGCGCGATGCTACGACAACCACCGGACCCTGCATAGCGGGCTGAAAGTCAGCATACCGTAACGTCCAATAGTGTCGACAGATTTATCATGCTCTCCGGCCGCATTCATATGGATGATCTGGCATCTGTGCGTTATGCACTGATATTGCTAGATAAAATTAAAACAAGGCACTTCGTTACAAAAATTATTCCCAGGACATCAAGATTCCTTCTTGAAAGTGCCGACACTTTGTGGCGGATTAAAGGGGCGCTCACGACACAGCACGGGATGGCCGGGCGCATAGGCGGTTTACCTTCATCGGGGACTGACGCCATGGACAAGCAAACAGCCGCCAATGATCTTGGCAGTGACGGGCGCGTTGCCCGTTTTGAGCAATTGCTGGAGATTGAGCCGCAGCGGGGCCACGGTCTGCCGCAGCCTGTTGCGGATATGATCTGGTCGCGCCGTTTGCTCCCTGTGATCACACGGAACGATGATGCGCCCAGTCCCTTCGGCAATGTCGCGCCGATCCGTGGGGCAGGGGACATGTCCATCACCTATGCCGCATGCCCGCCGGGCACGGGGCCTTCACTGCACACCCACCGCCGCACATTCGAAACCTTCACGGTGCTGACGGGGCGGTTTGAATTCACCCTGGGCGACAATGGCGACAGCGCGGTAACGCTGTACCCGTTCGATGTCCTGTCCGTACCACCGGGCATTGCCCGCGCTTTCCGTAATGTCAGTGATAAGGAAGGGCTGCTGCAGGTGATCATCACCGGCGGCCAGCATGATGTGAACGACATCGTCTTCCCGGCCCGCACGGCGAAGGAGATCGCCAGTCACGGCGAACAGTATCTGGCTTACTTCCAGTCGAAGGGCCTGTTCTTCGACATCTGATCCGGTCGAGGCAGGGGGGGTATACGGCACAGCAATCCATGATGATTGCCGAAAGCACCGTTACGCCTGCTGTTCTTTCATATAAGAATACAAATGGAGGACGGGGACATGAATATGTTGAGGCTTCGCACCCTGTTGTTGACCAGTGCCACTGGTCTGGCATTGACCTCTCTGCCGACCCTTGTACAGGCGGCGGATGGCTCGATGCTGGAAGAGGTCATCGTCACCGCGACCAAGATGGGCGACACAAGGTTGCAGGAAACGCCCATCGCCATCACCGCCTTCACGGCGGATGCGCTGGAGAAGACCGGCATCAAGGATATCCGTGACTTGGCCGGATCGACCCCCAATCTTGTGGTCGCGCAGAATGGCGCCTTTGCCCAGCTTTATATCCGTGGCATCGGGTCGAACAATGTCTTCGCGGGTTCGGACCCCAGCACGACGGTCCATATGGATGGCGTCTACATGGCCCGTCCCGCCGCCGTCTTCAACAACTTCCTGGATGTGGAGCGGATCGAGGTGCTGCGCGGGCCGCAGGGCACGCTTTATGGCCGCAACTCGGTCGGCGGTACCATCAACATCGTCTCCCGCCTGCCCGACAATAATGTGAAGGCCAAGGCGCAGGCCACCATCGGCAATTACGATCTATATCGCGGTGAGGCCTATGTCAGTGGTCCGCTGATCGAGGACAAGCTGTATGGTAGCGTGTCCCTGATGGGCAGCAAGCATGACGGCTATTTCAAGAATGTCGTCCCGTCCGGTAATGACCGGGCCAGCGAGGATACCTGGGGTACCCGCGCCATCCTGCGCGCCACGCCGAATGAGGCGCTGGAGATCGTGTTCCGGGCCGATTATTTGGCCGATTACGGCCATTTTGTCGGTAATCAAGCGCTGTTGCAGCCCTTCCGGCCCGTGGCCGGCGGCGCTGTGGACGCGGTGACCGAGGCGATCCGGGGCGACTGGCACAAGGTGGCGCTCGACAGCCCCAGCGACACTGATCGTAAGATCAAGGGCGTGTCGGCGGAGATCACCTACAGTTTCTCCGACGCTGCCGTACTCAAATCGTTGACTGCCTATCGCAAAAGCGACCTGAACTATGTCAACGACACCGACGCCACCGACCTGCACCGGCAGGAAACGCGGCAGCAGGAATATCAGGATCAGTTCTCAGAGGAACTGAACCTGTCAGGCCGGGTTGAGCGGTTCAAATATGTGCTGGGTTTCTATTATTTCGATGAACATATCGACACGGACTCCACGGTCACCGCCTTCAACCTGAACCGCGTGACCAATCCGGCACCGACCGTCGATACGAAGGCCTGGTCCGGATATGGTCAGGGATCGTTCGACGTGACGGATCAGTTCGCCCTGACCGCCGGCATCCGCTACACGGATGAAAAGAAGGATTTCGACCAGTATCTGAACATCTACACCCTGTCGACCGGGGCACCGCTGGCCACATATCCGCGCCGCTATCTGAACAAGGGCCATTACACGGCCTGGACCCCGAAATTCGGCGCGGAATACAAGGTGACGGACGATGTGATGCTGTACGCGTCGGCGACGCGCGGGTTCAAATCCGGCGGCTTCAACTTCTCCTCCGGCAACAATGCCCAGGGCTTTGCCCCGGAAACGCTGTGGAGCTATGAGGCGGGTTTCAAGACAGAGTTCGCGGATAAGCGCGTGCGCCTGAACGGCTCTGCCTTCACCTATGATTACAAGGATTTGCAGGTGCAGTCCTTCCTGGTGCCCGGCGTCACGGATATCACCAACGCGTCAGATGCCAAGGTCGATGGTCTGGAACTGGAGCTGACGACACGGCCCGTCACGGGGCTGGATATCGGCGGCACGCTGACCTATCTGGACGCGCGCTATAAGAACTACCCGCAGGCGCCGATCCCGGGCACCAGCCCCGCCGTCACCATCGATGCGTCGGGCAAGTACCTGAACTCCTCCCCCAAATGGGCCTACACGCTGTATGGCCAGTACAGTTTCGATGTTGGTGGCGGTTCGGCGTTCGTGCGCGGTGAGTATGGCTGGAAGGACCGGCAATATTTCACCGTCATCAATGACGCGGTGCAAACCATGGGCAGCTATGACCTGCTGAATGCCAGCATAGGGTTCGCCCCGGACGGCGGTAATTGGCAGGTGGTGCTGTACGGTCGCAACCTGTCCGACACGCAATATCTGGTTTCCACGGGCACCTTCACGGCGGTGCCGGCGGGTACGCCGGGCGACCCGCGCACCTATGGAATGCGCCTGACCTACACCTATTGACCGCCATCATACAGGGTCTGGAAATGTCTTCTGCATCCCCGCTTCATATCGATGGCACCTGTGACCCGGATTTTTCCGGGTTGCGGGAGACCTTCATCGAGAATTTCCGCAGCCGGGGCGAAATCGGTGCCGCCGTCTGCGTCTATCGCGACGGGAAGAAGGTCGTGGACCTGTGGGGCGGGGTGGCGGATGTCGCCACCGGCGCCCTTTGGCAACGCGACACGATCTGCTGCATGATGTCCGTGGGCAAGTCCATGGCGGCCCTGTGCCTGCTGATGCTGATCGACCGGGGCAAGGTTGATCTGGAAGCCCGCGTCACCGACTACTGGCCCGAATTCGGCCAGGCCGGCAAGGAAAAGACCACCGTTCGCATGCTGCTGTCGGCCCTTACTGGCGTTCTTTATGCTGATGCGGCCCCCGATGGTTCCGCCTATGACTGGGATGTGATGTGCCGCGCGCTGGCCGCACAGAAGCCGGAATGGGAACCGGGCACCCAGGGCGCCTATCACTCCATGACCGCCGGCTATCTGCTGGGTGAAATGGTGCGGCGGGTGGATGGCCGCATGATCGATGTCTTCTTCCGGGAAGAGATTGCGCAGCCGCTGAACATCGACTACGGGTTTGGCGTTGCGGAGGCGGACATGCACCGCGTATCCGACATCATGCCCAATCCCGGCAGCGTCACCTTCGTTCAGGCCAAGGACAAGACCACAAAGCTGGGCCGTGCCTGGCGTGTGCGGCCCAGTTCGGCCAACCCCTATAATGAACCAGCCTATCGTCGGGCCGTGTTCCCGTCATCCAACGGTCATGGCAATGCCCGCGCCATCGCACGGGTCTATGCCGCCCTGGCCAATGGCGGCACGCTGGACGGTTTCCATCTGCTCTCCCCCGCCTTGGTGGAGGCGATGCGCACCGAAAGCTGGCGCGGCACCTGCGGCATGACCGACCGCCCCTTCCGCTATGGTCTGGGCCTGTTCCTGAACTTTCCGCCAATGTTGAGCTTCGGCGCCAATCCCCGTGCCTTCGGCCATCCGGGTGCCGGTGGCGCCGTCGGCATCGCCGATCCCGAAGCAGGCCTCGCCTTCAGCTATAGCCCGAACCTGATGTGTGCCGGTGCCGGCATGGGTGAGCGGTGCGAGGCGCTGGTACAGGCGACGCTCGGCACGCAAGCCACCATCTGATCCTGACCCCCAGGGAGGGGACAATGACCGACTTCAAAGGAAAAGTGGCACTGGTGACCGGCGGTAGCTCCGGTATCGGCGCCACGGTGGCCCAGGCCCTGGGTGCCCAGGGCGCCCATGTCGCCATCGTGGCCAGCAGTTCCATCGCCAAGGCCGCCCCCGTGGTGGATGCCGTGAACGCCGCAGGCGGCACCGCGCGGGCCTATGCCGCCGATGTCCGGGATGAGGGGGCGGTGGCCACCCTTCTGGAGCGGGTGGTGGCGGATTTCGGCGGGCTGGACATTCTGGTCAACGCCGCAGGCGTGTTCGAACCCAGCCCCGTTGGCGACACGGCGGCGGACAGCATGAATCGCATGGTCGATATCAATCTGAAGGGTACCTGGAACTGCCTGCAGGCAGCCGTACCGCACCTGAAGGCGCGGGGGCGGGGCAAGGTCCTGAATTTCGCGTCGGTGGCCGGCACCATCGGGGTTAAGGGCTTCGCCGTCTATTGCGCGTCCAAGGCCGCCATCGTGATGATGACGCGGGTCGCAGGCGCCGAACTGGCGCCCTTCGGTATCAATGTCAACGCCGTGGCGCCCGGTAATACCGAAACCCCGATGAATGAGGCGATGCGCACCGCGCCGGAAATGGCAGAGGTCCTGGATGGCATGCGCCGCATGACGCCCAGCGGTGTCACCTTCTCCAAACCGGAAGAGATTGCCAGTGCGGTGCTCTACCTTCTGTCTGATGCCGCACGACCAGTCTTTGGCACGACGCTGGTCATTGATGAAGGCATCTCTGCTGCTATTGGCTGAACATAGAACAGTGAAACAAGGGGATCGGGAATGACGGACAGCCTGCGCAAAGACAGCACTTACGCCTGGTATGTGGCCGTGCTGCTGTCTGTTGCCCACCTGATCTCCTTTGTCGACCGGTTCGTGATGAGCCTGGTTCTGGTCCCCATCAAGACCGAACTGCTGCTCAGCGATACGCAGCTGGGCCTGCTGCATGGTACTGGCTTTGTCATCCTCTACACGGTTGCGGCCATCCCGCTGGGCTGGATGGCCGACCGGGCCAACCGCCGCAATATCATCGTCGCGGGCATCCTGGTCTGGAGCTTGGCGACGGCGGCCTGCGGCCTTGCCACCTCCTTCAACAGCCTGTTCCTGGCCCGTATCGCGGTCGGGTTCGGGGAGGCGGCCCTGGTGCCGGCGGCCATGTCGCTGATCGCCGCCTATTTCACCCGGTCCAAACTGTCCCGTGCGGTCAGCACTTTCACCATGGGCGCCTCGCTGGGCAAATCGGTGGCGCTGATCATCGGCGGTCTGATCCTGGCCTGGCTGACGGCACGTGGCGGAGCGATGCTGCCGGGTTGGGGGCACCTGTCGCCTTGGCAGGGGCTGTTCATCGCGGCGGCGGCACCGGGGGTTCTGGTGGCCCTGCTGCTGCTGACGGTGCGCGAACCGGCGCGGCCCGTCAGTGCGATGGCCAAGCCGGGTCTGCGGGAAGTGTTCGCCCATATCGGTCGGTACCGCGCCGCGTATCTGCTGCACACAGCAGCGGCGGCATCGGCGATCCTGCTGGTTCAGTCCTATGCTGCCTGGTCGCCCACCTTCTATATCCGCAATTTCGGTCTGGCACCAGCAGAGGCAGGGTATCTGGTGGGCATGGTGGTGCTGGTGGCGGGTCCCGTGGGGCATCTGACGGGCGGTTATCTGACCGACCGGTTGCAGGCAAAGGGCGTGACCGGTGCCCCCGGTCTGGTGATTGCCGGCATGCTGCTGCTGTCCCTGCCGTTGGCCGCCCTGTTCTGCACGACGCAGAACGAGACCCTGTCGCTGTTCAGCTACGCCCTGCTGAACATCACCCTGACCGCCGCCGCCCCGCCGGGCCTGTCGGGCATTCAGCTGCTGACGCCCGAACGGCTGCGCGGCGTCACAAGTGCCTGTTTCATGGCGGCGGTCACCTTCACCGCCATCGGCATGGGACCGGCCAGCATCGGCATCTTCACCGACCGGGTGTTCGGGGATGACAAGGCGCTGGGGTCGTCCTTGCTGCTGGCAACCTTCATCTTCGGTCTGCTCGGTGCCGTTGTCGCCTGGTTCAGCCGGGCGCCGACCCGGGCCGCCATGACCGCCGACGCCTGATCTTCACCCTTCAACACCATGACAGACGGCCGCCCCCAAGGGCGCCGAAGGGGCGGACTTTGCCCCGAATTCAGGAGAGAAATGATGCGTAAATCCGACAAGGTCATCATCACTTGCGCCATCACCGGGTCGCTGCACACCCCGACCATGTCGCCCTACCTGCCCATCACGCCGCAGGAGATTATCGACCAGTCGGTGGAAGCGGCAGAGGCCGGTGCCGCCATCCTGCACCTGCATGCGCGTGACCCGATCGATGGCCGCCCGTCGCCCGATCCCGACCTGTTCATGCAGTTCCTGCCGCAGATCAAGCAGCGCTGCGACGCCGTCATCAACATCACCACCGGCGGGGCACCGGGCTTCAGCGAGGATGACCGGCTGGCAGCCCCTTTGCGCGCCCTGCCGGAAATGACCTCGCTGAACATGGGGTCGATGAATTTCGGCGTGTTCGGCCTGGCCGACAAATATCCGGAATGGAAGCACCCCTGGGAAAAGCCGTTCCTGGAGGCCAGCAAGCGGTTTGCCGCCAACCATAATTTCGCGCTGATCGAACGCATCATCCGCGAACTGGGCGAGGGCCACGGCACCAAGTTCGAATATGAATGCTACGACCTGGGCCATCTGTACAATGTCGCACATTTCGCCGAACGCGGCCTGATCAAGCCGCCCTTCCTGATCCAGGGGATTTTCGGCGTGCTGGGCGGCATCGGGGCCGACCTGGAAAACCTGACGGCGATGAAGCAGACGGCGGATCGGCTGTTCGGCAATGACTATTACCTGTCGGCCTTCGGCATCGGCCGCATGCAGATGCGGTTCCTGACCCTGTCGGCCATGCTGGGCGGCAATGTCCGTGTCGGCC
This sequence comes from Niveispirillum sp. FG156, assembly GCF_057809555.1. Classification (NCBI taxonomy): domain Bacteria; kingdom Pseudomonadati; phylum Pseudomonadota; class Alphaproteobacteria; order Rhodospirillales; family Azospirillaceae; genus Niveispirillum; species Niveispirillum sp. FG156. The sequence continues at coordinate 94,697 of NZ_JBMDKE010000005.1, read as the reverse complement.
TGGAAGACAGCCTGATGATCGGGCGCGGACAGCTGGCCAAGAGCAATGCCGAACAGGTGCGCAAGATCAGGACCATCCTAACCGAACTGGGTATGGAGATCGCCACCCCGGACGAGGCCCGCGCCATGCTGGCGCTGAAGGGTCCGGACCGGGTTGCATTTTAAGGGTGGGGACAGATCATGCGCTTTGCAACCGATACCGGCGGCACCTTCACCGACCTTGTCGTGGAAGAGGATGATGGCCGGATCAGCATGTACAAGGCCTCCACCGTACCGGGCGATCCGGTACAGGGGGTGCTGGCGGCCCTGACCCTGGCGGCGAGGGATCGCGGGCTGGATCTGGCGACGCTGCTGGACCGTGGCGATACCTTCATCCACGGCACCACCCATGCCATCAACGCCATCATCACGGGCCGCACGGCGCGCGCCGCCCTGCTGGTCACGGAAGGGCATCGCGACATCCTGACCCTGCGGGAGGGCGGGCGGATTGAACCGTTCAACCATTCGGTCCCCTATCCCAAGCCCTTCGTGCCGCGCGCCCTGACCTTTGAGGTGCCGGAACGGCTGATCCATGACGGGTCGGTCCACCAGCCGCTGGACGAGGGGGCCCTGGCCGCCATCATCGACCGGCTGCGGGCTGAGAAGGTGGAGGCGGTGGCCGTCTGTCTTCTGTGGTCCACCATCAACCCAGCGCATGAATTGCGGGTGGCGGCAGCCCTGGCGGCGGGTCTGCCGGGCGTGCCGGTCAGCCTGTCGCATCAGGTGAACCCCAGCCTGCGCGAGTTCCGCCGGGCCTCGTCCACCGCCATTGATGCGGCGCTGAAGCCCCTGATGGGCCGCTATCTGGGCGGGCTGGAAGCGCGGATGCGCGACGCGGGGTTCAAGGGCAAGGTGATGGTGCTGACCAGTTCCGGCGGCATGATGCCGGCGGCGGAGGTCGCGGCAAACCCCATCCGCATCATCAATTCCGGTCCGTCCATGGCCCCCATCGCCGGTCAGCACTATGCCGATCTGGAAGGCAATGGCGACAGCGTCATCGTGGCCGATACCGGCGGCACCACCTACGACATCTCCCTGGTGCGTGGCGGCCGGGTGCCGATGACACGCGAATTGTGGATCGGGCAGCCGACGCGCGGCCATCTGGTGGGTTATCCGTCGGTGGAGGTGAAAAGTGTGGGCGCCGGTGGTGGCTCCATCGCACGCGTCGATGCGGGTGGGCTGCTGCATGTCGGGCCAGAAAGTGCCGGTGCCGTGCCGGGTCCCGTCTGTTACGGGCGTGGCGGCACCCGACCGACCGTCACCGACGCCTCGCTGGCCCTGGGCTTTCTGGACCCGGACTTTTTCCTGGGCGGGGCCATGAAGCTGGACCTGGCCGGCGCCCGCGCCGCCATCGACCGCGACGTCGCCACCCCGCTGGGTGTCAGCGTGGAAGAAGCGGCCTGGAGCATCATCCACCTGTCCACGGAAAACATGGTACAGGCCATTGCCGACATCACGGTGGCACAGGGGATCGACCCGGCCAAATCCGTGCTGATCGGCGGCGGCGGCGCGGCGGGTCTGAATTCCACCTTCATCGCGCGGCGTCTGGGTTGCGAACGGCTGATCATCCCGGAAACGGGCGCGGCGCTGAGTGCGGCGGGCGCCATGATGTCGGAAGTGACGGGCGAATTTGCCACCAGCCTGTTCACCAGCACAGCCCGGTTCGATTTCGCCAGGGTGAACGCCGCCCTTGTCGATCTGACGGCGCAATGCGTTGCCTTCGCGGCCCGGTCAGGCAATGCAGCGCGTCCCGCCGAACCCGTCATCGTCGCAGAAGCACGCTACGAGAATCAGGTCTGGGACATCGACGTCACCATGCCCCTGCACCGTTTCGCGGGGGCGGAGGATGTCGAGCATTTCCGCCGCACCTTCGATGCCGCCCATCGGCAGATCTTCACCATCGACGATCCGTCATCGGCGGTGGAGATCGTGGGCCTGCGCGCCACCATCCGTTGCCAGGTCCGGCCCTTCCGGGAATTCCGCCTGGATGCCAGCACCGCAATGGCGGGAGAGGAGCGCCGGCGGGCAGCCTGGTTCAAGGAAACCGGCTGGGTCGATACGGCCATTTACCGGCTGGAAGCGATGGAGGCGGACCAGGTCATGGCCGGTCCCTGCATCATCGAAAGCGCCTTCACCACCATCGTTGTCGATCCCGGCGCCACGGCGCAGCGATCGATGGCGGGCAGCATCCTGATCCATCCGGCCGGCCGGGCGTGAAGGGGAAACAAGCATGAGCGACATGAAGCTGAACGGCGCCGATCTTGCCATCCTGAACAGCCGGTTCGAGGGCGTGGTGCGCAAGATGGCCAACACCTTGCTGCGCACGGGCCGGTCGGGCGTGCTGAACCGGGCGCGGGATTTCTCCTGCTGCATCGTCACCGATACGGGCGACCTGCTGGCAGCGGCGGAAAGTCTGCCCATCCATGTGCTGGCCGGTCCCGACATGATGGCCCGCACCATGAAGCAGTTTCACCCGGTGCTGAAACGCGGCGACGCCTTCTTGCATAATTCGCCCTATCATGGCTGTTCGCATCCGGCGGACCTGACCCTGCTGGTCCCGGTCATCGATGATGACGGTACCCACCGTTTCACTGTGCTGGCCAAGGCGCATCAGGCTGATATCGGCAATTCCGAACCCACCACCTATATGGGCAATGCCCGCGACCTGTATCATGAAGGCGCGCTGATCTTCCCGGCGGTGCAGGTGCAGCGGGATTATCAGGATATCGGCGACATCATCCGCATGTGCGAGATGCGGATCCGTGTGCCCGAACAATGGCGCGGCGATTATCTGGCCATGGTCGGCGCCGTGCGCATTGGGGAGAAGGAACTGCTCGCCATGGGGCGGGAGGTGGGCTGGGACCGGCTGGAAACCTTCTCCGGCCAGTGGTTCGACTATTCCGAAGCCGCCATGGTGGAGGCGCTGGCCAACCTGCCCGATGGTCAGGCACAGGCCAGCAGCACCCATGACGCATTTCCCGGCATGCCGGAAACCGGGGTCACCATCAATGCCAAGGTGGTGGTGGACAGGACGGCAAGGCGCATCCGCGTCGATCTGACCGACAATCCGGACAGCCTGCCTTGCGGCATGAATCTCAGCGAGGCCTGCGCCCGCACCGCCGCCATGATCGGTGTGTTCAATTCCCTTGACCATCGCGTGCCCAAGAATGCCGGGGCCTTCCGGCGCATTGATGTGGTGCTGCGCCGGGGCTGCATCGCCGGCATCACCGAACATCCCTATAGCTGTTCCACCGCCACCACCAACATCGCTGACCGGGTGGCCAACGCGGTGCAGGTGGCCATCGCCGATCTGGGCGACGGGTTCGGCATGGCGGAGGTGGGGGCCGTGATCGCGCCGTCAGCGGGTGTCATCTCCGGCATCGATGCCCGCACCGGCAAGCCCTTCGTAAACCAGATCTTCCTGGCCTTCTCCGGCGGTGCGGCCAGCCCGCAGGCCGATGCCTGGTGGACCACGGCCCATGTCGGCAATGCCGGCATGTGCTGTATCGACGGGGTCGAACTGGATGAACTGTATCAGCCGCTGCTGGTCAAGCGGCGTGGGTTCCTGCCCGACAGCGAGGGGCCGGGCCGCTTCACGGGCGCGCCGTCCACCATCGTGGAATTTGGGCCGCTGGTGGGGGCGTTTGACATCGGCTATGGCTCCGACGGGCATGTGAACGCCCCGCTGGGCGTGCGCGGCGGCGGTGCCGGGGGGCGGGCCGATCAGTGGCTGGACCGGGTTGACGGGGGGCGGGAGGCACTGCCTGCCTGCGCCCTGGTCAATGTCCGGGCCGGTGACATGATCACCGCCGTGTCCGCCGGTGGCGGCGGTTATGGTGATCCCCTGTCCCGTACACCTGAAAGCGTGGCTGATGCCGTGCGCGAGGGTTACCTGTCGCCAGAACGTGCCCACGACATCTATCGCGTCGCACTGGATGCCACCGGCAATCCCGACCTTTCCGCCACGCAGGCATTGAGGGCCGCATCATGAAGCAGCGTGTCATCGTTACCGCCGGTGCCGCTGGCATCGGTCTGGCCGTCGTCGAACGCTTCCTGTCCGCTGGCGCCGATGTCGCCATCTGCGATGCCGATCAAGGCCGTGTGGACAAGGTCGCCGATACCCATCCCGGTCTGATCGCCATGGCCTTGGACGTGTCGGATGCCGATGCCGTGGACCGGTTTGTCCGTCAGGTCTGTGACCGTTGGGGCGGGGTCGATACCCTGGTCAACAATGCCGGCATCGCCGGTCAGATCGGCCCGATGGCCGATATCTGCGACCAGGGCTGGCGAACCTGCTTTGAGGTCAATGTGCATGGTGCCTTCTTCATGATGCGGGCCGTGACCCCGCTGATGAAGGTGCAGGGTGGCGGTTCCATCATCAATATCTCCACCGGTTCTGTCACCACGCTGCCCGTCAACCGGTCCCCCTATATCGCGTCGAAATGGGCGCTGGAGGGGTTGACGCGGGCGGCGGCACGGGAACTGGGACCCGACAATATCCGGGTCAACGCCATCCGGCCCGGTTTTGTCGACAGTGAGCGCATGCGCGGCATCATGGCCGGCATCGCCGCCGGTCGTGGCATTGATGCCGCGACCGTCGAGGCAGAGTTCCTGCGCTACATCTCCCTGCGTGCCAAGATCCAGCCGGAGGAGATCGGGGATATGGCGATCTTCCTGTCCTCCGATGCTGCAAAGCATGTCACGGGGCAGTTGATCGCCGTTGACGGCAATGTCGAATGGGAATGAACCCGTGATTGATGAGGGGGCCTCGTCAATCACGGGTACGGCGGCGACTGCCGCCGCGCGCCACATGGCGCGTAGCCAAGCCAGCGAATGCTGGCGCCGGCGATTGAGGCCGGTGATCGGTCATGATCACCGGAAGATGGTATCAGAGAGGAAACGGCCATGGCGCGCATCCCCCCGTTGACCGCTGCCGAAATGGCGGCCCGCAACATCGACCTGTCCTTCATCGGCGGCGATTTCCACGAACTGCCCAACAGCGTGCCCACGCTGGCCTGGCGGCCCGACATCCTGCGGGCCAGCGGCGGCCTTTGGGCCTCCATCATGCTGACCGGCACGGTCGATCCGGGTCTGAAATGGATGACGGGCTACATGGTCAGCATGGCTGCCGGCTGCCGCTACTGCTCGGCCCATACCGGCACGGCGACGACCGGCAACGGGGTGTCGGCGGAAAAGCTGGCCGCGATCTGGGATTTCGAAAATAGCCCCCTGTTCAGCGCAGGCGAGCGGGCGGTCCTGCGCGTCGCGGTTGGGGCGGGGCAGGTGCCGAATGCCGTCAGCGACGCGGACTTTGCCGATATGGCCCTGCATTTCAGCCGGGAACAGCAGGTGGAGATCGTGGCCGTCATCGCGCTTTACGGATTTTTCAATCGCTGGAACGATACGGTTGCCACGATGTTGGAGGAAACACCCCGGCAATTTGCGGAAAACCACCTCACCCCCCATGGCTGGACCATCGGTAAGCATGGTTGAGTGGTCGGGCAGTCGTGGGTGTTGGCGTCACCGCGCACACCCACGCCAGTTCAAGACAGCTCATCCGGCCAGTAAAGCCGCATCGGGTTGGTGACCAGCAGCTTTTCCTGCAAGGCCGCCGTGGGGGCGATGCGGGGGATCATGTCGGTGATCAAGCCGTCATCCGGGATGGATTTCTCCATGTTCGGGTGCGGCCAGTCCGTCCCCCACAGCACCCGGTCCTGGTAATCCGCGACCAGCGGCGCCACTGCACTGGCGAAATCGTCCCAGCCCGGCGTCGTCGATAAACGGTCGGGGCAGGTGACCTTGGTCCAGATGTCAGGGCGGCTGTCCAGCAGCCGGCGGAAGGCCTGCATATCAGGTCCGTCCGGCCCCTGGGTCACGTCGGGACGGCCCATATGGTCGATGACGATGGGCGTGGGGATGGCGTCCAGGAAGGGACGCATTTCTTCCAGGATATCGGCCTCGAAATAGACGACCACATGCCAGCCCAGATGCTGGACCCGGCGTGCCACCTCCAGGAACTTGTCCTTGGGCGCGTCATCCACCAGCCGCTTCAGGAAATTGAAGCGCACACCCCGGATGCCGCCCGCATGCAGCCGTTCCAGCTCTGTATCATCGATAGCGGGATCGACCACCGCAACACCGCGGCAGGTGCCGTCCGACACCGCGATCCCATGCAGCGTGGCGGCATTGTTCGTGCCGTGGCAACTGGCCTGCACGATCACATTGCGGCTCAGCCCCAGATGGCGGCGCAGGGCGAACAGCATCTCCGGCCCGGCATCCTGGGGCAGGTACTTGGCCTTCGGGCTGAACGGGAACTGCGCCATCGGTCCGAAGACATGGCAATGGGCATCCACGGCCCCCGGCGGCGGCGTGAAGCGGGGGCGGGACGGGGCGTCGGCCCAGCTGCGGATACGGTCGGTCATGGGAATACAACTCCATCCATCAGCTTGCGGGCGGTGCGCAGCAGGGCGGCGGTCCGCACCTGACCCTGATCATCCAGTTCCAGTACGCAACTCATCTCCCCCGTCGGGTGTTCGACCGACAGGGTCTTGCGATCACCGGGGGGCAGCACTGCCACCTCCGCTGCCGGCGATCCGGGAACCAGACAGGCGGTGGCGACACTGACGGCACCCAGCACGCCTATGGTTGCATGGGCGCGGTGGGGGATGAAGCTGCGCACGCAGACGGCCCCCCCGTCACGCGGCGGGGCAACCAGCATGATCTTGGGAACGGACTTGGCCGAAACGTCGCCCAGGTTCATCAACGGCCCGGCCAGCAGCCGGATCGCCTCGATCCGGGCCTTCAACGCGCTGTCGGCATCCAGGCTGTCCCGGTCCTCATACCCGGTGGCACCGACATCGCTGGCCTTCATCACGATGCAGGGCATGCCGTTATCGATCAGGGTCACTGGCACGCCATTGATGATGTCGACGGCATTGCCCGTGGGCAGCAGGGCGCCGCAACTGGAACCCGCCGTATCGCGGAATTCCAACGGCACCGGGGCATGACTACCCGGTACCCCATCGATGCGGGCCTCGCCGCGATAGCTGACCCGGCCACCGGGCGTGCTGACAGTGGCCACCGCCGCCTGCCCGGTATTCTCCATGAAGATGGCAACCCTGGTTTCGTCACCGGTGGCCGGGACCAGGCCACGCTCGATGGCGAAGGGGCCGACACCGGCCAGGATGTTGCCGCAGTTCTGGGCGTCGGTGACGATGGCCTGATCGACGAAGACCTGCAGGAACAGGTAATCAACATCAATGCCCGGTCGCTGCGACCGGCTGATGACGGCAACCTTGCTGGTCAGCGGGTCGGCCCCGCCCATGCCGTCGATCTGCCGCGGGTCGGGCGACCCCATGACCCGCAGCAGCAGCGCATCGCGTTCCGCCGTGTCGGCTGGCATATCCTCTTTCAGGAAATACCCGCCCTTGGAGGTGCCGCCACGCATCCACATGCAGCGCACACCGTCTGCCCCCGCCGCCTCAGACATATTTCAGCCCCATGGCGGCCAGCTTGCCGCGCATGTCGTAGATATCCAGGCCCAGTTCACCGGCGGCCAGGCGTGTGCGCTTGGCGGTTTCCGCCGCCTCGCGCGCCTGCGCCTTCTCCAGAACAGCGGCGGCATTGGCGCGGGGAACCACGCACACGCCGTCATCATCGGCGATGATCACGTCACCCGGCTGGATGGCGGCACCCGCGCACACGACCGGCACATTCACCGAACCCAGTGTGGCCTTTACCGTGCCTTGCGCGAACACGGCCTTGGACCAGACGGGGAAGCCCATCTCCGTCAGGTCGCGGACATCGCGCACGCCGGCATCGATGACCAGACCCCGGCAGCCGCGTGCGATGGCGGACGTGGCCAGCAGGTCGCCGAAATAGCCATCCTCACAGGGGCTGGTCGGGGCCAGGACCAGGATGTCGCCTTCCTTCAGCTGTTCGATGGCCACATGCACCATCCAGTTATCGCCCGGCGGGGCGGAGATGGTGACAGCCGACCCGGCGATGCGGGCACCGGCATAGATGGGGCGCATGGGACTGGCCAGAAGGCCGGTACGGCCCTGCGCCTCATGCACCGTGGCTACGCCACAGCGGGCCAGCCCATCGATGACGGACGCCTCGGCGCGTTGGATGTTCTGGACGACGATGCCGGACATGAAAACTCTCCTGGGGAAGATCGCTGCAACTGTCTTGACCCCCGCATCCGTCTGGGGCAATTCAGAAGCGCGCCCGTGCCATAAGTTTTTGCTAATCGTGTTGCGATGCACATATGGAATCTCAATCTCCGTCATTTGCGTGCCGCGCTGGAGGTGATGCGGCGCGGCAGCATCAGCGCCGCCGCCCAGGCTGTGGCCCTGACCCAGCCCGCCGTGACCCAGGGGCTGGCACGGCTGGAACGTGAACTGGGCCGCCCCCTGTTTGAGCGGCGGGCCGACGGCATGGAAATGACGGGGGCGGCCCGGCTATTGCTGCCCCGGCTGGAGGCGGCGCTTGGCCATATCGGGTCGCCGCGCGTAACCATGGCGCAGGTCCGTGCGCTGATCCTGGTCGGCGGCGCGGGCAGTCTGGTGGAGGCGGGGCAGGCAGGGGGGCTTTCGCAACCCACCCTGCATCGGGCCGTGAAGGATCTGTCGCTGGCATTGCGCCGCAACATGATCGAACGGCGGGGACGCGGCATTGCCCTGACAGAGGCGGGGCACCGGACCCTGCGCGCCTTTCGTCTGGCGCGTGCGGAACTGGTCGCCGCCCTTACGGAGTTGCGCGCGCTTGACGGGGTGGAGGTGGGGCGGGTGGCGGTGGGTGCCATGCCGCTGTCGCGGGCCCGCCTTCTGCCCGGTGCGGTCGCAACCTTCCACCGCGCCCATCCCGATATTACCATCACCATCGCGGAGGGATCACATGCCGAACTGATCGAGCCCCTGCGCGACGGCGACCTGGACCTGCTGATCGGTGCCCTGCGCCTGGATCATCCGCCTGTCGATGTGGATCAGCGGCCCCTGTTCGATGATCAACCCATGATCTTCGCCCGGCCCGGCCATCCCATCATGGACCTGCCCGATCCCTGGACCGCCCTTGCCGATTATCCATGGGTGGTGCCGCCGACCGGTACGCCCCTGCGTACACAGTGGGAGGCGATGTTCAGGGCTGGCGGCCTGCCCGTGCCCGTGGTGCCCATCGAATGCGGATCGGTCATGACCGTTCGCCAGTTGATCCGTGACAGCGATTTTCTGACCCTGCTGTCGCCCGACCAATTGTCGGTGGAATTGCAGGCCGGCGTGGTGGCGCAGGTGGGGGCGGCCCCCGGCGACCTGCGCCGGACCATCGGCATCACCACCCGCACCGGCTGGCGCCCCACCCCGATCCAGGCCGACTTCATCGCGGCGCTGATCACCGCCGCCCGTGGCATTGGCGGGACTGTTAGCTAAAACTTATAGCATGGCGCGCGAACTGATTGGCCCTCTCCGCCGGTTGCGGCCAGGGTTGGGCCATGCAGAACGAACCCAACCCTATATCGGGCCTTGCCCTGATCGGCTTCGGTGAGGCGGGGCGCACCTTCGCCACCGCCGGCGCCTGGAGCGCCGCCACCGTCTTCGACCTGAAGACCGACCGGGCGGAAACGCGCGAGGTCAAACGTGCGGAATATGCCGCTGCCGGTGTCCAGGGGCGGGAGAATGCGGCATCGGCACTGGCTGGCCGGTCGCTGGTCCTGTGCCTGGTGACCGCCGATCAGGCGCTGGCCGCAGCGCAGGCCTGCGCCCCGCTGCTGTCGCCCGGTGCGCTGTGGTGCGACATGAATTCCGTGGCGCCGGACACCAAGCGCGCTGCGGCGGCAGTGATCGAGGCGGCGGGTGGCCGCTATGTCGATGTGGCGGTGATGGCCCCGGTCGATCCGGCCCGGCTGTCGGTACCGCTGCTGGTCAGCGGCCCGCATGCCGATGCGGCGGTCACCAGTCTCCTTGCGCTGGGTTTTGCCAAGGTGCGCGCCGTGGGCGATGCCGTTGGACGCGCCTCCTCCATCAAGATGGTGCGGTCGGTGATGGTGAAGGGCATTGAGGCGCTGACCGCCGAAATGGTTCTGGCCGCCGCGCGCGCCGGGGTGGTGGGGGAGGTTTTGTCCTCCCTGGGTCCCGAATGGGAAGACCGCGCCGACTATAATCTGGATCGCATGCTGGTCCATGGCCTGCGCCGCGCCGCCGAGATGGAGGAAGTGGCCAAGACCCTGCAGTCACTGGGAATGGAGCCGGCCATGACCCTTGGCACCATCACCCGCCAACGCCGACTTGGCGCCCTTTCCGCCGGTTCGCCGGACGGTCTGAATAATAAGCTGAACCTTCTGACCCGCGATGGGACGGAGATGAAATGACCCTCGTGATCGATTGCCACGGCCATTACACCACGGCGCCCGAAGCCCATACCGCGTGGCGGGATGCGCAGGTCGCCGCCTTCAAGAAGGGGGAGTCGCCCCCGCCCTATCCCGAAATCTCCGATGCGGACATCATCGAGACCATCGAGAAGAACCAGCTTCGCCTGATCCGCGAGCGTGGGGCCGACCTGACCATTTTCAGCCCCCGCGCCTCCACCATGGCGCATCATGTCGGTGACCAGGCGGTCAGCCTGGAATGGTCACGGCGCTGCAACGACCTGATTGCCCGCGTGGTGAAGCTGTTCCCGGAAAGCTTCGTCGGCGTCTGCATGCTGCCGCAATCGCCGGCAGCCGGGCTGGAGGCGTCCATTGCAGAGCTGGAGCGCTGCGTCAATGAGTTGGGCTTCATCGGCTGCAACCTGAACCCCGATCCCGGCGGCGGGCATTTCAAGCACCCGGCGCTGACCGACCGTTACTGGTATCCGCTTTATGAGAAGATGGTGGAACTGGACGTGCCGGCCATGATCCATGTGTCGGGATCGTGCAACGCCTGCATGCATGCCACGGGCGCCTTCTATATCGCTGCCGATACTATCGCCTTCATGCAGTTGATCGAGGGTGATCTGTTCAAGGATTTCCCGACCCTGCGCTTCATCATCCCCCATGGCGGCGGGGCCGTGCCCTTCCATTGGGGCCGCTATCGCGGGCTGGCCGATATGCTGAAGAAGCCGGCGCTGGACACGCATGTCATGAAGAATGTGTTCTTTGACACCTGCGTCTATCACCAGCCCGGCATCGACCTGATGGCCAAGGTCATCGACAACCGCAACATCCTGTTCGGTTCCGAAATGGTTGGTGCGGTGCGCGGCATCGACCCGACGACTGGCCATTATTTCGATGACACCAAGCGCTATGTCGATGCACTGGACATTTCGGACGCGGAACGACACCAGATATTTGAGGGCAATGCCCGCCGCGTCTTCCCGCGACTGGATGCGATCCTGAAGGGGAGGGGGCTATGAGCCATACGGACATCCACTCCTATCTTGCCGCGTTCGACGATATCCCCGGCACGCGGGTTTATACCGTGGCACGCGCCCGCCAGGGTTACTGGATCAACCAGTTTGCCATGAGCCTGATGAAGCCGGAGAACCGCGCCCGCTGGAAGGCGGATGAGAAGGCCTATTTGGAAGGCTGGAATCTGGACGAGAACCAGAAGGCGGCCATCCTGGCGCGGGATTACAACCGGCTGCTGGATCTGGGCGGCAACATCTATTTCCTGGCAAAGATTTTCTCCACCGACGGGCTGAGCTTCCTGCAGGCGGTCAGCACCATGACCGGCATGAGCGTGGAGGATTATCAGGCCATGATGCTGGCGGGCGGTCGTTCGCCGAACGGCGTCCGCTCAATCAAGGAGGGCAACTGACATGGCGCGCATCACCGCAGGGGTGGCAACCAGCCACGTGCCGGCCATCGGTGCCGCCATCGATCTGGGCAAGACGAAGGAGCCGTACTGGCAACCTCTCTTCGCCGGCTATGACTGGTCGCGGCAATGGATCGCGGGGGAAAAGCCCGACGTGGTCATCCTGGTCTATAATGACCATGCCTCGGCCTTCGACATGAAGATCATCCCGACCTTCGCCATCGGTTGCGCGGAAAGCTTCAAGCCGGCGGATGAAGGTTGGGGGCCGCGTCCCGTGCCAACGGTCGAGGGCCATCCGGATCTGGCCTGGCACATCGCCCAGAGCTGTATCCTGGACGAATTCGACATGACCATCATCAATGAGATGGAGGTCGATCACGGCCTGACCGTGCCGCTGAGCCTGCTGTTCGGGCAGCCGGATGCCTGGCCCGTGAAGGTGATCCCGCTGGCGGTCAATGTCGTGACCTACCCGCCGCCGTCGGGCAACCGCTGCTGGCTGCTGGGCGAGGCCATCCGCCGGGCAGTGGAAAGCTTCCCCGGCGATCTGAAGGTCCAGGTCTGGGGCACGGGCGGCATGAGCCACCAGCTTCAGGGAACGCGCGCCGGCCTGATCAATGCCGAGTGGGATAACCGCTTCCTGGATATGATGAGCCAGGACAGTCAGCGCCTCCGCACCATCCCGCATATTGAATATCTGCGGGAGACGGGATCGGAAGGCATCGAGATGGTGATGTGGCTGATCATGCGCGGCGCGTTGGGCGCCGACGTCCGCCAGCTTCACCGTCATTACCATGTGCCGGCCAGCAACACGGCGGTCGGCCACCTTGTTCTGGAGCCTGTCGCATGAGGATCGCCCTGGTCGGTGCGGGTGCTTTCGGTGAAAAGCATCTCGACGCCCTTAAACTCATCCCTGGTGTCACCATCACTTCCGTCATCAGCCGCCGCCTGGATCAGGCACAGGCCGTGGCGGAGAAGTATGGCGCTGTGCATGCCGGCACCGAACTGGACGAGGCGCTGGCCCGTCCGGATGTCGATGCCGTCATCCTTTGTACCCCCACCCAGATGCATGCCGCACAGGCCGTCGCCTGCATGAACGCCGGCAAGCATGTGCAGGTCGAAATCCCGCTGGCCGACAGCTGGGCCGACGCCCAGGCCGTGCTGGCGAAGCAGCAGGAAACGGGTCTGGTCTGCATGGTCGGCCATACGCGGCGCTTCAACCCGTCGCACCAGTGGCTGCATCGGCGCATCGCTTCGGGTGAAGTCTCGCTCCAGCAGATGGATGTGCAGACCTATTTCTTCCGCCGCAAGAACATGAATGCCAAGGGCGAGGCACGCAGCTGGACCGACCATCTGCTCTGGCACCATGCCGCCCATACGGTGGACCTGTTCGCCTATCAGTCGGGCCGCATCGTGCAGGCCAATGTGGTGCAGGGGCCGATCCATCCGGAACTGGGCATCGCCATGGACATGTCGATCCAGCTGAAGGCGGAGACGGGCGCCATCTGCACCCTGTCCCTGTCCTTCAACAATGACGGGCCGCTGGGCACCTTCTTCCGCTATATCTGCGACAACGGTACCTACATCGCGCGCTATGACGATCTGGTCACGGGGCGGGAGGAGAAGATCGATGTGTCGCAGGTTGATGTGTCGATGAATGGCATTGAGTTGCAGGACCGCGAATTCGTCGCCGCCATCCGCGAGGGGCGTGAGCCGAATTCCAGCGTGGCAAAGGTTCTGTCCTGTTACGAGGTCCTGCACAAGCTGGAGCAGCAGTTGAACGGCTGAACGGGTCCGTTTGCTTCGATGCTGCATTGTTGATTGTGTCGCGCGGCAGGCCTGTACTGCCGCGCGATGCATTTATGGACTATCCGTTGTGGGCGATCATTCCCCGTCATAGCGGATGGCCTTGGCCGCCTCCGCTGACAGGATGAAGCCGATCGGTCGCTCGCTTTCCTCGCGCAGATGGGCGATCAGACTGGCCGTGCGGGCCAGCAGCGAGATGCCTTTCAATGCCGGCAGTGGGAAGCCGGCATCCAGCATCACCGCCGGGATGGCGCCGTTGACATTGATGGGCAGGTCACGCCCGAATGCTGTCGGCAAGGCGGCCTTCACCGCGCGCAAGGCGGCCACATGCGCCCCCGATATGCCGCGTTCGTCGGCCAAGCCCAGAAGGCGATGCGCGCGCGGGTCGCCGCCACTATGCTGGGGATGGCCAAAGCCGGGAATGGCGCGCTTCATGGCCCGGTACTCGTTCAGCTTCGCCGTTACCACCGGTTCAAGCGCAGTTGCCCCAGCACCTTCCACCAGATCGGCCAGGAACCGGCCCGCCACCTCTGCACTGCCCAGAACGACACTGCCGCAACCGGACAGGCCCGCCGCGACAGCGCCCTGCATGGCCTCCGGGGCGGCGGCATAGGTCATGCGGGCGGCCACCACGCTGGGCACCAATCCATGTTCAGCAATGGCGGCCAGCACGGCATCGGCCATGAAACGCTGATCGTCGCTGGGTGTGTTGCCGGTGACCAGCAGCCAGAAATAGCTGGTAAAGTCCATCCGACCAATTATCTGCCCGCACAGATCCAGCCCCCGGACCCGGATACTGTCCGCGTCGGAGGTGCAGATGGCACTGAAGGGCTGGTCGGTTTTGCCGATACGCATGGGGATGCTCCCGCTATCGCTGATCTGCCGGCAGCTAACGCCCTGTCAGTCTGCTTGGCAAGAAAATTCGATTATCGAAGTTGATTTCGATTGTCGAAATCGCTATACCGGGTAACGGATGTTGCGGCGATGGCCGCCTGGCCGGTGCGTTCCGCCCGCCTGTGACCCCCGCGCCTGCGGTCCTTCCCTGATCGGAGCATGAGATGGCAAAAGTCCTGAAGGATGTCAGGGTATTGGAAATGGGCACCTTCATTACGGGGCCGGCGGCGGGCATGCTGTTGGCCGATCTGGGTGCCGATGTCATCAAGATCGAGCAGCCGGGAACCGGCGATCCGTTCCGGGCCTTCAATGGCGGCTTCTACAGCCCGCATTTCCAGACCTATAATCGCAACAAGCGCTCCATCACCCTGGACACGCGGGAGGCGGCGGGACGTGACCAACTGGATGCGCTTGTCGCTGACGCGGATATTTTCATCCAGAATTTCCGTCCGGGTGCGGCGACCAAGCTGAATGTCGACGCCGACCGGCTACGGTCCTTGAATCCGCGCCTGATCTATTGCGCCATTTCCGGCTTTGGCGCCACCGGTCCGGACAGCCAGCGGCCTGCCTTCGACACGGTGGCGCAGGCAGCCAGCGGCTTTCTGCGTCTGGTGCTGAACCCCGACAATCCGCGCGTGGTGGGGCCGGCACTGGCCGACGCCATTACCGGCTTCTATGCGGCCTACGGTATCCTGGGTGCCCTGCATGAACGTCACCGTACGGGGCAGGGGCGTCTGGTGGAAGTGTCCATGCTGGAGGCCATGTGCCATTTCAACCTGGATGACTTCACCCATTATTTCGCTGCCGATCAGATCATGGGGCCATACAGCCGGCCATCGGTGTCGCAATCCTATGTGTTCGTCTGTGCGGACGGGAAATGGATCGCCCTGCATATGTCCTCACCGCCGAAATTCTGGGAAGGGTTGGCCCAGGCAGTGGAATGGCCGGACATGTTGCAGCATCCTGAATTTGCCGACCGACAGTCGCGGATCGCAAATTACGAAAAAGTGGTGGAGCGTCTGGCCCCCATTTTTCGCAGCCGTAGCCTGTCGGACTGGTGCGAGCGGTTGAGCCGCCTGGACGTTCCGCATTCGCCGGTACATGACGCGGCGGCGGCGCTGGCCACCGATCAGGCCCGGCATCTGGATCTGCGGGTGGAGGCAGAACATCCCAGCATGGGCCGGTTCCGTACCGTCCGCTGCCCGCTTTCCTTTGATGGGGAGCGCGATCTGGCCATCACCCCGCCCCCTGTCCTGGGCCAGCATAATGCGGAGATTCTGGGCGATCCGGTTTAAGTTCTGGCAGCCGGCCTAGCCTCCGGTTATAGCTGGCCGGCGGGCAAGTCGGCGCACGGGACGGACGGAATGGCGGGCACTGGGGGCAAGGACGATGGCGCGGCGGAGCGGGAAAAGGACCCCGAATATCTGCTGACGCTGGAACGCGGCCTGACGGTCCTGCGCTCCTTCAATCAGCAGCGTCCCGAGATGCAATTGTCGGAAGTCGCCGCCGCCACCGGCCTCAGCCCGGCTGTGGCCCGCCGCTGTCTCAATACGCTGGTGGCGTTGGGTTATGTCGGACGGCATGGCCGACGTTTCCTGCTGCGGCCCGAGGTGCTGGTCTTCGGGTCGGCTTACCTGGCCTCGATGAACCTGGAGCAGGTGGTGACGCCGCACCTGCAGTCCCTGCGTGATGAAACGGGTGACAGTGCCTCCATGGCCACGCTGTCTGGACCGGATATCCTCTATCTCGTTCACGTCTCAACCAACCGCCATATCCGTCTGGGCGCCAGCGTCGGCACGCGCTATCCGGCCCATGCCACCTCGCTGGGCAAGGTACTGCTGGCATTTGAGCCGGAAAAGCTGCTGGAAGATTATCTGGCGACGGCAACGCTGAATCGCTTCACCGAACGTACGCTCACCAACCGCGAGGAACTGACCGCCCGGCTGCTGCGCGTGCGGGAACTGGGTTATGATTCAGCGCTGGATGAGTTGGATTACGGCATTGTGTCCGTTGCGGTGCCGGTGCGGGACAAGGATGGCAATGTCTGCGCCTCCATCAACTGCTCCACCTCCACCACCCGCATCTCCCAGGATGAGCTGGTGCGCACCCGGTTGCCGCTGCTGCGCCGTGCTGCCCGCGATATCGAACTGTCGTTGCAACAATGGCCCTTCCTGATGCATTCGCTGGCCCGTGGCTGATACCCGCCATCCATAGCGGTTTCTGAACGACGCCCCGGTTCCTGGCCGGGGCGTTTTTTGTTGCCTGCATCGAACTTCGATAAACGGAAAAAACTTCGAACATCGAACTTGACTTCGATAATCGAAACATAGATTGTCCATTGCACGGGCAACGACCCGTGTGGACGCGATATGTCGCGGACCCAGTTCGCACCGGCCGCCGCAAGAACGAACCGCGCCGTGCGCCTTCAATGACAAATGACGAACGGGAGGTTTTGCATGGCACGTTCCTCTTGGCGCTTCGGCTCTCTGGCCGGTGTCTCGGCCCTGGCGCTGGCAGCCACAGGCCCCGCATCGGCCCAATCCACAGCCCAGGCCGGCGCCTCGACCATCGAGGAGGTGGTGGTGACCGGCCTGCGCCGCCCGCAGGCGCAGCAGAACGTGCCGGCGGCTGTCACGGCCTTTACCGCCGACGCGATTGAGATGGCAGGCATTGAGAAGCCGGCCGATTTCATCGACCTGACCTCGAACGTCACGCTGGTGGAAACGCAGAATGCCGGCAACGCCTTCATCATTATCCGCGGCATCACGCAGGCCCGTAACAGCGAACCGTCGGTGGCCGTCATTGTCGATGGCGTGCAGCAGGTGAATGCTGCGCAGTTCAGCCAGGAACTGTTCGATATCGATCAGATTGAGGTGCTGAAAGGCCCGCAGGGTGCGCTTTATGGCCGTAACGCCATCGGCGGCGCCATCGTGATCCGGACCAAGCAGCCGACCGACACGTTCGATACGCGGGTCAAGGTGGGCGTGGAAAACGGCTTCGGCTATTCCGCCCGCGCGGGCATCAGTGGGCCTTTGTCGGACAAGGTGAAATTCCGTCTGGCCGGGTCGTATGTGAACAGCGACGGCTTGATCCGCAACGCCTATCTGGATGAAAAGGCCGACCCGTATGAGGATCTGTCCCTGCGCGGGACCCTGCTGTTTCAGCCGACGGATAACCTGACAGTCGATCTGCGCGGGTCCGTGTCGCGGCTGCGCACACAGGCGCTGTATTTCAACATCGTCAATGATGTGAACAATACCAGCCTGCCGGTGCGCGTGAACAATCCGGGTCAGAATGACCGCGACATGGACGGTACCTCACTGCGCGTCGCCTATGAAACCGACGCCGGCACCCTGACATCCGTTACCTCCTATGACCAGGTGAAGGAAATCCTGACCGGTGACGCGTTCGACTTCCTGCCCATCACGGAAAGCCTGTTCTATCAGATCCTGGGGTTCGACCTGAACCAGAGCCAGTATCTGAATGTGAAGGCCTGGAGCGAGGAGTTGCGCTTTGCATCGCCCACTGATCAGCCGTTTCAGTGGAGTGTGGGCGGCTATATGATCGGCACCAAGCGCTATATCTCCACCGGTAACATGATCGACCGGGGGCAGGGGGTGTTTCCCGTATACCGCACGCCCAGTACCAATCCGCGCAACCCACAATTCTCCTTCCTGGCCGACAGCCAGGATAATTTCGCCTGGGCCCTGTTCGGCAGCACGTCTTACGATCTGTCGGAGAAGCTGACGGCTGACCTGTCACTGCGTTATGACAAGGACAAGCGCGAGAACACGACCCTGACCCCCACCGCCTATCTGCCCAATGTCGCCGGGTTCCCGGCGGGGCGCAGCGGGGAGGTGCGCAACGAAACCTTTACCTCCTGGCAGCCGAAAGCGACGCTGACCTACAAGGCTGACGAGGCCCTGACGCTTTACACCGGATATTCCAAGGGTTTCCGCAGCGGCGGGTTTAACCAGACCGGGGTGGGGGCCGTCGCGGCGGCCAATGGCATCCTGGGTGTGTCGGATGTGTTCAAGGCGGAAACGGCCAGCACGCTGGAGGCTGGGTTCAAGTCGCAGCTGATGGACCGGAAGCTGCGCCTCAATGGCTCCGTCTACAACACCATCTCTGACAATTCCTATTTCTTCGTCTTCCTGGCGGCCAATTCCACGCAGAACCTGGGCAATGTGCCCGAAACCCGCCTGCGCGGGTTTGAACTGGACGCCACGGCCTTTCTGACGACGGGTCTTCAAGTCAATCTGGGCTTCGGTCTCACGGACAGCAAGATCAAGGAATTCGCTGACCCGACCGTACTGGGCAATGAGGCGCCGCTGATCTCCCGCTACACCTTCAACCTGGGTGTGCAGTACAGCACCGAACTGGGCGATAGCGGCCTGACGGGGACGGCGCGGGCCGACTACCGGCGCCTCGGCAAGACCTGGTTCGATATCCAGAACAGCACCGTGCGCGACCCGCTGGACCTTGTCGATATCCGGCTGGGTATCGAGGGAGAGGGCTGGAACCTGTCAGCTTATTCCGACAATCTGTTCAACAAGAAGTATAATGCCGAATTCTCGCCCGGCGGTTTCGTCTTCAAGGGACGGCCCCGCCGCTATGGTCTTGAAGCTGGCGTGAAGTTCTGACCCACGGCCTTGGGAAGGGGATGATCCATGGCGAAGGTACTTGTGCTTTACTATTCCAGTTACGGCCATATCGAGACCATGGCCGCCGCGATGGCGGAGGGTGCGCGGTCGGTGGCGGGGGCGGATGTCGTGGTCAAACGCGTGCCGGAACTGGTGCCGGATGAGGTGGCAAGGGCTGCCGGTATCCGCCTGGATCAGGCGGCGCCCATCGCCAGCCCTGGGGAACTGGGCGATTATGACGCCATCATCTTCGGCACGCCGACGCGCTTTGGCAATATGGCGGCGCAGATGCGCAACTTCCTGGACCAGACGGGCGGGTTGTGGGCCAAGGGCGCCCTGGTCGGCAAGGTGGGGAGCGTGTTTGTTTCCACGGCCAGCCAGCATGGCGGGCAGGAGACCACCATCACCTCCTTCCACACCACGCTGTTGCATCATGGCATGATCATTGTTGGCCTTCCCTATAGCTGGGCCGGGGCAACACGGATGGATGAGATCAGCGGCGGCACCCCCTATGGCGCCAGCACCCTGGCCGGCGCCGACGGGTCCCGCCAGCCCAGCGCCAACGAGTTAGAAGGGGCCCGCTTCCAGGGGCGCCATGTCACGGAAATCGCCACACGGCTGTTCGGCTGAAAGACTTGAGAGAGGATGCGACCATGAGTGCGAAACTTCCCAATCGTCTGCACCACACTGCCTATGTCACCCGCGACCTGGAGGCGACGCGCCATTTCTATGAGGATGTGCTGGGCATCCCGCTGATCGCCACCTGGTGCGAAAAGGACATGCTGTTCGGTGCTGAACGCACCTATTGCCATTGCTTCTTCGGGTTGGCCGATGGCAGTGCGCTGGCCTTCTTCCAGTTTGCCGAGCCGGATGATCAGGCGCTGTTCGGGCCGCCCATGCCCGAATCCCCCTTCCACCACATCGCCCTGCATGTCGATGCCGACACCCAGGCCCAAATCGAAAGCCGTATTCGTGCGGCGGGCTTTACCGAGCCGGAAACCTACACGCTGGAACATGGCTATTGCCGGTCGGTCTATATCAAGGACCCGAACGGCATGATCCTGGAATTCACCTATGACGCCCCGTCGGCGGCGGCCCTGGAACAGGCAAAGCGCGAAACGGCGCGGGCCGATCTGGCCCGTTGGCTGGGGGGGGACCGCAGCGTCAATAACACTTATCGTCATTGATGATGCAGACCCAGGTTGCCGTCGACGGTGGAAGCCTGTCCGTGGAGATTGCCGGGGCCGGGAAACCGGCCCTGGTCATGCTCCATGGCTGGACGCTGGACCGGCGCATGTGGCGGCCCCAGGTTCGGGGACTGTCGGATTGCGCCACCCTGATACTGCCCGACCGGCGCGGTTTCGGACGGTCGCAGGCGCCACCTGGACTGCTGCAGGAACCGGATGATATCCCGGCCTTGCTGGATCATTTCGGTTTGGCTTCTGCCATTCTCGTCGCGCATTCACAGGCCGGGCGTGTGGCGCTGACGGCGGCGGCCCGGTATCAGGATCGG
Source organism: Niveispirillum sp. FG156 (assembly GCF_057809555.1). Lineage (NCBI taxonomy): Bacteria > Pseudomonadati > Pseudomonadota > Alphaproteobacteria > Rhodospirillales > Azospirillaceae > Niveispirillum > Niveispirillum sp. FG156. The sequence goes on along the minus strand of NZ_JBMDKE010000005.1, from coordinate 74,020 downwards.
GTTGCCGGCCTTGTCCTGCTAGCGGCGGCGCATGATGCGGCCCCGCCGGACCCTGTGACGGAACCCGCACTTCCCCTTGCGCAATTGGTGGAACATGTCCGGGTGGGCAACCTGCCCGCAGCGGTGGCGCTGTGGCGGGCCCATCCGATGCTGCGGACCGATGACGCGGAAACGTCCTTGCTGCTGGATGAGATGCTGGCCGACTACCAGGGCAGGGATTTGCTGTCGCCGCCCGCGGTCTTGCCCGTGACGGATGAACTGCTGGCGACCATCACTTGCCCCAGTTTGGTGATGGTCGGCGGTCTGGATACGCCATCACGGGTGGTGGCGGCACATCGGCTGTGTCAGGGGCTGCGGCAATCTGCGATGCAGTTGTTTGCGCAAGCTGGTCACATGGCGAACATAAGCCATGCCGCTGCCGTCAATCAGGCGATCAGGGATTATGTCACCCGCAATTTTCCCTGACATTTCCTTTCCCTTCGGAGATTGGGACCGGGGCGCACTCCTGTTGAAGCCTACACTTCTTTCTTGAAGTTCATGATAACGTGGCTCCGATTCCGCAATCCGAAATGCGCGAAGACGCTTGGAGCCTGTGCATGGACTTTGTCCTTACTCTGAATGATTTCGTGCAGACATTCATCGGCCTTGCGGCGTCGGAGGGTCAGAAGGCCCGGTTCATCCAGATCGGGGCAGGCCCGCATTTCAGCCCGTTCGCACCTTTCCTGGACCGTCTTGCCGGCTATGTCGTCGATCCGTTGCTGGAAGATGGGCATGACAGCCGCTATGTCGGGGTGAGGGCCGGCATCGGGCGGGGTATGGGGGTTACCCGTCTGCGCCACCTGGACGAAACGGCAATCAATAATGGCCTGCTGCCAGCCCGTTTCAAGCAACTTCGTTCCTTTGGGCTGATCTCCATGCTGGACAGTGGCGGTTGGCTGGCGGGCATGTGCCCGAATGATGAGACACGGGCGGCCATCCGTATGCTGGTCCGTGAAACGCTGGTTGCCTGCATGCCGCTGCGATATCTCGTCGGTCGCTACGGTATCGGGGCCACGGACATGCTGGCCATCAGCACCGCCGGCACCGAACTGGAAATTCTGGAGCAGGTGGGCGATCTGCCGTCGCCGCCGCGTGGTCTGCTGGTTGATGTTGAGAATCTGACGTTGATCCAACGTCAGAAGGTGATGGATATCTTTGTTGCCCGCAATTATCGCCCCGCCTGGATCAGCCAGGATCTGTTGGCGGGCTTCCATGACCCGATAGGGGAAATGCGTCGACATGTGCCTGCTTTGCGGCAGGCGGCTGTCCTGCGCGGACAGATGGAAGCCGGCCTGGCCACGCTGATGGCGGATTGTGCCGACGATCTGGGCCGACCGACCGAACTGGAACGGTTAAATGCCATCATCGACCTTGTCGAGGCGGGGCGTATCGAAGACATCGCCCCCCTTGTGGAGGTGCTGGTCAGCAGCATCCGCGACAGAGAAGTCCTGCAGCAACAACTGGGCCCCCTGATTGCCGAGGCTATCCGGCAAAGAGCCATGTATGTGGAGCAGGGTGACGAGGCCCGTATCGAGACGATGCAACGCATCATCGCCTCCCTCTATGACAAATGCCCGGCTGCAAACCGTTGGGCGATGGGCAGAAGCACAACGCAGCTTCAGGAGCCGGCGGCGGCACGTTATGCCCATCTGGTGCTGGCACAGGAACCGGACGACGTCATGGCGCTGCATATGGCAGCACGGTTCGCCACCGCAACGGGCCTCAAGGATGAGGAACTTGCTCTGCGCCGACGCTTCATGGCGCAACAGACCGACCGCCTGCTGCAAATGTATAATTGCCTTCGCCTCATCTGGTTTTATCTGCATGGCCCGCTGAATGAACAGACAAAGGCAGCGATCATGCAGTGCCGAAACCTGCCTCTGCGGCAACCGCGGGCCCTCTATGGCGATCCTTCGTTACAGATCGCCCATGATCATTGCGAACTGATGCTGGATTGCCTGGATCTTGATTTTCTGAACCATCCGCAGGATGTGGCTGTACAGCCATTGCTGATGCATGATCATCGTGGACAGCGCCTGGACCTTGATCAAGTCCGGCAGGAGGCGCTGCGGCAGGGCGTCCGGACCGTGCTGCTTGCGGCAGGGGATGACCTGTATCTTGACCGCTATGCCCGTTATTTCGCCCGGTCGGCGCTGGCCAACAGCGATGAACCCATCATGGTCGTCCTGCACGCCATCGGTGGCCGGGACCGAATAGAGGACATCGCCGCACGGATTGGGGTTGTATCCGAACGGCTCTATTATTCGGCGGATGATTTCGACGATGCGCCCTACCGCTACACGACCGTCAATAATGAATGCACGTTTGAAAAGCCGGTGGCCCATTATCAATGTGTGCGGTTTGATGTGGCTGACAGCCTGCTGCAAGGGCTTGGTCTGCCCGTCATCGCGGCGGATATCGACACGCTGGTCCTGGGCGGGACGTCACCGCTGTCCGCGCGTACCGACGATGTCATCCTGAACTTCAACCCGCTGGCCACCGGGTTTGCGGCCTTGATAACGGCCAACCTCCTGCGGCTTCGCCCGACGCCGGGCGCCCGGCGTTTCATGGGGGCCGTGCGTGCCTATCTGCGGGGTGAACTGGCGAAGCCCAAGGTCACCCGCTGGATTGATCAGGTGGCGTTGCTGATGGCCAAACTGCATTGCGAACAGAACCGCGCGCCTGTGACCATCGGTGGATTTGAGGAAAAGGACATCAACAACACCATCTATCTGCGCTTTGACAATTATCCCATCCGCTTCCTGTCGCTTTACAGCACCTTCGACCTGAACAGCATCCCAGCTGCCTATCGTTGACCGGGTCAGGGCAGGGATACCGCCGCCCGATCCGGCATGGTCCAGATGGGCACACCCGTCATGTCGGGCAGGCGGTGGGCAATGCCCTTGTGACAGTCGATGCAGGTCGCTTGGCCCGTGAACAGGAAGCGCTGGTGTGCGTCGGCCCCGCGCGCGCCCTGACGGGTGATGTCCATGCTGTCGGCGCTGTGGCAGTTACGGCATTCCAGGGAATTGTTCGCCTTAAGCCGTGTCCATTCGTGGCTGGCCAGTTCCTTGCGCTTGGCCTCGAACTTTTCCGGTGTATCGATGGTGCCGAAAATCTTGCCCCAGACCTCCTTGGATGCCTGCATCTTGCGGGCGATCTTGTCGGTCCAGTTATGGGGGACGTGACAATCGGGACAGGTGGCGCGCACGCCCGACCGGTTGGAATAATGAATGGTCTGTTTCAGGTCGGCATAGGGATTGTCCTTCATCTCGTGACAGCCGATGCAGAACGCTTCCTTGTTGGTCATCTCCAGTGCCGTGTTGAAGCCACCCCACCAGATAACACCAGCCACAAAACCGCCAATGGTCAGGAACCCGATGCCCAGATGCGCCGCCGGTCGATTGAAGGCGGCCCAGGCCAGCTTGGCAAGAGAGAACGCCCGGTCGATGATGGTCATCAATTGCCCTCCCCGACCGGCGGACGGTTTTCACGGATGACGCTGTCCACATCGCGGAAGGTATTGACCACGCGCGGCTGTGCGTCTGTCTGCGGCACATGGCATTGCAGGCAGAAATAGCGGCGGGTGGACACGGCCCCCAGCACCTGCCCGTCGCGGTCCTGGAAATGCGTGACGGAGATCATGGGGGCCTGGCTGTCGCCCGTGAATTCGCGGGCATGGCAGGTCAGACATTTATTGGCGCGCAGGTCCAACTGATAGCCGGCGATGGCATGCGGGATGACGGGCGGCTGTTCGGGATAATTGCGCTGCCGTCGCTGATCATCACTGACATCCTTGGGCATGGAAGGTGCCTCCTGCACCAGCAGCCCCTCGGCGCCTGTGAAGGCGGGACGGCCCATGGCCTTGACGTCGCGGGTACTGGCGGCAGCGGGCGCCGGATCGGTGGCGAAGGCCTGCTGCGCCAGCGGTTGCAGCAGCAGGGGCAATGCTGCCAGCAGGGCCAGCAGCATGGGTGTGTGGCGCTTGCTCATAGCTCAGGCCTCCCCGACCGGGGTGATGCGCACGGCGCATTTCTTGAAATCGGTCTGTTTGGAGATGGGGTCGGTAGCGTCCAATGTGACACGGTTGATCAGGACGTCGGCGTCAAACCAGGGCACGAAGACCAGGCCGCGCGGCGGCTTGTTGCGTCCCCGCGTCTCCACCCGTGCCCGCACCTGTCCCCGGCGCGAGGCCACCACAACCTCCTGCCCGCGCCGGACCTTCATGGCCTGGGCATCGTCCGGGTGCATGTAGCAGAGCGCCTGGGGTACCGCCTTGTGCAGTTCCGGCACGCGCCGCGTCATCGACCCGCTGTGCCAGTGCTCCAGCACGCGGCCCGTGGACAGCCAGAACGGGTATTCCGTGTCCGGGCTTTCGGCGGGCGGTTCATAGGGCAGGGCGAAGATGCGGGCCTTGCCATCCTTGTGCCCGTAAAAGCGCACGCCCTCACCCGCAGGGACATAGGGATCGCTGCCCTCCCGGAAGCGCCAGCGGGTTTCTTTGCCATTCACCACCGGCCAGCGCAGGCCGCGTTCGGCGTGATAGGTGTCATAGGGGGCCAGATCATGGCCATGACCCCGGCCAAAGCTGGCATATTCCTCAAACAGGCCCTTTTGCAGGTAGAAGCCGAATTCCTTGGCCTCCCGGTTCTCATACTCCTTGTCACAGTCGGCCACGGGGAACCTGTCCACCTGTCCGTTGCGGTAAAGGATATCGTACAGGGTCTTGCCGCGCAATTCCGGGGCCTTGGCCAGCAGTTCCTCGGGCCAGACCTCCTCCACCTTGAAGCGTTTGGAGAATTCCACCAACTGCCACAGGTCGGATTTCGCCTCACCGGGTGCATTGACCAACTGATGCCAGACCTGGGTCCGGCGTTCGGCATTGCCATAGGCCCCCTCCTTCTCCACCCACATGGCGGCGGGCAGCACCAGATCGGCGGCCAGGGTGGTGACGGTGGGATAGGCGTCGGACACGACGATGAAATTGTCGGGGTTGCGGTATCCGGGCCAGGTCTCGTTGGCGGTGTTGGGGGCCGCCTGCATATTGTTGTTCACCTGCACCCAATAGCAGTTCAGCTTGCCATCCTTCAGCATCCGGTCCTGTTGCACCGCGTGAAAGCCGGGCTTGGCCGGGATGGTGCCTTCCGGCAGCTTCCACAGATGTTCGGCATGGGCGCGGTGTTCGGGATTGGTCACCACCATGTCGGCGGGCAACCGGTGGGAGAAGGTTCCCACCTCGCGCGCCGTGCCGCAGGCGCTTGGCTGTCCCGTCAGGGAGAAGGGGCTGTTGCCGGGTTCGGCAATTTTGCCGGTGAGCAGGTGGATGTTGTAGGCAAGGTTGTTGGCCCAGACACCGCGCGTATGCTGGTTGAAACCCATGGTCCAGAAGCTGACCACCTTGATCTTTGGATCAGCGTACAGCTCGGCCAGTGCCCTCAGCCGGGCGGCGGGCACGCCCGACTGTGCCGCCACCTTTTCCAGCGTGTAGGGCGCGACGAAGGCGGCGAATTCATCAAAGCTGATGGGGTCGCTTTCATTGGCCTTGGCGGTGTTCTTGGCCGCCACCTCCAGCGGATGGGTGGGCCGCAGCCCATAGCCGATATCGTCCCGGCCCTTCACGAAGGTCGTGTATTTGCTGACGAAATCCTTGTTGACGCGCCCCGTCTTGATGATGTGGTTGGCGATGTAGTTCAGGATGGCCAGATCGGTCTGTGGCGTAAAGACCATGGGGATGTCGGCCAGCTCAAACGACCGATGCTCGAACGTCGACAGCACCGCCACCTTTACATCCGGGTTGGATAGGCGGCGATCCGTGACGCGGGTCCACAGGATGGGGTGCATCTCCGCCATGTTGCTGCCCCACAGGACAAAGGCGTCGGCGGCCTCGATATCGTCGTAGCAGCCCATCGGTTCATCAATGCCGAAGGTGCGCATGAAGCCAGCGACGGCGGATGCCATGCAATGGCGGGCATTGGGGTCGATATTGTTGGACCGGAAACCGGCCTTCATCAGCTTGGACGCGGCATAGCCCTCATGGACGGTCCATTGCCCGGACCCGAACATGCCGATGGCTTCCGGCCCCTTGGCCTTCAGCGTCGCCTTCCACTTCTCCGCCATGATGTCAAAGGCCTGGTCCCAGGTGACGGGCGTGAAGTCCCCATCCTTGGCATATTTGCCATCCTTCATGCGCAGCATGGGCGTGGTCAGCCGGTCCTGGCCATAGATGATCTTGGACAGGAAATAGCCCTTTACGCAGTTCAGGCCGCGATTGACCTCTGATTTCTGGTCGCCATGGGTGGCGACGATGCGCCCCTCCTTCACGCCGACCATGACGCCGCAGCCCGTGCCACAGAAACGGCAGGGGGCCTTGGACCATTTCATCTTGGCATCCAGACCGGCGGGCAACTGTGTGGCGGCCGCGTCCAGGGTCAAACCAGCAGAGGCAGCGGCGGTCAGCGCCGCCTGGGCCTTCAGATAATCGCGTCGTGTCAGGGTCATGGCATCGGCTCCGCAAGGGCTGCCGCCGGTTCGGCATGCTGATAGACAGGCAGGGCGCTATAGACGCCCGGCAAGGCATTGATGGCGTCCAGCGTGTCGGCCACGGCCCGGTCGCTGGCCCGTTCGAGCAGCACGATCAGGCGGCTGGCATCGCCCCGGGCCGGCACGATCTCGCAATCCAGCGCCTTCAGGCGGGCCGTCAGGTCGGGTATGGCACTGGGGGCGGCGTGGACGATGAAGCTGGAAATATGGATCTCACTGGCCATGGGTTTCCTCCACGGTAACGGAAAGCCGGATGGCATTGGCCGGGCAGGGCGGCAGACAATCGCCGCAACCGGTGCAGCGGTCGGCATTGACATCCGCCCGCGCCCGGCCACGGGGCAGCAGGTGGAAACGGATGGCCCCTTCCGGGCAGGCATCGGCACAGGTCCGGCAATAGGCGCCATTCTCGGCCAGACAGCTGGCGCTGATGATGGCCAAGGCAGATTGTGCCTGTGTCTGGCGTGTGAACAGGGCACGGCGGGAGAGACGGCTTTCCATGGTTTCTCCCCCTCACAGGCCAGGTGGGCCGGCGATCAACTGCACCATCCAGACGGCGAAGCCATAGGCGGCCACGACCCCCACCGACAGGACGGGGACCAGCACAAAGGCGAGGAACAGGAACTTCAGGAGTTCAGTCCGTCTTGTTTCGGTATGTGCGTGCATAACGTCCTGCCAACCAGATTGTTTGCCAGGGAAACCAATACACCGCAGGGGAATACATGATCATTGATCGAGATCAATTATATCAGCAGTCAGTTTTCATGAGTCAATAAAAGTGATTTTGAGAAATAGGATCAAAAATCAAAGCATTGATAAATGTATAATTTGAACTTGATATTTATCAAGAATATTAGGCTCCATGCATTGTTGTTTTCGGTTGTGACAGGTCCAGTTCAGCCGACAAGGACACGTTCTGCCGTCCAGTAAAGCCCGACCATGGCAATCAGGACCGATGCCGGTATCGTGATGCGTGTCCTGAACCACGCCCTGTCCTTGAACCAATACAAAAGCAGGAAATAGGCGATTGCGATTACGGCCAGTTGCCCTGCCTCGATCCCGATATTGAAGGCGATAAGCGCTGCCGTTTGATCTTTGGCTGGCAAGCCCAGCTCTGTCAGGACACCTGCGAAGCCCAGGCCATGCAGCAGCCCGAACCCGAAGACCAGCGCGGGGCGCCAGGGTGTCATCCGGCGGGCAAAGATATTCTCTACTGCGACATAGGCGATGGACAGCGCGATCAGCGGTTCAACCATGCGGGCCGGCAGATCGATCACGCCGTTCAATGCCAGAGCAAGTGTCAGGCAATGGGCCAGGGTGAAGGCCGTGACCTGCACCAGCAATGGTCGCAGCCTTGTTGTGAGCAGGACCAGTCCCAGAACGAACAGCACATGGTCCGGACCATCCGGCACGATGTGAATGAAGCCCAGATGCACATATTGTCCAACGACCTGCATCAATGTGGGCGGTGGTCCGGGCCGCAGGGGCAGGGGGCCTGTGGCCGCACTGCCCTCCACCCAATGAACCTGCCCACCCAGCAGCAGCGCATATTGTCCTTCCAACAGGTCGAACTGCCAGGACACCGTTCCGGCCCCGGGCGGCAAAGGCCCTTCGGCACGCAGAACCAGGAATGATGGCTGCGACTGATCTGCCGGCATCAGCAGCTGTTCGACGACCATGGTGGCGGAAACCGCTTCACCGTTGATCCGCATATGTAGATGGCGCGGCAAGGCGGGTGAGAGTTCCGCTAGTTTGGCTGCGGCTGTGCCTTGGGTGAAGTCCCGGCCCGGTTCCTGTTTCTCCGCTTGCTCCAGCCTGTTTATGAAGGCTGTCGGTGCCGTAACGATGCGGGCGCTCCACGAACCATCAGAAAGCTCGATCACAACCTGACTGTCGCCGATCTCGTGCGTGGCCGCCGGCCTGACCATAACCAGCAAGAGGGCCAGCAGTCCTAGCAGAAACAATCTCATGGCAGGTTCCTGGCCCATTGCATTCCAATGTCATCGGGGCGACACCGTGACCGGTTTAACCCCTTGACCGCAAGGGCAAAACATTGTCCCTGAACGGGGTGTGGGACCTGATCCGGGGATCGTCGGCATGGGGCAGCCGGATATCGCAACATTGCGGATGATGCTGGGGTTCGGTGGCTTGTTGTCGCTGCTGGTGACCCTGGGCCTGTGGCGGATGGAACGGGGGGCAGCAGGGACTGGCGCCTGGTTGCTGGCGGCGATCCTTGGTCTGACGGCATGCCTGCTGCCGCCTGCCGTCGTCTGGCGCCAGCCCGACCTGGGCATTGTCGCCAATACCAGCCTTACCCTTTCGGCCATGTTGCTTATTCTGGAGGGGGCTCTCCGCTTTCGCGGCATTGGTGATGCTGGTCATCGCCGCTTGCCGCTTGTCCTGGTCCTATTCGCAATCGTCGCCCTGATGCTGGCGGCGGCGGGGCGCCCCTGGGTCCGGATTGTGCTGCATGACGGGCTGGCGGCCATTCTGCTCTGGGGCACGGCAGGGGCTTTGGCCTGGAACGCCGCAAAGGGTCAGCGGGCGGTCAGCGGCATTTTGGCGCTGGCCTTCATGGGACTGGGACTTCTTTATACATGGCGGGGAACAGGATTGCTGGCCCGTGGTGTGGATCTGGGCGGGGCGGATACACGCATGCCGCCCTGGCTTCTGGCGGCCAGTTTCGTTTGGCTCCTGGTTTGGATGGCGGGGATGCCGCTGCTGCTGTTGCTCCGCAGCCGGGAACGGGAGCGTCGGCTGCTTGATCGCGACAGTCTGACGGGCCTGTCCAGCCGTGTGGCGTTTCTGCGTGATAGTGCCGATGCATTGCTGCACCGGGATGGCCAGGGTCAGGGGGCTGGCGTCCTGCTATTGTCGCTGGAAGGACTTCGCCCCATGAATGAAAGCCTGGGACATGAGGCCGGTGATCAGATGTTACGGCTCTTTGCGGAGCGATTGCGTACCGAAGCGGCGGCGGCAGGGGCGTTTGCGGGGCGCCTGACCGGTGCCCAGTTTGCCATCCTGCTGCCGGCCACGGACGACCGCGCGTGCCTGATGCGGGCGATGGAGCGGGTGCGCCGATCGCTGATACCGCCCCTTGTTCTCGGCGATCTATTGCAGCCAGCCAGCTTCAGCATGGGCACTGCGCTTTATCCGGAGGATGGACGCTCCATCGCCGCTCTGCTGGAAGCTGCGGAGCGGGCCATGTTCAAAGTGAAGGCGGCGGGTGCCGCCTGATCACCCTTAGAGCTGTTTTCGGTTGACCGGAAACAGCTCCGGCGGCAACCGCCGCCGCGTGGCACGTGCCGCGGAAGCCCGAGCTGCGGATGCAGCGCCGGCGCTTGAGGAAACGAAAAGCTAGAGCGTGATTCCGGTCAACGGAAACACGCTCTAGCCCAGGATAGAGTCGGCGTCGAAGGGAATGCGTCCCTCGATCTGACCCAGCAGACGATAATGGCTGAGGCCGCTGTCAAACTGTCCGAGCGCCACGGCTGCCGCAACATCCGGGTTCTTGGCCAGATAGTAGGCTTCATTGAACTGCTCGGTCGCCAACCGGCCTTCGAAGCGGCCGTAGGACAGGTAGTGATCGATTGCCGAACCGATCTGCCCGTCCTTGATGGCGACGGCGACATCGGGATTGAGCTCCAGATAATCCGCCGTGTTGAAATAGGCGTTGGGATTACGCCCTTCAAACTGCCCATACAGGATATAATGCTCAAACGCGCTGCGGATCGCGCCCGTAGAGACGGCTGACGCAATATCAGGGTTGTGAGCCAGATAATAGTCGGTGTCGAAGAAGGCGGCAGGATCGCGATCTTCCTTGGCACCAAAAGCCCAGAAGTGGTCTTCAAGCGAGGAGATGGCGCCACCGGTCACGGCAGCCGCGACATCGACATTGCGCAGGCCGTAATAGGCATCATCGAAGCGAACCTGGGTCAGGTTCTCGCCCCAGTTGCTGCTGTCGATGACACGGTCCGCAAACTGCACATACTCAACATTATGAATGCTGATCTGTCCGTCGGCGCCGGTGATCACCGCCCAGGTGGCATTCCCTTCTGTCACGGCGGCAATGGTGTAGGACGCGGCATTGCCGGACAGGACTACGCGGTCCAAACCGGCGCCACCATCAACACGGTCGCCGTTGGTCAGCCCGGTGATGACATCATTACCACCTGCTGCGGTGATGCTGTCCGCCCAGGGTGTGGACTGTATCGCGTCACCGCCGTTGGTCCCGACAATCGGCGCAACCTTGATGCTGCCCACCGTGTCAGCATATTTGCCGAACGTGACATAGGCCATGTCACCGGAGAAACCGATGCCGATACTGTCCCAACTGGCCGACAGAATATTGCTGGCCGTGCCGGGATTGGACATCCACTCCGCCAGCAGATTGCTGCGCACCGTTCCGGCGACAACCCCGTCCGCATTCTCGGCAATGCTCTGCGGCAAGGACAGCTTAAGTCCATCGGCCACAGCCAGCACACCGGCGACGAACCCCTGCCCATCACTCCAGTGATGCAGGGTCGGTACCGTGCGGTTGGCCACGGCAATCTGCGACCAACCCGTGTAGCCGACCTTGCTGTCGAAATCGACCGCGTGCTGTCCGGCAAGGACAGACAGGTCCATGCTGGGCTTCAAAGGTGCCAGTCCCTTTTCGGCACGAAGGGCATTGATGGCGTGATAAAGGGCCAGTTCGGTCATCGACAGGCTGTTGCTGCCGGCGGCCAGCGTGGTTGCTGCTGTGAAACTCATGATCTTCAGCCTCCAGCGACCAGCGGATCAGGCGTCGACGTCAGGTGGATTTCCACCGTCGCCTGCCCGATCACGGTCAGGTGTGATCCGCTATTGGCAACCAAAGCCCCCAAATCCGTGACAATGGCACTGGACGTGCCGCCATCCCCAGATTTTTCGATCACCAAACTATCCTGCCCCTTATCGAAGTTCTCCACTTTTGCGGTCAAATCCTTGCCGTGCCCATCAAGCACGATCAGGAACGTGTCCGTTTTCTTATCCGTGCCGACGAAGGTCACCTTGCTATCAAAACTCACCTGGATGTGATCGCCGCCGACCGTGAAGGACAAAGCCACCCCCTGGCTCTGTCCGGTAGGAACGGCGATCGCCTGTTTGGTGCCGGTATCCACCACGTCCGATGCGGTGGATATGTCGGCAACAGCCAGGGTTGGCATCGGCTTCTCAACCGGGGCCGAACTCGGCGTGTCGCTGCTGGACACGGTAACCGTATCGCTATGCTCCACCTTCACCGGTGCCGGCGTCTCTGCCGGTGCAGAGGTGGAGGTGGCCGTGACATCCGTATGCCGTGCAGTCGGCAGGTTGCTATCAACGGCTGGCAAATCCAGGACCGAGTTGGTAGCATCAACGCCGTGGTCGCCAGCGTCAGGCGCGCCGGACGGTGGCAGGGGCGATGCAACCGCATCATGCGTGACGGCGTTGGCGATCACTTCCGTCGTCAGGGCGGCCATGACCGCGCTGACGATGCGAAGGAAAGCGTGCGTGCCATCCTTGTCGTCGTCACCATCCGCCGTGGTGGCGTCGTGATGTGCCAGCGCCTCAAGCCCGGCCAGCGACGAGAAATCTATACCAGACAGTGCTTGGCGCAGCGTATCGCCCGACCAGGTTTCACCGTCCAGAACATGCACCACGAAGAAGCCGTCGATGCGGGCAATGTGAACCAGCGCATCGCCGGTCGCCATATCCTCGATCGCGAACCAGGGATCACCCTCATCCGACAGGCCGGATGCCGCTTCGACGGTCAGGCCATGGCGGGCGAACTGATCCAGGCAACGATAGACATCGGCGATGTCCTGGTTGCTCCAGAAACCGCTATTGCCGTTTGCCGCAGGTCCGGGGAACCGGAATATTTCGGCCGACGCGCTCATGCCGGCCTCCCTTCTTCATGGCTTTGCCGCAGGGCGGCGAATGCATCGGGTTCAAAAGCGGCAAGATAGCCGGCCGCAAAATCGGAAGGTTCCATGCCCAGCGCCAGGGCCCAGCCGGCCAGCACGCCTTCGGGAAGACGGCCACGACCGGACTCGATGGCGCTGACCAGCGTCGGTGTCGCGATGCCCACAGCATCCGCCAGGGTCCGGGTGGTGAACCCACGCTCCACGCGCCGCTGCCGTATGGTACGTCCCCAAGCGGCCCGCCGCTCCCGCAGCGCCGACATCCGTTCACGTGCAGCACTATCCGCCGTTTCATGACGGGCGGCCTTCAGCTGCGCGATGTGGATAGAGACGATTTCGCCCATGTGGCGGCTGCCTTAACCTTCAAACCTTTTAAACGACGCGGAAACGCGGTGCCTGCTTGTCCCCATTCCCGTCGCCGGGTGCCGTTGTACCGGCTTCACCGAACAGAATGGAATGGGTAATGGGATCATAAAACTGCATAAGGGTCCGTACGAATTCAGCCGGCTGCATCTGCAGGGCCGCAGCCCAGGCGAGATAGCTGTCCGGCGGAATGCGACCGCGCCCCGCCTCAATCATCGATACCATTGTGTAATATTCAAGGCCGACAGCCTCCGCCAGCGCACGCTGGGTCAGCCCGACTTCCGTGCGGCGGCTTTTCAGCCAGGCACCGGCCTGTCGGCGCAGCTCCTTGACCTCTTCACCGCCGCCATGTTGGGGATGCGAATACATCCGGCACTCCATGAACTCTGTCTGGGATGAACATAAGCGACTTTATAACAGATTACCACTTTTCTCTCGCCCGAGACGCCGCAAGGCCCGCCCGCGCGTGCCGCATACGCTGAAATGCAGAGAATCCGCCTCGCGGATAAGACGGGCAGGCATTGGCATCGGGTGTTCCCACCACCATGGCGGTGCGACTCCGGTGCGAATCAAGCGACCGGGGCAGGGGATGAAAACGGCAAGGCGCCCGTCGATATCGACGGGCGCCACATTACTTGCCGCGGTCAAGCCGGATCAGGCGTGCCCGTGACGGGCATTCCATGCGGCCTCCACCTCCGGCGGTCGCTGCAGGATCAAGCCATACCAGCCAAGACCCCGGTAGGTTTCATAGCCGGGCGTCAGGGCGAAGGCGACCATCGTCCCATCCTCAGCCGTGTAATAGCCCATGTCCCGCCCGCCGGTGGTCAGCGGGTAACGACCGATCAGCAGGTAACGCTGATCGCTGGCGGCAAGGACGCGGAAATTGCTATCCACGATCAGGCATTTGGTCCGGCCTTCCAGCCGTTCCTCCTCCGTCAGGCGGACATTGCCGACCACGGCACCAGCCTGCGGGGACCAATCAAAGAAGATGCCTAGCACGCCCATTGGACGTCCATTCTCCGTCCCGCCCGCCCGGATGGCGGTGGCATAGGTGGCAACAGGCTGATGGTTCAGGCCTTCATGTGGGGCCACATCGGCAACGGCGAATTCCGTGCCATCGCGCGTGCCCATGGCGTCGCGGAACCATTTTTCATTGGCGACGGAACGGCCCGCAACGGGATACTTGCCCGGTCGCCCGCTGGCAATCACCCGGCCCTGCGCGTCCGCCACCCAGATATCCAGGTAAACGGTGTAGGATTTAAGGATGACGCCCAGGCGCTGGCTGGCATGGCTGGCGGTTGCCGCCCCCGGCTGTTCCAGCGCGTCGACCACTGCGCTGTCGGTCGCCCACCAACGCACATCGCATGATCGTTCATAGAGGTTGCGGTCAATGATATCGATCATGTTGAGCGCAAGGTCGGCGAGGCGTTGGCCCCGCATCGATCCAACCAATCCCTGGCCCAGCTGATGCAGCCGGTTGGCGCTGCCCACGATCTCGTCGCGCATCTGGCTGGCAGCCAGATCAATCTGGGAAGAGATGGTCTGCACCTCTGCGGCCACGACGCCAAAGCCGGCACCGTGTACGCCGGCGCGGGCCGCCTCGATCTTCGCGTTCAGGGCGAGTATTTTTGTGCGACGGGTGATGTCACCGATGGCGCTGGTCCGCATGGCGGACACTTCGGCCACTTCACGCGCCAACTCAATGATGGTTTCAGGCGAGGCTTCCTGGTCAGAGCGTACCCCGGATGCGGAAAAATCCGCCGTTAAGTCTTTCGGCATGTGTCCCACGGTTCTTTATTGGATTTGAGAACACTTGATGGAGGTTTGCTTCCTAGCACCTTGCATCCGTGCAGGGCGACGCGGCTTTGCGCCGTCTGGGCAGATACTGTAGCAATTGAATAAAATTTATCCACAATAAATATTGGCCAAAATATAGGCAATTCCGTCTTCTTGTTGATCACTTAAGGGTATCGTCGAGTTGTTGTTTATATTCCGTTAAAGCGTAATTGCTTAATGTTTGATCGCAATCGCTCAATAATCAGACAAATTCGCCTCGCGCGACCCACACCCTCTTTCCAGGGGCTGCGGCTTGGGTTACTTCCTGGGAACCATTTTGCGATTTTTGAGCAGGGATTCCCGATCAATGGCCACCATCTTTGTCGCCCGCAGTGCCAATCTCAGCCAGTGGGGCTCCGATGTCGGGCTGGGCAAGAACCTGTTCAAGGTGGGCATCTGCGATGGTGATCCGGCTGCGGTGCTGGCAGAAGGTATCGCGGGCGAGAAGGACTGGACCCTGGTCAAGAAGCAGGACGATGTCGAGGTGACGGAGGAGGAGGTGCGTGAGCGCCTATCCAAGCGTCAGAAGCGCGTGGACCCCACCTATTACCCCCGTATCAAGGGTGAGGAGACGCTGTTCAAAGTGGTGGATGCCGATGTGCAGCGTCACATCGTTCTGGCGCGTGCCATGGAAGGCGAGAGTGAGCGGGCGGCCATCAAGTTGAAGGTTGCCGACTTCGCAACCTACCTGATCAGCAACGCTCTGCGCTGATGCCGGTCTGCCCCTAGCTCCATCATTGAGAAAGCGTTGCTTCCGGTATGTCCGTAAAGGTACTACTGCCAAAGGAGTGCCGCCACCGGGGGAATAAGGTGCACAGCAAGGGCATGTCGCAGAACGTGGCGGCGAAGCTGCGGTCCGCCAAGGAGAAGCACCTGGCCGGTAAGGTCGTGGAGGCGGAGCGGGGCTACCGGGAACTGCTGCAAGGAAATCCCGGTCTGACCGAGGTCCTGCATCCCTTGGGCATCGCGCTGCAGCAGCAGGGGCGTCATGCCGAGGCTGTGGAGCATATTTCCCGCTGGTTAAAGGTTGCGCCCAAGGATTACGAGGCACTTGTCAACCTGGGCAACTCGCTGCTGAACCTGGGGCGTGGTGCAGAGGCCGGGGCCATCTACCGCCAGGCCTTGGCGCTGCGGCCCTCTGCACCCGACACGCACCTGATGAAAGCCATGGCCGATCAGTTGAGCGGCGATATGGCCGCCGCTGAAAGAAGTGTCCGGGCCACCTTGTCCCTGGTGCCCGATTCTCCCGAAGCCTTGTTTATGCTGGGTAATATCCTGTGCGCCACGGGCCGCCGGGATGAGGGGATGCAGGCCTATCGTGATGCCTTGCGCCATCGCCCCACGATGGTGGAGCCGATGATCAATCTGGCCAGCAACCTGCAAGGGCTCAACCAGCGGGAAGAGGCTGCGGCCCTGTATCGGGAGGCGCTTCGTCTGCGCCCCGGCACGCCCGAGGCGATGCTGAACCTCTCCACCATGGAATATGAGGATGGCGCCGATCCGGAACAGACATGCCGGAGCTTCATGCAGGTGCTGTCGCAGTTGCCCGATCATCCCGACACGCTGAACAACATTGCCAACCTGCTGATGAACATGAACCGGCTGGAGGAGGCGCAGACTTATATGCGCCGCCGGCTGGCCGTGCCGCCCGATGCCTCTTCCAGCCATGGTACGGCGGCAGCCTTGTTCATGCTGATGGGACAGTGGGAGGAAGGGTGGCAGCATTTCGAATGGCGATGGTTGCGCGAGAACCTGCCCGTCCCCCTGCGCGATTTCGGAAAGCCCGAATGGCGGGGTGAGGATATCCGCGACAAGACCATCCTGATCCATCATGAACAGGGGCTGGGCGACAGCATCCAGTTCGTTCGCTTTGCGCTGGAGATGGTTAAGCGTGCGGCCCACGTCATTCTGGAGGTGCCGCGCAACCTGCTCGCCCTTTACCAATGCATTCCGGGTGTGACCCTGGCCGTCTATGACGAGCCGCTGCCGCCCTTCGATGTGCAGATCGCGGTCATGAGCCTGCCTTATGTGCTGGGCGTGACGGTGGATAGCGTGCCTGCAACGGTTCCCTATCTCCATGCCGATCCCGCGCGGGTGGAGATGTGGCGCGACCGTGTGCCTCGGGATGGCTTCCGTATCGGCATCGTCTGGCAGGGCAAGCCCGGAACCGGTGTCGACAAGGGCCGTTCCTATACTCTGGATCAACTGGCGCCCATCGCCCGTGTACCGGGCGTGACGCTGGTCAGCCTTCAGAAGGGCTATGGTCTCGATCAGCTGGAGCGTCTGCCCGAGGGCATGAAGGTCGAAACCCTGGGGCCCGATTTCGACGAAGGGCCGGGTGCGTTTCTGGATACTGCTGCCGTCATGCAGCATATGGATCTGATCATCTCCTCCGATACATCGGTGGCGCACTTGGCCGGTGCCTTGGGCTGTCCGGTATGGGTGCCGCTGAAATTCTCGCCCGACTGGCGCTGGATGGTCGATCGCGGGGACAGTCCCTGGTATCCCACCAACATGCGTCTGTTCCGGCAGGCAGAACCCGGCGACTGGGCCGCAGTGTTCCAGCGTCTGGCCGCCGATGTCGCAGCGCTGAAGGATGGCGACCGCTCGAAGCTGATACCGCCGGCCCCGCCGCCACGTTCACCAGCCGCACCCTTCCCGCCGGTCGCGGCCCCGCCATTGCCGACCCCCATGCCGCCCGTCAAATTGCGGGACGCCGCTGTGCCTGTGGCCGGGATCGGTCCCCCCGCTACTGCTGCCACAGCCCAGCAAGCGGGCCGTGGGGTTGCGGAAATCCTCACGCCGCTCGGTCGCATCCGGCATCTGGCCGAAGCGGCGCCGACCGGTGAGGGGCTTGCCCTGCAAACGGCGCTATGTGCCGATCTGCTGGCCGAAGGCGATGTGGTTGTGGAGGCAGGGGCTGGTGCCGGATCCTTCACCTTGGCCCTGGCGCGCGCAGTTGGGCCGCTGGGCCGGGTGCATTCCTTCGAACCGCAGCACGCTAAATATGACTTGCTGTGCTGGAATGTGCAGGAGAATCGGCTTGATCAGGTGCATGTCCGGCAGGCCGCTGTCGGCGACGTCAAGGGACATATCCTTGTCCGCCCTGCCAGTACCGATTCCATCTCCCTGTCTGGTGCGGGCGGTGATCCCGTTCCCCTGATCACCATCGACAGCCTTGATCTGCCATCCCTGCACCTGCTGAAGGTGGATGTGGAGGGGACGGGGATGAATGTGGTCCGGGGTGCGCAGAATACGATCATGCGATGCCGCCCGACCCTCTACATCAAAGTCAATGTGCCGGAACACGCCCGTGCCCTCATCGACCGGTTGACGGAGCTGGGCTATCGCCTGTGGTGGCATCATGAAAGCGCGGATACCGCCCCCAAGAACCTGCTGGCCTTACCTGCGGAGAAGAAGCCCGTGGTGATCGGGTTGCTCTCGGCGAACCGCCCTAGATGACAGTGCTTTTCTAGAACTGCGTCCGGTCAACCGGAAATACGCGTCGGTAATCAAGGCAGACGGTACAGGGGAGCCGTGGAGAATGGTTGATATTCAGCAGCAAGCCCTGGCGGAACTGAACGCGACGAAGGCCGTGCATCTGGCCGGCAAGCTGGAGGAAGCTATCCGTCGGTATCAGGCCTTGCTGAAAGCCCATCCGACCTTTGCCGACGTGCTGCATCCGCTTGGCATCGCTTTTCAGCAGCTGGGGCAGCATGCCGAGGCGGCGGAGGCGATCGGCCATTGGGTGACGTTGGTTCCTCAGGATTATGACGCGCTGATCAATCTCTCCAACTCGCTATTGGCATTGGGCCGCGCCGCCGATGCTGTGCAGTCCAGCCTTAGGGCAGCCGCGCTGCGGCCCGATGCTGCCGGGGCACATGCAATTCTGGCCCAGGCGCTGCATGCATCACGCGACCTTGCCGGTGCCCGGAACAGTTATGAGCGTGCCCTCGCACTGGAACCCAATTCTGCGGAATGCCTGTTCAATCTCGCCAATCTTCTGGTCGATGGGGGGCTGGTGGAAGAAGCGGTACAGCGCTACCGCGAGGCCCTTAAGGTCCGCGCCGATCTTCCGGAAGTGTATGTCAATCTTGCCAACAATCTTGTCCGCCTGGGCAAAGCCGACGAAGCTATCGGGTATTACCATATCGCGCTGAGCCTGCGTCCCGGCATGCCGGAGGCGTTGGTCAACCTTGGCAATGCGTTGTTCATCCATACCGGTGATCTGGATGGTGCCCGCCGCTGTTTCGAGGCGGTGATCGCGCAGGCTCCCACCTATCGCGATGCGTTGAACAACCTGACCAGCCTTGCCATGGAAGCCGGGGATATGGTCACGGCGGTGCATCACACCCGCCGCATGCTGGAGGTGCATCCCCGCGACCAGTTAATGCACACGACGGCAGCAGGGCTGTTCATGTCCCTGGGGCAGTGGGAAGAAGGCTGGCAGCATTTCGAATGGCGCTGGCTGCGGCCCAACCTGCCCGTTCCCCTGCGTGATTTTGGTCCTCCGGAATGGCAGGGCGAGAATATCAGCGGCAAAACCATCCTGATCCATCATGAGCAGGGGTTGGGTGACAGTATCCAGTTTGTCCGCTTTGTGCAGCAGGTGGTGGCAAGGGCCGCCCATGTCATTCTGGAGGTGCCATCCAATCTTCTGGCCCTTTATCGTCTGGCCGTGACCGGAGTGACCCTGGCGACCTTCGGTGAACCGTTGCCGCCCTTCGATGTGCATGTCCCGATCATGAGCTTGGCGCGCGTGCTGGGCGTGACTGTGGATCGTGTGCCGGCACCCATCCCCTATCTAAAGACGGACCGGGATCGGATTGATGCCTGGCGGGATCGCTTGCCCAAGGGTGGTTTTCGTATCGGTGTCGTATGGCAGGGCAAGCCAGGAACCGGTGTTGATCGTGGCCGTTCCTTTGGCCTGGAACATCTGGCTCCGGTCGCCCGCGTGCCGGGTGTCACGCTGATCAGCCTGCAGAAGGGCTTTGGCCTGGATCAGCTTGATCGGTTGCCCGATGGGATGAAGGTTCAAACACTGGGTCCTGATTTCGATGAAGGCCCGGACGCGTTCATGGACACGGCTGCGGTCATGCAGCATCTGGACCTTATCATTTCGTCCGACACGTCGGTGGCCCATCTGGCCGGTGCGCTTGGCTGTCCCGTCTGGGTTCCGTTGAAGTTTGCGCCCGATTGGCGGTGGATGCGCGACCGGGAAGACAGTCCCTGGTATCCGCGAACCATGCGGCTGTTCCGGCAGTCCACGGCTGGTGACTGGGCCGGTGTTTTCCAGCGTCTGGCCACCGAAGTGGCCTTGCTGAAGGATGGCGATGCGTCCCGGTTGAGCCCTGCTTCCCCACCGCCGCGTCCGCCGCCTTTGCCTTTCCCGCCCGTGCCGACCCCGCCGTTACCGGCACAACGCCCACCGGTCCTGTCGCAGCAGGTGGTGACCATCGGCAATCAGGATGCTCCGGAAGCCGCAACGCGCCTGGGCGTCCTGCGCTACCCATCGTTCGACAGGATTCTGGGTCGTTGCCTGGAAGCCAATGGCGAATGGCTGGAGGGTGAGGTGGAAGCCTGCGCCCGCACCCTGAAACCTGGCGAGACCGTGGTGGAGGTCGGGGCCGGTATCGGCCTGCATGCCTTGGCCCTGTCAAAACAATTCAAGGTCTACGCGTTCGAGCCGGAGATGCATCTGCGGGAACTGATGCAGTGGAACATGGCCCATGTTCATCACGGTAGCCTGACGCCGCAGCAGGGGGATGGCACCGGCATTGATGCGCAGGGGCTGGAAACCCTGCATCTGATCAAGGTGAGTGTCGATGCACTGGTCCTGCCTGTGTTGACAGGGGCAAGGAGCAGCATTCTGCGGCATCGCCCGTGTCTGTATCTACGCTGCAATGCCGGTAAGCCCGATCAGGCCACGCTCAATCTGCTGCGGGAAATGAATTACCGCGTATGGCGGCATACTGTGCCGTTGCACGTGGTACCCAACTTTAAGGGGAACAGCACCGATCCCTTCCCCGATGTCAGTGTTTGCAACCTGATCTGTGTACCCGCCGGACGGCAGGCCGTGGTGCATATGCTGCCGCGTTTGCTGTGACGGGGACAAGCGCAAGGCCGAACGCCTATTCGACCGGATAGATGCGGTAGTGGCGTCGCGGATGCTACTAATACCCCTGTATGTGGAACATTTATCCCTGTGATGAATGTTCCATCGGGACAGTCGGGATATCGCATCATGCGCATCGGCATCAGCCAGAAGATCATGTTTTCCAACCTGCTGGTATTGCTGCTGCTGGCTGCGGCGACGGTACTGATGCTGCTGGGTGCCGGGCGGCAGCAGAAGCAGATTGCAGAGGCGAACCGGGCTGCCGACATGGCGGCGGTGCAGTCGCTGGACCTCGTCTCTTCGGCGCGCCTGCTGTCGATCAATCTGGTGCAGGTCCAGCAATGGTTGACCGATGTCTCGGCCACGCGCGGTCTGGACGGTTTGGATGACGGGTTTGCGGAAGCCGAGAAGGCCCGCGACGGGGCCCGTGAGAACCTTCGCAAGTCCCGCGAACTGGCCAAGGCCATGGGGCAAGCTAAACTGCTCGCCGAATTGGACAAGGTCGGTGCCGCGCTGGACCCGTTCTATGATTTGGGCCTGAAGATGGCCCACGCCTATGTGAAGGACGGTCCCGCCCAGGGCAACAAGCTGATGGGTGAGCTGGATTCCAAGACCGAGGCCCTGACCGACGCCCTGGAAGCGGTGGTGAGGGAAGTGGATGTCATTGCCGGACAGGCCACCGACAGCATGCACCGTGAATTGGGCAGCGCCGTCGATATCGCCGATGATTTGGCCGATCTGTCGCTGGTCCTGCTGGTGGTCGGCGTGGCGGTGTCGGCGCTGGTGATGTTCGTCCTGAACCGTCATGTCGTGCGGCCCTTGATCACACTGACCGATGTGCTGGCCGCCATCGGCGACGGCAATCTGTCGGTGAAAGTGCCCCCGGCGGGTGAGCGTAAGGACGAGATCGCGGACATGTCCCGCGCACTGGCCATTCTGCACGAACGGACCGCGGACAATGTCCGCCTGCGTGAGGCCCAGGTGGAGGCCGAGGCCAAGGCGCGGGAGGAACGCGTGGCTGCCCTGACGGGCATGGCCGAAACGGTGGAAAGCGAAAGCCGCGTGTCGGTGGATAATGTCGCTGCTGAGGCCGCCATCATGGACAAGACCGCCGCCGGCATGGAGCAGTCGGCGGCCCAGGTCAGCGACAATGCCCAGAATGTGGCCGCCGCGGCCGAGCAGGCGCTGGCCAATGCCGAGGCCGTGGCCAGCGCCACCGAAGAACTGACCGCCTCCATCCAGGAGATCAGCGCCCAGGTCGCCCACGCCATGACCGTCAGCCGCAAGGCCGTGGAAGGGGGCGAGCGTACCCGCGAAACCATCGAAAGCCTGCGCGAGGTGGTGGGCCAGATCGGAGAGGTCGCCAACCTGATCGGTGACATTGCCGGCCAGACCAACCTGCTGGCCCTGAATGCCACCATTGAGGCGGCACGCGCCGGTGAGGCCGGCAAGGGCTTCGCGGTCGTGGCGTCGGAGGTGAAGAACCTGGCGACCCAGACCAGCCGGTCGACCGAGGACATTACCCGCAAGATCAGCGAGATCCAGTCAGCCACCGCCGCCGCCGTGGAGGCCGTGGCCTCCATCAGCGGGGCCATCAACGACATGGACCATATCTCCTCCACCATCGCCGCCGCGATGGAGGAACAGTCGGCGGCGACCAAGGAGATTGCCCGCAACGTGTCGGAGACGGCCAACGCCAACCGCGAGGTGTCCCGCCGCATCGCCTTGGTGTCGGACGAAGCGCAGGGCACGGGCGAGAAGGCCCTGCTGCTGCGCGAGGTATCGACCCATGTCACCGATGGCGTGAACGCCCTGCGCCAGACCCTGGTCCGTGTTGTCCGCACCGCCATTTCCGATGTCGACCGCCGCGGGAGCCGCCGGTATCAGGTGGGCCAGACGGTCAGCGTGCAGATCGGGGGCCGGTCCCTGGAGGCCAGCCTGGACAATATATCCAGCGGTGGTGCCCTACTGTCCCTGGATGGCGTCATTGTGGGGCAGAAGGGGCAACTGACTTGGCGCCAGCTGCCGACCCCCATCAGCTTCACCATCGTGGCCAGCGAACTGGGCAGCTGCTCCGTCCGGTTTGACCATGACGATGCTGGTCAGCAGGCGCTTGCCAGCCGCCTGGACGGTCTGCGCCTGCAGGCGGCGTAAGTTCCAATCCTGTTCAGATTTGAGAGTCTGTCAGGTTTTGATGGAATCGGGTTGGGCTTTCTCAACACTCATCGCGCGAGTTGACTCTGACAAACTCTAGAACCCTGCATCCGCTCCCAGCAGCACCGACAGTTTCGGCGTCACACACCATTCGGCCACCAGCGTCCGGTATTCCTCGATCACCTTTGCGTCTGCTTTCGCGCCCGTATGGACGGCGCGCAGCAGGGTGTTGCGGGGGGTGTGTTCGGAGGGGACGAACTCGATAATTTCCGTCCGGTATCCGGCCTGCCGCATCAGGCTGGCGCGTAGGGCGTCGGTCATGACATCGGCGAAGCGTTCGCGCAGGATGCCGTGCCGGGTCAGCAGACCATAGGCGGCGGGCGGCTCCCCGGCGCGCAGCTGCTTTTGCAGGTCATGGTGGCAGCAGGGTGCAGCCAGCACATACTTGGCGCCCCATGTAACGGCCCGGGCCAGGGCATCGTCGGTGGCCGTGTCGCAGGCATGCAGGGCCAGCACGATATCGGCACCGTCCACCGGCGCCTCGGCAATCGTTCCTTCCATGAAGCGCAACCCGTCCCAGCCCAGGCTCTGTGCCAGTTCGGTATTGCGTTCACGCGCCTGACGTTTGGTATCCACGCCCGTGAATTCCACGGCCAGCCCCCGCACACGCGACAGGAAGCGATAGGCCGCGAAGGTCAGATAGGCATTGCCGCAGCCCAGATCGACCACGCGCAGCGGGCGGTCTTCGGGCAGGTCCGCCCCCTTCAGCACGGCATCCAGGGCGCGGATGAATTCCTCCACCTGCCGGTACTTGTCCTGCCGTGTTGGCTTGATCCGACCCTCGGCATCAGCAATGCCGACCGCGCGCCAGAAGGGATCGGCGGGGTCCAGAAGGCGCGGCTTGGCGCGGTCATGGTCCAGCGCGCGTTCCGTGGGTGCTGCCGCTGCCGTACGGCTGATCATCGCCTCCCCCTTCTTGGTGATGCGCAGTTGCACCGTGGCGTCCAGCGTCTCCACATGCCAATTGCCAAGCCCCAGGGCCAGCAGCGCGTCTACGGCCTGTTCGGCGGCGGGGCCAAAGGCGGCGTTGCTGGTATGGGCCTGCCGGTCATCATAGGCGACGGTCTGTAGATGCGCGCCGGCCTTCAACGCCACAGGTCGCAGCTCCACCCGCCGCCAGGGCGGGGTTATGTTGCGCATGCGCCCGCTGGCCACGGCGCGCACCAGCCGGTCCCCATTCAGCAGCAGGGCGCGGATTTCGGCAAGGGCGGGGGCAAGGGGGCTGGCCATGGCAAACGCAATCAATCATCGTGGGCGGGAAAGGGGCCGCATCCTATGCGCCCGTCCGCGCCCGCGACCAGTGCTATTCACACGCTATGGCCGCCAGTTGGGATCATAGGCGGGGCGGTCCATCTGCATCGTGTCGCCATTGCGCACATACCAGCCGCGGCCATGGGTGCGCCCGATCAGCTTCATGGCGGGTGTGTCCAGATGCTGGCTGTCGGCATCCAGAACGAACCGGTCGGCCACATGCGCCACAAGCACCTCGCCCAGGATCAGGGTCTGGCGCGGGCCGGTTTCGATCACGCTGTGGCGGCGGCATTCGAAACTGGCGGGTGCGCTGGCGATCAAGGGGGCGGCGATCACGCTGGCGGGAGCGGTCTCAATCCCGGCATAGGCCAGTTCGTCCACCTCCGGCGGGGCGTCGGCGGAACAGCGGTTCATGCGCTGGGCGTCATCCTCAGACACAAGGTTCACCGTGAATTCGGCGGTGGCCAGGATATTGGCTGCCGTATCCTTCAATCGCCCGTCGGGTCGGTGCATCAGCCCCAGCGCCAGCAGGGGCGGGTCATCGCCCACCATGTTGAAAAAGCTGAACGGTGCGGCATTACGCACGCTATCGGCGGACACGGACGTCACCCAGGCGATGGGACGCGGGGTGATGGTAGCGGTCATGATCTTGTACCGCGCCGATGGCGGCAGGGCGCGCAGGTCAAAGCGCATGGGGCAGGGTCCTTGAAAGGCCAATCTTACCCGTCAGTTAGGACCAGCCCCCGCAGCACGGCAAGGGGGCGGGCACGCAACCCAGGGGCCATGTTTTTCGTAAGCGCGGAAAATACCTGACATAGTCTGTCAGGTATCGGCCTGTACAAGGGGAGCAGTTCAACAAAGGAACCCGATCATGACCGATACAGTTATCCCCACAGGAACCGGACAGGGCGACTTCGCCTTTCTGAATGGCAAATGGCATGTGCAGCACCGCAAGCTGAACGGACGGCTGGTCGGGTCTACCGATTGGCAGGAATTCACCGGCACCTGTGAGGCGCGGGAGGTGATGGCAGGCTTGGGCAATTGCGACGACAATATCCTGCATGATCCCAGCGGCACCTACCGCGCCGCCACCTTTCGCCGGATCAGCCCCCGGACGGGGCTGTGGAACATCTGGTGGTTCGATGGACGCCATGGCGAGGTCGGCGCACCCATGCAGGGCCGGTTCCAGGACGGGGTGGGCACCTTCCTGGCCGATGACACGCTGGACGGAAGGCCCATCAAGGTGCGCTTCATCTGGTCCCACATCACCCCCACCAGTGCCCGCTGGGAACAAGCCTTCTCCCCCGACGGGGGAGAGACCTGGGAGGTGAACTGGTACATGCGGTTTGAGCGGGTGGGTTGATCAGGCCGCTTCCGGCTTGGCGTGCCGTTCGTAAAGGAACCGCAGGACCGATGCCCGATAGCCGACATAGCGGGCATCATCCGACAGGTCCAGGCGGCGGCGCGGGCGGGGCAGGTCAACCTCCAGCACCTCCCCGATCGTGGCGGACGGGCCGTTGGTCATCATCACGATACGGTCGGACAGCAGAACCGCCTCATCCACATCATGGGTGATCATGATGATAGTGCTGTTCAGGCGGGTCTGGATTTCCATGACCGTGTCCTGCAGGTGCGCGCGGGTCAGGGCGTCCAGGGCCCCGAACGGTTCATCCATCAGCAAAACCTTGGGTTCCATGGCCAGCGCGCGGGCGATGCCCACGCGCTGCTTCATGCCGCCCGACAGCTCATCCGGGCGCTTGTCCACGGCATGGTCCATATGGACCAGACGCAAGTTGTGCAGGGTCCAGTCATGGCGTTCCGCCGCTGACTTGGCAGAACCGAACACCTTGTCCACGGCGAGGCGCACATTCTGATACGCCGTCAGCCAGGGCAGCAGGGAATGGTTCTGGAACACCACGGCCCGGTCGGGGCCGGGGCTGTTCACCTCCTGCCCGTCCAGGATGACGCCGCCCTTGCTGGCCCGCGTCAGGCCCGCGACGATGTTCAAAAGCGTGGACTTGCCGCACCCGGAATGGCCGATGATGGAGACATACTGGCCGCGTTCAATGGCGAGGTTCACGTCCGTCACGGCATGGAAGGTGCGGCCTGCCACCGTGAAATCCATGCCGACATTTTCAAGTGAAAGGTAGGGATGGGTCATGGGAGATGGTCCTTGTTTCCGATCGCTGCCCCCCTTCCTCGTCATCCCGGCGAAAGCCGGGACCCAGGGGCAACACGACAAACGTTGACGCTGCACTTGATAAAGGGCCGGATCGGCTGGCGCTTGGCCCTGGGTCCCGGCTTTCGCCGGGATGACGAGGGCGTCAGCTAACCTTGCGGCCAGCGATGCGGTTGCCGATCACGGTGATGATGCGGTCCAGGATGAAGCCGACCAGCCCGACATAGACCAGCGCCAGGATGATCTCGCTCATCAGTGAGCTGTTCCAGGCATCCCAGATGAAGAAGCCGATACCGACCCCGCCGATCAGCATCTCCGCCGCCACGATGGCCAGCCAGGACAGGCCGATGCCGATCTTCAAGCCCGTAAAGATGAACGGCACGGAGGAGGGCAGCATGATGCGGAAAAAGAATTCCAGCGGCGACAGGCGCAGCACGCGGGCGACATTGCGGTAATCCTGGGGGATCTGCCGCACACCGACGGCGGTATTCAGAATGATGGGCCAGATAGAGGTGATGAAGATCACGAAAATGGCCGACGGGTCCGCCTGCCGGAAGGCGGCCAGCGAGATGGGCAGCCAGGCCAGTGGCGGCACCGTGCGCAGCACCTGGAAGATCGGGTCCAGCCCGCGATAGGCCAGGCTGGATTGCCCGATCAACACGCCCAGCGCGATGCCCGTCACCGATGACAGGGCAAAGCCCACGGCCACCCGCTTCAAACTGGCGGTCAGATGCCAGAACAGGCCCTTATCCACGCCGCCATTGTCAAAGAACGGATCGATGATCAATTGCCAGGTATCGCTGACCACCCGCGACGGTGGCGGCAGGGAGGAACCGGCCCCGTGGCAGGCCACCTCCCAGATACCCAGCAGGGTGACCAGCGCCAGCAGCAGCGGCAACAGGTCCAAGAGTTTCTGACGTGCCCGCATCAGGACGGTTTGCAGGGTGGCGGCAAGGGCGGAAAGCCCGCCGCCACCCTGCACCCGCGCCACGGGGCCATTCTCGCTGATCGTCGACATGGTTTATTTCCTCCCCCAACTCAGGCGATACGCTTGATGTCGTGCGATGCGAGATAGGCCGCCGGGTTGGCGGGATCGAAGCTGCGGCCATCGAAGAATTTCTCGATACCGCGAGAGGTGCCGGCGGGCAGGTCGGCGGCGCCCGCGACCTTGGCGGCGTCGCGCCACAGGTCCTGGCGGTTGACCTTGGCGATCAGGGCCTTGGTGTCCAGATCGCCCGGCAAATAGCCCCAGCGCTGATCCTCCGTCAGGAACCAGAGATCATGGCTTTGGAACGGGTAGGAGGCGTGGTTGGCCCAGTATTTCATGATCTCCGGGCTGTTCTTCACGACGCGCCCGTCGCCATAATCGATGGTGCCGGTGGCGCGGCCCAGAATATCCTCCACCGGCACCTTGAACCATTCACGGCCAGAAACGATCTGGCACATTTCCTCCTTGTTCTCCGCCTTGTCGCACCAGATCTGTGCCTCGATGATGGCGGTCAGCAGGGCCTTGGCGGCGTTCGGGTTCTTTTCCACCCAGTCGGCGCGCATGGCGAAGCTCTTTTCCGGGTGGTCGTGCCAAAGCTCACCGGTGGT
The DNA here is from genome assembly GCF_057809555.1 of Niveispirillum sp. FG156. NCBI lineage: Bacteria > Pseudomonadati > Pseudomonadota > Alphaproteobacteria > Rhodospirillales > Azospirillaceae > Niveispirillum > Niveispirillum sp. FG156. The sequence goes on along the minus strand of NZ_JBMDKE010000005.1, from coordinate 45,969 downwards.
CAGGGCCGTGAAGCCGATGCCCTGGTTCACCAGCTGCGCGTTCCAGGGTTCGCCGACACAGAAGGCCTCCATCGTGTCGACCTTCATATTGGCCACCATCTGCGGCGGCGGGACGACGATGGTGGAGACATCCTTGTCCGGGTCGATGCCGTTGGACGCCAGCCAGTAGCGCATCCACAGATCATGCGTGCCGCCGGGGAAGGTGACGGCGCATTTCACCTCCTTGCCCTCGGCCTTCTGCTTGGCGAAGGATTCCTTCAGGCCCTTGGCCTTGGTGGTGATGCCCATCTCCTTGTACCGGTTGGCGACGGAGATGCATTGGCCGTTGGTGTTCAGCCGCGCCAGGATGGCCATGGGCAGCGGCTGGTTGTTCTTCGTCACCTTGCCCGTGGACATCAGATAGGGCATGGGCGTCAGGATATGGGCGCCGTCAATCCCGCCGGCCCCGCCACCGAGTTCCAGATTGTCGCGCGTCGTGCCCCAACTGGCCTGCTTAACGACGTTCACGTCGGGCATGCCATATTTGGCGAACAGCCCCTTCACCTTTGCCACGATCAGCGGCGCGCTGTCGGTCAGGGCGATGAAGCCCAGCGTGGCACCCGTGACTTCCGGTGCGGCGGCGGCCCAGGCGGCACCGCCGGGCAGGGCAGTGCGGGCGGCGGTCAGAATGGCTGCGGCACCGGCGGCCTGCGCCGTCCGGGTCAAGAGCGAACGGCGGGTCAGGCCGGCGGAAGGCTTGTCGGTCTGGCTCATGATACGCGGGCTCCCCTGTTCCGGCCTTGGGGCCGGGCTGAAAATAAAAAAGGCGCTCCGACGATCAGCAGAGGCCAATGGCCCATGTCTGTCATCGGAGCGCCGTTGCTCCAGGCGATCCCAGCGTCGGAACCGCAATTTCGGCACCGCGGCCCCGGAGCGTTACCGGCCCGGAGAAAAGGCATCGTCACCTTCATGCCGCGAGTGCGAGAAGGCTTTTGCGAGAAGCATGCCAAGTGCCGATGTCGCGAAAGGCAATTGTTTAATTGTTGTTTATCAAGCCTGTGGCTGATGGATTTTGGTTGCCGGGTGATGGTGGCGGCCAGCCTGTGCAAAGAAAACGTTCAAGTTGCAGAAGTTGGTGGCGCGGATTTGTGCAAATGCGGGGGCGGGTGATTTTTTGGCGCTGGTGCGGCAGTGCCAACCATCCCTTCTGTCCTCGTTGCTCGGTTGGTATCTCAATTTGCATTTCTCAGTTCCGCATGTATGCAATAAGTGCGTGTATTTTTAATTTTTCATGCGAACAAAACAATCGTCCGGCCTATAGTAAACAGTTTATAGAAATATGACTTTTATGCGTTCTAGGTAGAAAATGGCCTGAGTGCCTGATCGCTGAGGTCTGGGCCGCCATGGCCGTTCCAAACACTGCCTTTTGTCAGGCAATTCCAGGGGAAAGAAATGGACGGCATTAATGGAGCGGCCGAAGTTGTACTGGCCGTAGGCGCGCTGGGTACGGCAGCTTTTGGCCTTGTTGATGCTTCCAAGGCGATATCAGGTGGCATCAGTCTTGTCGGTTTCAAACATATTCGGACCGCCTTGAAGCCTTTTGCACCGGCTTTGGATCAGACGGTCGATAATTGGCAAAATCTGCTGCGCAGCAACTGGATCAACGGTAAGCCGAAGGCTGAACAAAAGGCGATAACCCGTACGTTGATCCGGCTTAGCATCAACGCATCGACGGCGGCAAAACTGGCTGCAGCGCTGAATATTGATGGCAATACGCTCACTGAGGCGGCCGCTAACATGGCCAGTGGACAACCGCTGACCCAGCAGCAGCAGGATTTGCTTGGGCGCCTGGATGCGCTTGCCGATGCCAAGATTGATGCGGCTTTCGAACAGGCCGATCAGGCCTACCGCAACATGTCCAAACTATGTGCGTCGATTGTTGCCATCGTTCTGGCCCTGTGGGGGGGCTACCTCCTGCAAGGAGAAGATGCGGTGGGCGCGCTTGCCTATTTCGTCAGCAAGGACGCGGCATTGGCTCTACTTGTTGGGCTGTTGGCAATACCGCTGGCCCCGATCGCGAAAGATGTGGCCTCAAGCCTTCAGGCCGCCGCCTCGGCTTTGTCAAAGGTGAAGGGACGGGCGCCATGACCTGGTTCCTAAACTTCCGCTCACAGGGTGTCGGCGGGGATGTTGTTAAACCGCAGATGATGGTCGGTGATGCAAGTACAGGGGACGCCCTGACGAAGGTCTCCCCACATGATGCAATTGCCGGAGTTGAGGGCAGGGACGTTCTGTTGGTTGCCCATGGTTTCAATGTCTCACGGGTTGAGGGGGTCCGATGCCTCTCCCGTCTGGAGGCATATTTGCAGCCTGTGGAGAATGAACTCTTCGTCGGCATCCTCTGGCCTGGCGATTATTGGTTGCCGGTCATCAACTATCCTGCCGAGGCTGAAGATGCCGTTCGGTGCGGTGACCTGCTGGCGGAATATTGCAATCAGCATCTAAGGAAGGCGAACAGCCTGTCCTTGGCATCGCACAGTCTTGGTGGCCGGTTGATCCTGCAGGCTGTGGCGGGTTTGAACCTGCCACGCAAACCGCGTAGCGTCTGCTTGACCGCAGCTGCTGTGGATTGGGATTGCCTGGACGCCCAGTATGCGCAGGCGCGTGACGGGGCTGAGGCGGTGATGGTCCTGTCATCCCGGTTCGATCATGTTCTGAAGCTGGCTTATCCGGCGGGCGACCTGGTGTCTGACTTGTTCCTGGGCGACAGTGATGATCCGTTTACCGGTGCATTGGGTTTCAAGGGACCCAAGCATATAAGTGCGCCGCATCTCCACTCAGCGCCGATCCCCAAGCGCTACCTCTATGACCATGGAGACTATCTGCCGTCATCGTCGCCCGCAGCCACATCCAGTACGCAATGGCATCGTCCTGCGGACTTCATAGGTTATTGTTTCCGTCACGGCGCCCAGCCCTCGAACTGGCCGCCGTAATCGGAACCACTTTCTGATCGCATCAGTAGGAATATTCAAAGGCCAGCCAGAATTTCCGACGGTCGGGGAAGGCGCCGTCGCCGTCATAATCGGCATATTTAGCGCTGACGGTCACCTTGGGCCCCAGCTTCACCGCCGCCTCCACATCAATCTCGCTTCCATAGGAACGGTCGATCCTTTCGGCTTCGAAATCATGATACCAGAGGGCGGCGGAAAGACCGGTGATGGGGCCTGTTGCCAGCTTTGTTTCGTAACCGATACGGCCATAGGCATCGTTGATGCCATTGGCTGGTGTGGTCAGGAACACGTCGGCATAGCCCTGAAACTTGTGCAGGGTGGCCAATGGTGTCGCAAAGCCGCGCACCCCGTCGCCCTCCAGGCTTTCATAGCCACCGCCGAATGACAGGCCGCCATAGGTGGCGGTCAGTTCCAGGCCGGCATAGTCCAGCGACAGGTTGCGGGGGTTGGACTGGTAATCGGTCTGGTGGGCGTATTCAGCGGCATAGGTCAGGGTGACCTTGTCCAGAATGTACTTGCCGGATACCCGCCCGCCATAGGTTGCCGTGGACAGAAGCGGCTGTTCCTCCAGGTCCAGCAGATAGGCATAGCCGGTCACCTTGGCGGCGGGCGACAGGGTCAGGCCGGCATTGAACAGGTGGCTGTCGCCTTCAAACTCGCCCTGTGGGCTTTTATGGCCGAAGACGCGGTTGACCTGTGCCACATAGGCATAGGTCAGGTCCAGCTTGTCGATGGCCTGGGTGGTGATTTTCAGGGCATCCAGCGTCTGTTCATTCTGACGGAAGCCGACAGCGCCGATGAAACGCTGGTTATCCAGGTTCAGACGCTGACGGCCCAGCGTGATGGCGGTCTTGGTGATGCCGGTATAATCCACCTGCAGGCGGTTCAACTCCATGCCTTCCGGGTCAGCGACCAGGGGGCGACGGGTTTTGCCGTTCAGGCCATCGTTGAAGGCACTACTGATATGGGCGATGGTTTCCGCCTCTGCCAGCAGGGAGAAGCCGTTGATCTTGCCGGTCTGAAAGCCGGTGCGGGCGCGGGCGGTCTGGGCATGGGCATCCTGTGCCAGACCCGCCTGATCGACATCTTCCAGACGGTAGCGGAAATCCAGGATGAACTTGCCATCCTTCAGCAGGCTGGCGGCATCACCGGCCAGGGCCGGCTGTGCCAGCAGGGGAAGGGACAGGATCAAGGACAGGGTGCGCGCATTTTTCTGCAGCGTCATCTGAGGCTCCAAATAAAAAAAGGCGCCTAAACGATCCGGGGGTCACCCAGATGTTCAGACGCCATTGTCCGGCGGGACCGGCGGACCGGCCCTATGAAGGGGAACCGCCATTGGTCCCCGCCAGATGGTTAACGCAAGTTTCGTGCCGCAGATGCGAAGCGCTGTTTTCCTCAAACTGTCATAAAGCTGCGCCCATTTATGGTGCAGTGCCGCATGATTTTTGGGCGCCTCATTGCTGATCACTCCACCGGCAGCGCATCCCCGATCAGGGCCAGGTTCTGATAGGCGGCCAAGCCCCATTGCGAGACGCCGTTGGTGGACATGCCCGCCACCTCATCCACGGGGTTCAGGACGGCGTTACCGGCAATATGGGTGCGGGTGCCGGCAATCTGCTCGCCCTTATCGGCGAACTCCGCCCAGGCGCGGGCGGCCAGTTTCGGGTCTTTCAACTGATGCGCGGCATAGGCGGTCAGGCGGGAATGGGCCAGACGCAGGCCGCGCCCCTTCGCATCCTGACCGAACTTTGCCCGGAACTCCGCCGCCGGGGCGTTGTAGAACGTGCAATATTCCAGCCAGGCGGCGCGGTATTCCGGCACATCCAGCAGGGCCAGCAGTTCTGCATGCACCTCCACCGCGCCGAACACGGCGGACAGGTGGGAGACGCTGATCTTGTCGCCGGGACCGGAGAACTTGCCCGTATCCGCATCATAGGGCGCGCCGCCGGCCATCCAGCGGTATTTCAGGGCCGCGATGGTGCGCATGCCGTTGGTGATGCGGTCACGCCAGCGCTTGTCGCCCGTCCTTTCCCACTCTGTCAGCCACGCGGCCAGCAGGGAGGACCAGGTGGTGCCGAACCCGGCCTCGATCACGCCGGGCGGGGTAGGGTCGGGCAGCTTGCGGCTGATATCGACATTTGCCAGCGTCCGGTCGCTGTCCACCAGATCGCGCATCAGGTCACCCACCCGTTCATCAGCGGTCAGGTAGTAGTAGATGCGGCGATATGCTGAGTTGGACACGCGCGGCTGTTTGGAACTGTCGGCCCAATGCTGCACTCCGTGGCGGGTGCCAAAGCTCTTGTAGGGGCCGATATGGCAGACATCGACCTCGCCCGTGTGCCGGGTCATCGCCTCGGCCAACCGGAACACGTCCGCCCGGCCCGTGCGCAAGAAGCTGTACCAGAGCCAGAGATCGGGGGAGAGTTCGGAATTGGCCCAAGCATAGCCGCCAATGTCATAGCGCCATTCATGACGGTCGCTGTCATAGGAATGCATGACATCGCCATAGTTCCAAAACCCGTACCAGCGCCGCTGTTCCACCTGATCGCGATAGAGGTTCAGCAGGAAATCGGCCTGATCCTCGATCCGGTTGCGGGCGGGATTGCTGCGGCTGACCAGATCCCAGTCACCGAAGATGGGTACGGAACGCAGCCGGGCCGGCGGCACCATCAGGCGCGGGGGGGCGGCCAGGATGGCGGCGGTTTGGGTGAACCAGTCGCGGGCCGGCGTAGCCGGCAGGGACCAGAGATGCAGTTCGGTGGTGCGGGCGATGCCATAGGGCCGGCCCCAGCCTTCCTCATAATCCTCGTACGTGATTTCTAGGGCTTCGCGTTCCTGGGGATGGGTCTTGATGCCCAGCCCGTCATGATAGAAGCGCAGATCCATGGCAGGGGCATCCGGCGACCAGAGCCAGGCGGTCAGTTCCGCCGTTTCGGTCGCCGCGTTTCGCACATCCAGGCGGGCCGGATGGCGCTTCCAGAAATCCGCCATGGCCAGGGCGGCACCACCCGCCGCACCACCGATATAGGCCAGACCCCCGGCGCGGCGGCCCGCCTGTGCGTCGATCCAGCCATGGCCGGGCTTGGTGCGTTTACGGATGGCAAAGCCATCAGCATTGGCCTGTGATAGGGTGAAATCGCCCCAGGTCGGGATCAAGTCCAGACGCTTTGACACTGTTTCCGCCATGCCGGACAAGGCCGGGATGGCGCGGCCATCGATCTGTGCCTGACGGTAATCCTTGCCCGGATCACGGCGCAGGCCCGTCAGGGGGCGGATCGCCTCCGCCCACAGCCCGTCACCTTCGCCCGTGAAGCGCACATGCCGGTCGTGCGGCGCGTCGGACATCGGCACGGTGGCGGTGACGCCCAGGCCCCGGATGAAATCCCTGTTCTCATCCCCATCGAAGATGAAGGAATGCAGGATACGGACGGATTCCGCCCCGGCATGGAAGTAAAGCCGGATAGTGAAGGGCAGCCAGGAACGCTCCCCGTTGCGATGCGCCCCTTCCAGCTTCACCACCGCCCGCACCGGTCCCCGCTGTTCCACCGTGACGGCGGTGACGGTGCCGATGGAGCGGCGCTGGCTGACGGTTTCCGCCTCTGTCAGGTCGGGCTGATCCTGTGACAGGCAGACAAGGCGCAGGTCGCGCAGAACCGTGCGGCCATCAACAGTGGCGATGTCGATCAGGCGGTCGCCACGTAGGGGAATACGCCATTGCCGGGGGCCGGCGGTGACGGTGATGGCGTCGGCCCCTTCGCTGACCTTCACGGGCTGCGCCGGTTCTGTGGCCTTGCCGGCGGACAGGGTCAGACCGGCGGGACTGGCCCCCGCCCCGATACTGTGCGCCGACCATTTCAGCGATCCGTCGGGCCAGGTAGCCAGCGGCCAGGATTGCACCGGCACCGCCGCCCCCGACCCATCGGTCAGGCGGAAGCGCTGTGCCGGCTTATACAGGCCCTGTGGCCACGGAACGCCCCAGGTCTGGCCCAGGTGGCGGGCAGGGGCCGCACCGTCGATCCAGCCGACGGGCGTGTCGGGCGCCGATGGTTTGGCCTGTGCTGCTATGCCGGCCCCACCGCTGGCAAGGGCCGTCAGCGCCGTTGCCTGCATGAATTGCCGCCGGTTGAAGCTAGGCATGTCCATCGTCGTTTCCTTCCCGATTTGTTGTCTATAACCCCACTCGTCATCCCGGCGAAAGCCGGGACCCAGGGGCCGCTTGCCCGACCTTTCCGCCAAGCCTCAATCAAGGCAGCATCAACGGTAGTGACTGCGGCTCTGGGTCCCGGCTTTCGCCGGGATGACGAAATGGAAGAGATTCTACCACAATGTGATACAGCATCCTTAATATTGGAATTCAAATATCATATGAATATGGGTAAGGTAAGATCAAACCGGTTCAGGGAGGAAACATGGCAACCCGGAAATGGCTCATCTCGGCCCTGCTGTGCGGTATTGCCGCAACGCCCGCAACGGCACGGCAGATGGAGAAGCTGGACCGTGGTCTGGTGGCGGTGGCCGCCGATGGTGGCGTGCTGGTCGGCTGGCGCCTGCTGGATACAGACCCCACCGGCATCGGCTTTGACCTGTACCGCGATGGCAGGAAGCTGAACACCAAACCGCTGACCCAGGCCACCAGTTTCCTGGATAAAGGCGCCGATGGCACGGCCCGTTATGAGGTGCGGCTGGCGGGAGCAGCCACGGGGGCCACGGCCCAGGTTTGGCGCGATGGTTACCTGTCGATCCCGTTGCAACCGCCCGCCGATGGCGTCACCCCGGCGGGGGAGGCCTATAGCTACAACGCCAATGACGCCAGTGTCGGCGATCTGGATGGTGACGGGCAGTATGAGATTGTCCTGAAATGGGACCCCAGCAATTCCAAGGATAATGCCTTTGGCGGCTATACCGGCCCGGTGTTCCTGGATGCCTACAAGCTGGATGGCACGCGGCTGTGGCGTATCGATCTGGGCCGCAATATCCGGGCGGGTGCGCATTATACCCAGTTCCTGGTGATGGATTTCGACGGGGACGGCAAGGCGGAACTGGCGGTACGGACCAGTGATGGGACGGTGGATGGCGCCGGCGCCGTGCTGGGCGATGCCAATGCCGACTGGCGATCCCATGATGGGGAGGTGCCGCAGGCCGACCGTACCGGTGCTACCACTACGCCTGACGGGCGCAAGGTGGCGCGTGTGCAGGGCCGCATCATGAAGGGGCCGGAATATCTGACGGTATTTGACGGTCTGACGGGCAAGGCCCTGGCCAGCGCCCCCTATTGGCCCGCCCGCCATCCCGACACCAATGACCCCACGCCCGATCAGTTGCAGGCCGTCTGGGGTGATGGCTATGCCAACCGGTCCGACCGGTTCCTGGCCGGGGTTGCCTATCTAGATGGTAAGCTGCCCAGCATCGTGATGGCGCGCGGTTATTATACCCGCACAACCCTGGCCGCCTGGGACTGGCGCGATGGCAAACTGACCCCGCGCTGGCAGTTTGACAGCGCCGCGCCAGGGAACGAGGCCTATGGCGGACAGGGCAATCATCAGCTGTCGGTGGCCGATGTCGATGGTGACGGCAAGGATGAGATCATCTATGGCTCCATGGCCCTGGATGATGACGGCAAGGGCCTGTGGTCGGCGGGCCTGCTGCATGGTGACACCATGCATGTCAGCGACCTGGACCCGCTGCGCCCCGGCCTGGAAAAGTTCGGTGTGCACGAGGTGCCGTCACGCAATGGCGGCATCGGCGCTGCCATGCTGGACGCCGCCACGGGTAAGGTCCTGTGGTCCACGCCAACCGACAAGGATACGGGCCGGGGTGTCGCCATGGATATCGACCCGCGCTCACCGGGGGCGGAGGCCTGGGCCAGCAATTCGCCCTATCTCTACAGCGCGCAAGGGACGGTCATCGCCGCCAATCACCCCAAACAGGTGAATTTCGGCGTCTGGTGGGATGGCGACCTGTCGCGCGAACTGCTGGACAAGGAACAGGTCCTGAAATGGGACTGGCAGAAGGGGGAGGCGGTGCCGCTTCTGTCGCCACCCGACGTTTCCTCCAACAATGGCACCAAGGCCACGCCGGCCCTGTCCGCCGATATCATCGGCGACTGGCGGGAAGAGGTGATCTGGCGGACCAAGGATAACCGGGCCCTGCACATCTACACCACGCCGTTCCCCACGGAGTATCGTCTGGTGACCCTGATGCAGGACCCGGTCTATCGGCTGGGTGTGGCGTGGCAGAACGTGGCCTACAACCAGCCGCCGCACACCAGCTACTTCCTGGGCACCGGCATGAAGATGTCAGGAAAATAAGTCCGTTTGGACTTGAAATAAAGTCCATATGATCCCATCATCCCTCTATCGTCAGGAGGGGATAATGGGCATTGCCTTGCCGCAACAGCATGCCGAAAGCCGCAGCGCCATCGCGTTGAAGGCCTTTGGCCGTATTGTGCAGGAATGGGCCCTGACCCTGGCGGAGGCGGCGGCCCTGGCCGACATGTCGGAGAGCACCTGGAAGCGGGCGCGTCGGCCGGGATATGTGCCCGACCTGACCCATGATCAGTTGCTGCGGTTCAGTGCCGTGATCGGCATCTACAAGGCGCTATCCCTTTACTTCGAGGGGGAGATTGCCCGGCGCTGGCCCAGCCTGCCCAATCAGGGGCCGTTATTCGCCGGCGCCCGGCCCATCGATACGATGGTGGAGGATGGGTTGCCGCAATTCCTGCGCGTGCGCGCCTATCTGGATGCGCTGCGGGGGGGGATGTGAGGATCGCGTCGATCAGCGACCGCGCTCTGGTCCGTCTGGTTCCCGCCACCTATCACAAGCCGCCCAGCCTGCGCGGGCTGGTGGATAGCGATGCCGAGATGGCGGTCCTGGCGGAGATCGAGGGGCTGACCAGTAATCGTCTGATCGCGGAACGCGGACGCAATCTGCATCTCGATCGCCGGGAACTGGCCTGGACCCGGCGTCGCCATGATCTCACCCTCTATGGACAGAGCCATGTGAATGCGGCCTTCAGCTACACCCGTGCTGGCGGCAACCGCTTCAATGATGAAGGACGGGGGGCGTGGTATTGCAGCTGGCTGACGCTGACCTCCATCGCGGAGGTGGCGTTCCATCGTACCCGCGAACTGGGTTTCATCGGCATTTACCGCGACCGGGCCCGGTATGTGGAACTGCTGGCCGATTTCATCGGGGACTTTCCCGACATTACGGATGAGCCGGGCCATCCCGCCCTGACGCCCGATCCGGCGGTGGGCTATCCGGAGGGACAGACCCTGGCCTTGTCACTGCGGCTTCAGGGACACCGGGGACTGATCTATCCGTCGGTTCGCCAGCCGGGCGAACGCTGCCTTGTCGCCTTTGAACCCGGTGCGGTTCAGAATGTGCGACCGGGGGCCAGTTGGGACATCCTGTGGGACGGCACGCCGGATTATGGCGTTGAGGGTGTGACCGTAGCATAGGACCCTGGGCACAAGAAAAAGGCCCCGCCACCGTGCCGGCAGCGGAGCCTTTCAAGATCACTGTAGCGATCAGTACTTGTAGGATACGCCGCTATAGAAGCGCTTGCCGGAATAGGCCAGCTCGCCCAGGCGGATATCGTCGCCCGACGTCGTGCGCTCGCTTTCGCCGGTCAGGTTCTTGCCTTCGATGAAGAAGGACACGCCCGTGTCGCCGAGACGATAGGTGGCCTTGGCATCCAGATAGCCGGTACCATCGCGGAACACCGGATTGCCCGAGCGTTCGGAGGCGGCCTGCAGCCACTTGGTACGGCCATTATAGGCGACGCGGATATTGATGCCATCCTTGTCGTAATAGGCGATCAGGTTGTAGCTGTGCGTCGACAGGCCGGGGAAGGGCAGTTCCTCACCGGTCAGCGAGTTGAACAGGCCGACATTCTTGGCCTTGGAGTAGGTGTAATTCACGCTGGCACCCAGCCCGTCAAAGGGCGAGGGCAGGAAGGTGAAGGCCGTCTGTGCCGACAGTTCCAGGCCGTTGATCTTGGCACCACTGCCATTGATCGGCATATTCACGTCGTACAGCGTGCCATCCTTGAACACATCCACACCGCGCACCAGGGTGCGGGCCAGAATGAAGCTCTTCACATCCTTGTAGAAATAGGCAGCGCTCAGCAGCGTGTCGGCATTCATGAACCAGGACAGGTTGGCGTCGTACTGGTCGGCGCGGTACGGGTCCAGGTTCGGGTTGCCGAAGGTGCAGACATCGGCCTGCGTGTCGTTCGTCTCATCGATCACGCAGTTCGGATTGCCCGACGATGCGATCAGGTCGGTCGGCTTCGGACGCGCCATAACCTTGGCATAGCCCAGGCGGGCAATGACCTCATCCGGGATCAGGCCGAGCGAGATATTAAAGGCCGGCAGCGTGTCGGTGTACTTTTCCTTCACGGCCACGGCGGTGGAGCCGATGGTTTCCGTTGTGATCACGCCGGCACTGTTGGTGAAGCGGCGGGTCTTGGCCAGGGCGCCGACGGCATCGACCTGCGTCTCCACCACACGTACGCCAAAATTGCCGTCCACAGGCATGTCGCCCAGGTCGAAGGCATAGTTGGCCTTCACATAACCGGCCTTGATGGTTTCGGTCAGGTCATGGGCCGGGATCTGATCGATGCCGTTGGCGCTGCGGACCCGGTCATGGTTGAAGTTGGAGATATCGAACCAGTCGCCGATGGCGGCAACGTTCGGCGCCATCCAACCCTTGGGGATATTGCCGGTATTGCCGCCGAAGCCGCTAAAGAAGTTCTGCGGCGTCAGGCTGGCGGTGGCCCGGACGAAATCGACCAGACGCTGCGGCGTCCAGATCAGGCCATTGGTGGCCGTACCCAGCGACACGGTGCTGGTGACATTGGCGGTCGGAATGGCGACACCGCCCGGCGCGGTATAACCGCCACCGGCATAGCGAAGCGACCCCGTCTCACGCCACTGAACACCGGTCTCCAGCGTGGTCAGGAACCAGCGGTCCAGGTCGTAATCAATGTCGAACTTGGCCGAATCCTCGGTCACGTCGACTTCTTCGGGACGGTACTGAACCTCGGCGCCGCCGCTGCGATAGGTTTCCGGGTTGCTGGGGTCGAAACCTGTCGGGAAGGTGAAGGACGGGATGCCGTTATCGGCGATATCGACACGGATGCCCGGCACCGTTGCGCTGATCGCGGCGGAGTTGGTGTTGCTGCGCATCGTGGATTCGGACGAGGTATAGAACCCGTTCATCCGCAGCGCATCATGGTTCCAGTTGAAGCCGCCCGTGTAATAGTGGGACTTCAGCTTGTAGTCGAAGCCGCGCATCTGCGACCCGAAGATGCGGCCGGCACCGGTGGTGACTGTCGGCGCTGTGGCGGCGGTGGTCAGACCGATGACATTGTGGTTCTCATCCACCGACACGCCGACCGGATTGATGCGCGACGCCGCCGTCAGATCGACCGTATAGTTATAGTCGGTCAGGAACTGGTCACGCTGGTTCCAGTTGATGTCGGTATAGACATCCAGTTCGTCCGTGACCTGATACTGCAGCGTGGTCATCGCCGTGACGCGCTTGTCCTCGCGCTGCCAGATGCCGTAACGCGGAATGCGCGGCGACATATCGTACCATTGCGATTCACAGCTGGTGCGGTTGGCGGCCGTGCTCTGGCTGGCGCAGGCGGCCTTGGTGGCCACACTCTCAAAACCGGCCACATTGCGGGTCTTGTTGGGCGAATTGTCGTAATCGGCCAGCGCCACCCATTCGGTGTTGCGCAGGAAATCGCCTCGGGTTTCGACATCGTCATAGGTGACGTTCACCAGCACGCCGAAACGGTCGTCCAGGAACTTGTCGCCATAGGTCAGGTTCCCGCGCGGGGTGACATTCTTTTCCAGGTCCAGATACTGACCCGCCGCCGTGACGGCGAACAGCGTCTTCTTCAGTTCCAGGGGCCGGCGCGTCTGCACCGACACGGTACCGCCGACGCCGCCTTCGGTCATGTCGGCAGTATAGCCCTTGAACACGTCGATGGACTTGATCAGTTCTGACGCCATGTCGCGCAGATCGGACCCGCGCGAGCCTGTGCCGGCGCTGCCCAGAACGGAAACGCCATTGATTTCAACGCGGTTCAGATCCGGCTCGACACCACGGATGGAGACGGACTCACCCTCGCCGAAGGAGCGGGAAAGCTGAACGCCGGTGATACGCTGCAGGGCTTCGCCGACATTCTTGTCCGGGAACTGGGCCACATCTTCGGCAACCAGGCTGTCGACGACCGTGCTGGCTTTCTTCTTGCGGTCGATGGCCGACTGCAAGGAGGCGCGGGTGCCGACAACGATGATCTCTTCCAGTTCAACCGTCTCAGCCGGGGCAGTCTGCGCCAGGGCGGGCATGGAAACCGCTGTCATCAACAAGCCGAAACCAGCGCTGGCCAGCAGTTTCCCCGACCGCGCCGTGCGGCTCTTCACATACTTCATCTCTCAACTCCTCCCCACAAGGCGGGCCGCCAATCTGATGGGGCGGCCAGGGTGTTTTTGTTGCGTCTTGCGCCATTGGTTGGCGCGATTCCAACATATGGAACGTTGTCCCAAAAATAATATAATACCAAATCATGACATATGAAAGCGTATTGTGAAATTCGCTCCCAAATTTTTGTCAAACTGTTTCAGATATTGAGAGAAAAGCCCCGGTCGGGACGGGCCCGACCGGGTAGCTATAGGAGGGAAGCAAGGTGAAAGATCACCTGCGTATCCAAGGCGCCCGTCAGTTCGGACGGGGTTTGGATACCGGGCGGCGGGGGCGCCGGCCGGTCCTGTGACGTCTTTCCCGGCCCTGGCACGGCGGGGGTGTCCACGGGCCGGGAAGGACGTAATCTATTGAAAGGGCCCCATCCGATTTCGGAAACTGGACGGCGTCAGCTTTCGCCCTGACCATGCGTGATGGCGGGCCTGGAAGCAAGAAAATTTTTCACATTGCAGAACATGAAGTCACATAATGGGATTGTGCGCTGTCGATGATTTTCGTAGGCGGCAATGGGGTGGCGATCATCCAGGCCGACACCAAAATGTGGCTGCGAAAAAAATCTCATATTGTGTGATGTTGATCCACATTGTATGACTAAATTGTATGACATTTGACGAGAGCCCCGCAGAAGGGGCCGCACCATTGGCAAGGGAGTGGATCAATGACGCCCATTGCGTTCCGCATGAAACTGAAGCCCGGACATGTGGCCGAGTACAAGCGCCGCCATGACGTGCTCTGGCCGGATCTGGCCGACGCGCTGCGCGATGCCGGTATCTATGATTACTCCATTTTCCTCGATGAGGAGAGCCTTTCCCTGTTCGCGGTCCTGCGGCTGACGCAAGACAACAAGGCCGACGAATTGCCCAAACTGCCCGTCATGCGCCGCTGGTGGGATTATATGGCCGACATCATGGATGTGAACCCGGACAACAGCCCCGTGCAGGTGCCGTTGCCCAGCATGTTCTATTTCCCGTGATCGAGGCGCCCCGACCCATGACGCAGATTTCCCGGAATGCGCGCCGTCTGGCGCTGATGCTGGCCCCGCTCCTGTCACCGGTGGCAATGGCGGCGGACGCACCGTCCTATATCCTGACATCCTTCATCAATGGCGATGCCAAATCGATGTCGGTCTACCGCTCCACGGACGCAGTGAATTTCACATTGGAAAAGGCCGAGGCGTTCAAGCCGCCGCAGGGCCTGCTGCGTGACCCCAGCATCATCCGGCATAAGGATGGCTGGTACTATGTCACCTACACGACCGATTGGAACAATGACCTGATCGGTTTTGCCCGATCGAAGGACCTGAAGGAATGGACCTTCCTGGGCAACCACAAGATTTCCATTCCCGGCACGACCAATTCCTGGGCGCCGGAATGGTTCGTGGATGCGGATGGGTCGGTCCATATCATCCTGGCCGTGTCCACCAACGGCCCGAACGGACAGTTCAAGACCTATCGCCTGACCGCCAAAGATGACAGCCTGTCCAACTGGACAGCGCCGTCGGTGCTGCACGGTCTGGGCCCCAACCATATCGACGCCAAGATCATCCAGGAGGCGGGCCGCTACTACGCCTTCATCAAGAACGAGACGACCAAGTTCATCGAGCTGGCGACGGCGCCGAAGCTGGATGGTCCCTGGGTGTTCATCCGCACTGGCGACTGGGCCGGGTGGGGCACGCTGGTGGAGGGGCCGGCGGTGGTGAAGCGGCCCGATGGTGGCTGGCGCATCTATTTCGACCAGTATGTCGAGAAACGCTACTGGTACAGCGACAGCATCGGCCCCGGCTTCACCGGCCAATGGGCACCGAAGGTGGAACTGCCCGGCGGCCTGTCCGGCAAGGTCCGGCATTTCACGGTGCTGAAGGATGAGCTGCCGGCCAAGAAGCCGGTTGCCGCCCCGCTGGCGACGCCCGTCACCTGGGATCACTATTCCCTGAAGGTGGGTGGTGAGCGGATTTTCAGCTGGGGCGGGGAAATGCACCCGTTCCGCCTGCCCAGCCCCGACCTGTGGCGCGACGTGTTCCAGAAGATGAAGGCGTCCGGGTACAACACCGTCGCCATCTATTTCGGCTGGGGCTATCACTCGCCCAAGCCCGGCGTGTATGATTTCACGGGCGTGCGCGACATGGACCGCGTGCTGACCATGGCCAAGGAGGCGGGGCTTTACGTCATCGTCCGGCCCGGCCCGTACATGAATGCCGAGGTCACGCGTGGCGGCTTCCCCAGCTGGCTGGTCAAGCAGCAGGCCAAGGCCCGCACCGATCATCCCGAATATCTGGCAGCATCCGATGAATGGCTGACGGCCATCAACAGTATCCTGAAGAAGCACCAGATCACCGACGGTGGCGGCACGGTCATCGCCTATCAGATCGAAAACGAACTGGATGTGACGCAGCCGACTCAAGCGCGCTATATGCAGCACCTGTATGACAAGGCGCGGGCCGACGGGATCACGGTTCCCATCTTCCACAATGACAAGGGCCGCAACGGCAATTGGGTGCCCAGGGGCAGCAATGTGCCGGGCACGGTGGAGGGGCCGAACGACCTTTACGCCTTTGACGGCTATCCCGGCGGGTCCTGCGATGTTGACGCCACGGTGGGCAAGCCGAACCTCGCCCCCGATTGGGGGATGTATGGTCCCGGCGGTGCGTCGGGCGGGGCCAGCGCGTCGCCCAACACACCAGGCTTTGCGGCAGAGTATGGCGGTGGCTGGTTCGATTACTGGGGCAGCAATGGCGCCTATGGCTGCAACGCGCAGCGTCTGGGCAGCGGGTACCAGCGGGTGTTCTATGGCACCAATATCGCCAACGGCCTGACCATCCAGAGCTTCTACATGACCTATGGCGGCACCAGCTGGGGCTGGATGCCGGCACCTGTGGTCTATACGTCCTACGATTACGGCTCCGCCATCGACGAGGCGCGGGGGCTGCGGGAAAAGGCACGCGGCATCAAGCTGATGGGTCACTTCCTGCAAACGGTGAAGGACCTGGCGCAGATGGACCGGGCCACCGGCCTGGTCCCCAGCAGCCCGAATGTCCGCCTCTATCACAATGTGAACCCTGAGACGGGAACGCGCCTGCTGGTCGCCACGCACGCGCCCAACAATGCCCAGACGGATGATGTTTTCAGCTTCAAGGTCCCGCTGCCCGATGGCGAATACAGCATCCCACAGGCAGGCACCCTGCGCCTGAAGGGGCATGACGCCAAGCTGTGGCTGGCCGGCTATAATCTGGAACGCCAGCGGCTGGTCTATTCCACCTCTGAACTGTTCACCCATCTGCGCCAAGGTGCTGGCGACCTTGCCCTGTTCTATGGACGACAGGGGGAGGATGGGGAGATGGTGCTGCGCTACAGCAGCGCCCCCACCGTCACCGTGTTGGACGGCAAGGTTGAGAGCGTCTTTGACGCGGCCAAGGGTGACCTGCGCCTGAATTACAGCCACCAGGGTCTTGCCCGCGTGCGGATCAGCGGCGGGGGACGGCCCGCCCTGACCCTGCTGCTCGCCGATCTTCCCACCGCCGAGACCTTCTGGCAGCAGGAGACGAAGGATGGCGTACTGCTGCAACGTGGCCCCACCCTGGTCCGTACTGCCGCGGTCAAGGGCAAGACCCTGGACCTGACGGGCGATACTGAAAGTGACAGCCCGTTGGAGGTCTGGGGACCTGCCGCCGTTACGTCGGTGCGCTGGAACGGCGCGTCGGTCGCGGTGGAGAAGGGGGTGGGCGGCAGCCTGATCGCCAAGAAGGACCTGTCCGGTCCCGTGGCGGTCAATCTGCCCGACCTGACCAAGGCTTCATGGCGGTTCCAGGCCGGATCGCCCGAGGCCGCCAAGGAGTTCGATGACAGCGCCTGGGCCGTGGCCAAGCCGGGTCGCACCGCCAGCTTTGTGAAGCCGCCGGGTGGTCAGCCGCTGCTGAACATGGATGATTACAACTTCCATCACGGCGATGTCTGGTACCGGGGCCGCTATACCGTGCAGCCGGGTGCCTCCAAGCTGGAACTGCATTACGGGGCCGGGGGTGCCGGCATGGTTCAGGCTTGGCTGGATGGACGCTATATCGGTCAGCATGTGCTGCCGACCGGCCTGCCGCGCCCGCCGGGCCAGGGGCTGGCGACCTTTACCATTCCCGAAGATTTGCAGGCGCCGGGCGAGCGTGTGCTGTCCGTCATGGTCCGCAATAATTCCCATCATTGGGACCTGGATGTTGACGATCTGCACAAGGAAGCGCGCGGCCTGATTTCCGCCTCGCTGTCCACGCCGACGGGCAAAAGCTTTGCGGTGCCCATCGCCTGGAAGATCCAGGGCAATCTGGGTGGCGAGGATATTGCCGATCCCGTGCGCGGCGTGTTCAATAATGGCGGCCAGTATGGGGAGCGCAACGGCTGGCACCTGCCGGGCTTTGACGACAAGGGCTGGACGACAGCGTCGGTGCCGGCCAATGCCGCACAGCCGGGGACGGTCTGGTACCGTACGGAATTTACGCTTGACCTGCCCAAGGGTCAGGATAGCGCCGTCGGTCTGTCGTTCGGCGATGCCACGGTCCCGCGCTCGGTCGGCTCCTATCGCGTCCTGATCTTCCTGAATGGCTGGAACATGGGTCAGTTCATCGCCGATGTCGGGCCGCAGCGCACCTTCGTGCTGCCCACCGGTATCCTGAACCCCAATGGCAAGAATACCCTGGCCTTGGCCGTGACGTCGGATGGCAAGCCGGGCGATACGCTGGAAGCCGTGAAGCTGGTCAGCCTGCGCAATGCCCGTTCATCCCTGACCGTCGGCACGGTCCCGGCGCCGGGGTACAAGGAGGTGGTGAAGTGAAAGGTCACCCTATCCATTCTCTGCCCGTCATCCCGGCGAAAGCCGGGGCCCGGGGGCCGCATGCCCGACCTTTCAGCCTACACCCAGCGACCCAAACCCTATCGTAGCACCCCTGGCCCCTGGGTCCCGGCTTTCGCCGGGATGACGGGGGAAAGGCGGATTGACCAACCCAAGATTACGTATCTAAGAAAGACCATCCCATGCCCAACCTCGCCCATGGCCTGCAGGCCGCAGATGTCACCCGAACCATCGACCTGCTGATCAGCAATCTTGTCGATATCAAGGATGAGACGGGGGAATTCCTGCTGCGGCTGGATGATGGCCGCATCATCGACACCAAGGGCTGGAACGACTGGGAATGGACCCACGGCATCGGCCTGTACGGGATGTGGAAATATTATGAGATGACGGGCAGCGAGCGTGCCTTTCAGATCATGCTGGACTGGTTCCGCGACCGTTTCGCTGCCGGCACGCCGACCAAGAACATCAACACCGTCAGCCCCTTCCTGACGCTGGCCTATCTCTATGAAAAGACGGGCAACCAGACCTATATCCCGTACCTGGACACCTGGGCCGAATGGGTCATGCATGGCCTGCCCAAGACGGAAGAGGGCGGGTTCCAGCATATCGTGTTCAATAGCGAGAACCCGCAGCAGCTGTGGGACGACACGTTGATGATGTCGGTCCTGCCGCTGGCCAAGATCGGCCTGCTTTTGGGCCGTCCGGAATATGTGGAGGAGGCCAAGCGCCAGTTCCTCATCCATATCAAGTATCTGTTCGACACCAAGACCGGCCTGTGGTTCCACGGCTGGACCTTTGATGGCCGCCACAACTTCGCCGATGCCCTGTGGGCCCGCGGCAATTGCTGGGTCACCATCGCCATCCCGGAATTCATCGAACTGCTGGATCTGAAGCCCGGCGACCCGCTGCGCACCTTCCTGATCGACACGCTGGAAAATCAGGTCAAGGCGCTGGCCAAGTACCAGACCGAGGATGGCCGCTGGCACACGCTGATCAACGACCCGACCTCGTATCTGGAAAGCTCGGCCGCCGCCGGTTTCGCCTATGGCATCATGAAGGCCGTGCGCAAGCGCTATATCAGTGCCGAATATGAGCCGATGGCCATCAAGGCGGTGCACGCCGTCCTGAACAAGATCGCCCCGGATGGGGAGCTGCAGGAAGTGTCGTTCGGCACGGCGCTCGGCAGCGACTTGCAGTACTACCGCGACGTCAAGCTGACCTCCATGCCCTATGGCCAGTCGCTGGCCATCGTCTGCCTGACGGAAATGCTGCGTCGGTTTATTTGAGGGTTGAGTGAGCTGTTAACTCCTCTCTCAACTGTCATCCCCACGCAAGTGGGGACCCAGCATAAGGCGCGGTTAGCGCCGATATGAGTTATGTCGCAGCTATCGCTGCTCACGCTGGGTCCCCGCTTTCGCGGGGATGACGGGTGGAGAGGGGGCGGCGATCAACCACAAAAACAAAACCCCAGAGGAAACACCGATGAGCCAGCGTAGTGTGAAGCCCATCAATTACCTGGCCTATGGGGCCAACGATATCCTGGGGGCGGGGTCGATGGCCGTGATCAGCGGCTGGATCCTGTTTTTCTACACGACCTTCTGCGGGCTGTCGGCGACGCAGGCGGCGGCGATTTTCGCCATCGCGCGCCTGCTGGACGCCATTGTCAGCCCCATCGTCGGGCATCTGTCCGACAATTTCTACCGCACCCGCCTGGGCCGCCGGTTCGGGCGGCGGCGTTTCTTCCTGATGATCTGTATCCCGCTGGTGCCCAGCTTCGCCCTGATGTGGGTTAGCGGGCAGGGCTTCTGGTATTATCTGGCAACCTACGTGCTGTTTGAAACAGTCTATGCCATCGTCCTGATCCCCTATGAAACCTTGGCCGCCGAAATGACCAAGGATTACAAGATCAAGGCGAAGCTGGCCGGCATCCGCATCCTGTTCGCGCAAAGCTCCGCCATCGCCGCCGGCTTCCTGCCCGCCGCCATTGTCGGCTGGGTCGGTGGCAAGGACAGCGCCGATACGTTCCTGATCATGGGCATCATCTTTGCCGTGGCCTTTGCCATCGTGCTGTCCTTCACCTGGGCCTTCACCTATGAGCGCTCCGTCGCTGAGGTGGAACAGATGAAGGCAGGCGAACCGGCCCTGACCCTGGGCGACAGCTTCAAGAAGCTGTACAGCGATCTGTTCTCCACCCTGAAAATCCGCGCCTTCCGCCTGCATCTGGGCATGTATCTGGGCGGCTATATCAGCCAGGACGTGTTCAACGCCGTCTTCACCTATTTCATCGTCTTCGTGCTGGCGGGGTCAGTCTCAGAGGCGTCGAACCTGCTGGGCAGCATGTATATCGCGCAGCTGTTCGCGGTGGCGATGTTCATCCAGCTCTGCCTGCGTTTCCATCCCGCCCCCTCCTACCGGCTGGCGGTCTGTTTCTATATCCTGGGCGTCATCGGCTTTCTGTCGATCCATTTCTTCCGGCCAGAGAACCTGCATCTGTGGCTGTTCGTGCCCATCATCCTGTCGGGCCTGGGCCGGGGTGGTCTGAACTACATCCCCTGGAACACCTATAACTACATGGCGGACGTGGACGAGGTGGTGACCGCCAAGCGGCGCGAGGGGATTTTCGCAGGCGTCATGACCTTCATCCGCAAGGCGACGCAGGCCGGTGCCGTGATGGGCGTGGGCCTGATTCTGGAGGCTGGCGGCTTTATGCCGAAGGCGCCCGTGCAGAGCGATCAGGCCATCACCACCATCCTGGCCGTGATGGGCATCGGCACCATCGGCGTGCTGCTGGCCGGCTTCGCCGTGTCCCGCCGCTTCCGCCTGGACGGGCCGCGTCATGTCATCCTGATGGAGGAAATCGCCCGCTTCAAGGAAGGCCGCATGGACACCACGCCGGACCGCCGCGCCATCCTGGAGGACCTGACCGGGTGGAAGTACGAGCGGCTGTGGGGGCGGTGAGGGGCCAATTTCCCGTCATCCCGGCGGAAGCCGGGACCCAGGGGCCAAGCGCCCGACCTGTCCGCAGCGTAATGTGAAGCGGCGCAGATGTTTTCCCCGTGACCCCTGGGTCCCGGCTTGTCGCCGGGATGACGAAATAGGGGAATAGCGGGCCAGTCAAAGAACAGCATTCCGGGAGACGTCCATGACCAGCCTGCCCATCGTCGATCCCCACATGCATCTGTGGGATTTCACGCGTCAGCATTATTCCTGGCTGATGGACAGGCCGCTGCCGTCCAACGCCGCCGGCAATGTGGAACCCATCGCCAAGCCTTATGGTCTTTCCGATTATCTGGCCGACATTGCGGGTTTTGACGTGCGTGGGGTCGTGCATGTGGAGGCCGGCGCCAGCACCGCCCATTCCCTGGCGGAGACGCAGTGGCTGCAAGGCGTGGCGGATGAGGGGCGGCTGCCCATGGCGCTGGTGGCGTTCGCCGCGCTGAATGATCCCAACGTGGAGAAGCTGCTGGCCGCACATGCCGAGCATGGGGCGGTGCGCGGTATCCGCCATATCATCAACTGGCACAGCGATCCGGCCCGGACCTATTCCGCGCGCGATGTGATCGGCGATGCCGACTGGCAGCGTGGCTATGCCTTGCTTGCCAAGTACGGCCTGTCCTTCGACCTGCAAATCTACCCCTCTCAGATGGCGGTGGCGGCGGAACTGGCGGCACGGCACCCGAATATCCCGGTCATCCTGAACCATGCCGGCATGCCCACGGATCAGGATACGGACGGGCTGGCGCTGTGGCGGAAGGGTCTGGCCCTGCTGGCAGCGCAGCCGAATGTGGCGATCAAGATATCCGGTCTGGCCATGATCGATCGGCAATGGAGTGTGGACAGCCTGCGCCCCTTCGTCCGCCACGCCATCGACGCGTTCGGGACTGACCGGGCGATGTTCGCCAGCAATTTCCCCGTCGACAAGCTGTATGGCGGGTTCGGCGCGCATTACGCCGCCTATGACACCATCACAGCGGATTTCACCGATGCCGACCGCCGGGCGATGTTTGCCGGCAATGCCGCCCGCCTCTATCGTCTGGCGGTGACGCTGTGAGGGGGCTGACACGGCGGGAGTTGGGCCTGTCGGCGCTGGCCACCGGTGCCCTGTTCGCCCTGCCGGCGGGGGCGGCGGTGGGGCCGGAACGGCAGGGTGACTATATCCTGGGTGCCGACATCTCCTGGATACCGGAGGATGAGGCGGCGGGGGCCGAATACTATCTGGACGGAAAGCGCCAGGATATCTTCACCATCCTGACGGGGGCGGGGTTCAACTGGGTCCGGTTGCGCCTGTTCGTGAACCCGGAAAATGGCTATTCGGCGGGCAAGAAAGACAGCCCGTGGTGCGGGCTGGAACAGACGATCAAACTGGCCCGGCGGGTGAAGGCGGCGGGGATGAAGATCGCCCTGACCTTCCATTACTCCGACACCTGGGCCGACCCGCAGCATCAGAATAAACCAGCCGCTTGGGCGACCCTGGCCTTCCCCGATCTGGTGAAGGCGGTGGAGGCGCATACGCGCGACAGCCTGACCGCCATGAAGGCGGCGGGGGTGCTGCCCGATATGGTGCATGTCGGGAACGAGGTGACGTTCGGCATGTTGTGGCCGGAAGGCCGTGTGGCCCTGCCGGTGCCCACGGGCAATCCCGCCACCGATGCGGTGCATCTGAAACCCGAAGGCATTGGCGGCTACGATCAGTTCGCCACCCTGCTGAAGGCTGGGATCAAGGCGACGCGGGAGGTGGCGCCCCAGGCCAGCATCATGCTGCATAATCATCTGGGCCGGCATTGGGTGATCGTGCGCGAATGGACCGACGCGCTGCTGTCGCGCGGGGTGGATTTCGATCTGGTTGGATTTTCCTGTTACCAGCAGCTGGCAGAGGGAGATTGGGAGCGGACCTTTACGGAGTTCGTGAAGCGCTACCCCAAACTGGGTTTTTGTGCGGTGGAATATTCCGGTCGCAAGGAACACCTGAACGATCTGGTTTTCAATGCGCCGGGCAAACGCGGCTGGGGCAGCTTCATCTGGGAACCGACCCGGCATCAGGAAGCGGTCTTTGACAAGGAGGGTCGCAATGCCGGTGGCGGGGCCAAACCCAACCTTCTGTCACAAGGCATCAACGCCGCCGAGGCGCCGGGGACCGTCCAGCCCGGCACTCCAGCGCCCCCACCCCCCGTCGGTCCCCTGCGCCATGGTGAGGGCGGGCGATATGAGGCGAACCCGTTCCTGACGCTTTATCGCGGCCTGTCGCAGAAATATGGGGGCAGGTGATGCGGCATTCCCCCCTCCACGTCATCCCGGCGAACGCCGGGACCCAGAGGCAACAGGATCAAACCTCACCGCTGCCTGGATCGACGCGGCGGGGCCGTTGGGCGCGTGGCCCCTGGGTCCCGGCTTTCGCCGGGATGACGGTGGGGGTGTGCTTTGCCATTCTAAGCCTCGGGATCGCCATGCCCGCCCTTGCCGAACCCGACCGCTGGGGATTCCACTTCAATGGCAAGGGCGACGGCACGCCCGTGTCGGCGACGGAAACCTATGACCCTGTCAAGGGTTATGGGTTTGAACCCGGCTTTGCACCCGATGGAGACAAGCCGTTCCTGTTCTCCGTCAAGGTGCCGGAGGGCAATTACCGGGTCACGGTGACCCTTGGCGACACCAGGGCCAAGGCGCGGACCAGCGTGAAGGCGGAAAGCCGCCGTCTGATGCTGTGGGGGGTGGAGACGGGCAAGGGCCGGTTCGATACCCGGTCCTTCATCGTCAATGTCCGCACAACCGCCCTGCCGTCCCCGCCGCAGAACGCCCCCGGCGGCACCGCCGTTCGCATCAATGAGCGGGAGGTGGGGAAGCTGCATTGGGATGACAAGCTGACCCTGGAATTTGCCGACAAGGCCCCGCGTGTCGCCGCCATGCGCGTGGAAAAGGTTGACGTTCCAACGGTTTACTTGGCCGGCGACAGCACCGTGACGGATCAGCCCGCCGAACCGGGCGCCAGCTGGGGCCAGATGCTGACCAGCATGCTGACGCCCGACATTGCGGTCGCCAACCATGCCGAGTCCGGCGAGACGATGAAGAGTTTCATCACCGGTCTGCGCCTGGACAAGATACTGTCCAGTATCAAAGCTGGCGATTACCTGTTCATCCAGTTCGGCCACAATGACAGCAAGGCGGCTTGGCCGCAGACCTATGTCGATGCAGCCTCGACATATCCTGCATACCTGCGCGTCTTCATCGCGGAGGCGAAGCGGCGGGGGGCGGTACCGGTGCTGGTCACCTCTCCCCACCGCCGCACTTTTGATGCGGCAGGCCACATCACCAACAGCCATGGCGATTATCCCGACGCGGTGCGCAAGGTCGCGGCGCAAGAGGGTGTGGCCCTGATCGACCTGAACGCGATGTCCAAGGATATTTATGAGGCGTTGGGGCCGGACATCGCCCCGCGCGCCTTCAGCAATGGCGGCAAGGACCCCACGCATCACAATAATTACGGGGCGTGGCTGTTGGCCCATGCCGTGGTGGCGGGGATCGCGGCCAGCGACCTACCCCTGAAATCCCATATCCGGCCTGACTTGCTCCCGTTCGACCCCAGGCATCCGCCGGGGCCGGATGCGCTGATCCTGCCGGAAAGCCCGATCCGGTCGGATTTGGTGCCACGAGGAAACTAAACGTAGGTCAGGTCGAGGCGAAGCCTCGCCCTGACGAAAAAGCTTTCAATCCGATGCTGTCAGGGCTCGCCTTTGGCTCGACCTGACCTACGGCACATGAGGGAGGATATTATGAACCGCCGCCAGCTTTTCACCGCTGCCACCGCAACCGCCCTGATGACGGGCATCGCGACTGGGGCCAGTGCCGCTGATGCGCCGGGAACGGTGTTGCCGCTGTGGCCCGGAAAGCCACCGGGCGGGGAGAAGGTAACGGCGACACAATCGGAGATCGCCCGGTCGGACGATCCGCGTTTCAAGGATGTGGCCATCCTGAATGTGACCCAACCCAACCTGACCCTGTTCCGCCCGGTCAAGCCCAATGGTGCCGCCATGCTGATCATTCCTGGTGGCGGGTATCAGCGGGTGGTGGTGGGCAAGGAGGGGTATGACATTGCGCAATGGCTGGTAGGGGCGGGGATAACGGTCTATGTCCTGCTCTACCGTCTGCCCGCCGATGGCTGGACCGCCGGACCCGACGCGCCGTTGCAGGATGCGCAGCGCGCCATCCGCGTAATGCGGTCACAGGCCGGGACCTATGGGTTCGATCCCAACCGCATCGGCGTCATGGGCTTTTCCGCCGGCGGGCATCTGGCTTCCATGGCGGCCACGCGGTATGGCAAGCAGACCTACGCGCCCGTGGATGCGGCGGATGCGCTGTCGGCCCGGCCCGATATCGCGGCGCTGGGCTATCCCGTCATCTCCATGCTGCCCGGCATCACCCATGGCGGTTCGGCCAAGCAGATGCTGGGCGATAACCCCGACGCTGCGAAGATCGAGGAATTTTCCGCCGACAAGGGCGTGCCCGCCGACGCGCCCCCCACCTTCATCACCCATGCCGCCGATGATGGCGCGGTGCCGGTGGAAAACGCGCTTCTAATGTATGCGGCACTGCGGGCGCAGAAGGCCAAGGTCGCCATGCATCTGTTCGAGGCGGGTGGGCACGGGTTCGGCCTGCGCGCGGAAAAGGCGGCGCCGGTAGCGGCATGGCCGCAACTGTTCCTGGATTGGAGCCGGACGCATGGTTTTGCGTAAACTATTGGCCCCGGCATTTCTGCTGGCGACCCTCACCACCCCCAGCTTTGCCGAAGCGCCCAAACCCCTGTTCCGCGATCCCGTGTTTGACGGGGCAGCGGATGCGTCGCTGGTCTATGACCCTGCCGGTCAGCAATGGGTGATGTTCTACACCAACCGCCGCGCCACCCTGGCGGGGGCGCAGGGGGTGGAATGGGTACATGGCACGCGCATCGGACGGGCCGTGTCCAAGGATGGCGGCAACAGCTGGACCTATGACGGTACTGCCGACATTCGCTATGGCAGCGGTGAGGACATCACCTATTGGGCGCCCAATGTCGAGTATATCGGCGGGCAGTGGCACATGTTCCTGACCATCGTGCCGGGCGTTTTCAAGGATTGGAACGCCAGCCGCGAGATCGTGCACCTGATCAGCCGCGATCTGAAGGTCTGGGACTTTGCCGGCAAGGTCGATCTGGGGTCGGATCGGGTGATCGACGCGGCAGTGCATCCGCTGCCGGGCGGCGGCTGGCGCCTCTGGTACAAGGATGAACGCGACGGGTCCGCCACCCATTATGCCGACAGCAAGGATTTGAAGGTCTGGACCCATGGCGGCGTCGCCGTGAAGACGCGCGGGGAAGGGCCGCAGATCATCGAATGGCAGGGCTGGTACTGGCTGATCATGGATGCCTGGGACGGGCTGGGCGTCTATCGCTCCAAGGACCTGACCAACTGGGAACATCAGCCCGATAATCTGCTGAAACAGCCCGGCACCGCCCTGACCGACCGGGCCAAGGGCGGGCATCCCGATGTGGTGGTCAGCGGTGGTCGCGCCTTCCTGTTCTATTTCGTGCAGCAGGGTGGGGAGCCGGAGGCGGCCAGTGACCCGACATGGCAGCGCCGGTCAGTGATCCAGGTGGCCGAACTGCGGTTCAAGGATGGCTGGCTGACCGCCGACCGCGAAGCCCCCGTGGATGTAAGGCTGCTGCCACCATGACCGAATGGATCGATATCCGTGACCATGGCGCCGTCGGCGATGGGGTGAGCATCGACAGCCCCGCCATCAACCGCGCCATCCAGGCCGCTGCCGCCGCAGGGGGTGGGGCGGTGCGCGTGCCGGCGGGGGTGTGGCTATGCTTCTCCATCCGGTTGGCGTCGCATGTCCGGCTGCATCTGGATGCAGGCGCGGTGATCTGCGCGGCGGTGCCGGGGGCGGGGGGCGCCTATGACCTGCCGGAAGCAAACCCGCACGACCTCTATCAGGATTTCGGCCATTCCCATTGGCATAACAGCCTGATCTGGGGCGAGGGGCTGACCGATATCGCCATCACCGGCCCCGGACTGATCGATGGGCACGGCCTGACCTCCAAGGGGCCGGGGGCGAAATGGGCCAAGCGTAAAGGGTACTTCCCCGAGAGCATGGCAGGGATGAGTGCGACTGAACTGGCCGCCGAGGACCCGGAAGAGGCGGCCATGCAGGGCCAGGGCAACAAGGCCATCGCCCTGAAACACTGCACCTACGTCACCCTCAGCGATTTCACCATCGCCAGGGGCGGGCATTTCGCCGTGCTGGCGACGGGCGTCGATCACCTGACCATCAACCGACTGCGCATCGATACCGACCGCGATGGGCTGGACCTGGATTGTGTGCGCCATTGCGTGGTCAGCCATTGCCGCATCAACACGCCCAATGATGATGCCATCGTCCTGAAATCCTCCCTGGCGCTGGGGCAGTTACGGCCCACGGCGCATGTGCGCATCCATGATTGCCATGTCAGCGGCTTTGACCCCGGTTCCATGCTGGACGGCAGTTTCCGTCGCACGCAGGACAAGGCCCCCGATCAGGATGGGATGACGGGGCGTATCAAGCTGGGCACCGAAAGCAACGGTGGCTTTCACGATATCGAGATCACAAGCTGTAGCTTTGAACGCTCACGCGGTTTGGCGCTGGAAACCGTGGATGGCGGCATGCTGACCGATGTGCGGGTCAGCGACATCACCATGCGGGAGATTACCACGGCGGCCCTGTTCATCTATGCCGGGGCGCGGATGCGCGCACCGGAGGGAACGCCGCCCGGCGGCATCCGGGGTGTGCGTATCGAACGGGTGCGGGCAACCGATGTCGATCCGCGCTTTGCCAGCATCATCGCGGGGCAGGCGGGAAACCCGGTGCGCGATGTGGTGCTGTCGGATATCGACATCACCTATCGCGGCGGTCTTGCCGCCCTGGATGTGCCCGTCCCAGAAAAGCCCGACGCCTATCCCGAACCCAGCATGTTCGGCCCGCTGCCGGCCTGGGGCCTGTTCATCCGTCACGCGGCGGACGTGCGGGTGCAGGGCGCCAGCCTTTCCACGACCCAGCCCGATGGCCGCCCGGCCCTGTGGCTGGACGATGTGGAGGCTGTGCATTTTGAACAGGTCAATCTGAATAACCACGCTGCGACCCCGCCCCTGGTCTGCCGGGATGTGCGCGGCCTGACGGGGGAGATGATGCCATGATGATCAAACGCTTGGGTCTGGCGGCCCTGGCCCTGCTGGCCGGCCTGTCGGTATCGGCGGCGGAGGTGCCGCGCGAATGGGTGGACAAGGATACGGGCCACCGCGTCATCCGTCTGTCGACAGAGCCGGGGACGCGCAGCCTGTATTTCCATCAGAATGGCTATACGCCCGACGGCAAGACCCTGATCGTCACCAATCCCAATGGTATCGACACGATCGACCTTGCCACCCGCGTGCAGAAGCGGCTGGTGGCCGGCGCCGACCTGAACCTGCTGTTCACGGGACCGAAAACCGGCCGTGTCTTCTTCACCCGTAAACCGCAACTGGCCGAGGGGGAGGGGGTGGAGGTCTTCGCCGCCGACCCCGCGACGGGCAAGGTGAAGAAGGTCGCCCAGGTGAGAAAGGGGCAGATCGGGTCGATCAATGCCGATGAGACCCTGCTGCTGGGCGTGCTGGCCGAACGGAAGTTCGAGCTGCAGCCCGGTGCGCCCGACCCGAAGAATACCCGCTTCGACAATCACTATGAATATGTCGGGCCGGACGGCAAACCCATGGTCTATGCCGATGCCAAGGAGGTGCGGCTATACCAGCGGCTGGAAGCGCGGGTACCGATGGAGATATTCACCATCGACCTGAAAACCGGTGCGCAGCGCACGGTCCACAAGGCCACGGACTGGCTGAACCATCTGCAATTCTCCCCCACCGATCCCACGCTGATCATGTTCTGTCATGAGGGGCCCTGGCACCGGGTGGACCGTATCTGGACCATCCGTACCGATGGCACCGGCCTGACCAAGATCCATACCCGCACCATGAATATGGAAATCGCGGGGCATGAGTTCTTCAGCGCCGATGGCAAGACCATCTGGTACGACCTGCAAACCCCGCGTGGGGAGGATTTCTGGCTGGCCGGGTACGAGATCGCAACGGGTAAACGCACCTGGTACCACCTGACCCGCGATGAATGGTCGGTGCATTTCAATGTCTCGCGCGACGGCACCTTGTTCGCGGGCGATGGCGGCGATGCGGAGATGGTGGCCAAGGCCCAGGACGGCAAATGGATTTACCTGTTCCGGCCCGAAGGTATTCCCGATGTTGCCGGCATCCATGCCACCAATGCCGATGACCTGATCCGCCCCGGCGTGCTGCGGGCGGAGAAACTGGTTAACATGAAGGATCATGATTACCGGCTGGAACCCAACATCACCTTCACGCCCGACGGGAAATGGATCATCTTCCGCGCCAACATGCATGGTGATGTGCATGTCTATGCGGTAGAGGTGGCGACGCCCTGACCGGCGCAGCCCCTTGGTTTTCCACAATTTTCACCCAGGCGCACCCCGTCCCCGACCTTGCTGTTTTGGCGCGATTATGGGATGCTGTTCCGCAAATTGAGAGAGTGATACGAGCAGATGAGCAGCGCCACCGCCGAGCATGATGAAGATGCCCCCAAGGCCACCCCCAGCGGCAGCCAGACGCTGCTGCGCGGGCTGGACGTGCTGGAGGCTGTGGCCGACGGTCCGATCAGCCTTGCCAAGCTGGCGCAGCGCCTGGATCTGACGCGCAGCACGACGCATCGGCTGGCCGCTGCCCTGGTGGAACGCGACTTCCTGATCCTGACGCCGCGCGAAGGGTATCAACTGGGACCGAAGCTGCTGGAACTGGGCTACCTGGCGCAGCAGCAGATGGACATCCCCCGCGTTGCCCGCCCGTATATCGAGGATCTGGCCGCCGCCACCGAGGATACGGTGCATCTGGGCGTGCTGGACGGGGAGGAGGCGCTGTATCTGGACAAAATACCGGGCCGCCGCCGTATCGAGATCGGTTCGCGCGTCGGTGAACGCCATCCCATCGCCTCCACCGGTCTGGGCAAGGCCCTGATCCTGGATGAGAGTGAGGCGCGCTGGCGCAGCTTCCACGATAAGCATTTCAGCGAGACCGACTGGCCCGTCTGGCATCAGCGCATGCGCAACTATGCCAATGGCGGCTATGCCTTCGACCTGGAGGAGAATGAGGACCGCATCCGTTGCGTCGCGGCCCCCATTCGGGGTGCCAGCGGCAAGATCATTGCCGCCATCAGCCTGTCCAGCGCTGCTCAATATATGAATGATGAGCGCATGCAGGAACTGATCGCTACAGTGAAGGACACAGCGCGTGCCATCAGCAAAGGCATGGGCTGGAGCGGCGGGACGGGGCGGCGTTAAGCCGTCCCTTTATTCCGTCACCCCGAACCAATACCGCGACACATGCCGGTAAGTCTGTCCGGGTTCCAGCCGTGCGCTGGGGAAGGATGGTTTATTGGGGCTGTCGGGGAATTTCTGCGGTTCCAGGCACAGGGCGTCGGATTGGCGGTAAAGCCGCCCGCCCTTGCCGATCAGGCTGCCGGGCAGGAAATTGCCGGAATAGAATTGCAGGCCCGGTTCCGTGGTGGACAATTCCATCACCCGGCCTGTCCCCGTATCGGACAGGCGCGCGGCGAAGGACGGTTCCACCCCGCCGCCCGACCGCAGCACGAAATTATGGTCATAGCCACGGGCCAATGCCAATTGCGCCTCCGTACCATCGCGTAGGCGGGCGCCGATCCGATGTGGATTGGTGAAATCAAAGACGCTGCCGGCCACGGGCCGCAATTCCCCGGTGGGGATCAGGTTGGCGTCAACAGGCGTGTATTGATCGGCGGCCAGGGTCAAATCATGGCTGAGAATATCGGCACCGGACATGGCACCGCCCAGGTTGAAATAGGCATGGTTGGTCAGGTTGATGATGGTGACCGCGTCGGTTGTGGCCGTCAGCACGATCAGCAGACTGTCATCGGTCAGCGTATACTCGGCACGGATATCGACGGCGCCGGGAAACCCCTCCGCCCCATCCGGGCTATGCAGAGTAAAGACGGCGTGCGTCGGTCCCTGCTCGGCCAGGGTCCAGGGCAGCAGGTCAAGCCCCTTCATTCCACCATGCAGGCAGTTCGATCCGTCATTGAGCGCGACCTGGTACTCCCGCCCGTCCAGGGTGAAGCGCCCGCCCGCGATGCGGTTGGCATAACGACCGGCGATGGCGCCAAGGAAGGTGCGGTTGTCCAGATATGTGGAAAGATCATCATGCCCCAGCACGATGTCATCCAGCACGCCATGGCGATCCGGCACCCAGAGAGCCTGCAAACTGGCCCCCAGTCCGATAATCCGCGCGGCCCAGCCATGGCGGTTGACCAGTGTCACCCATTCCACCGGGGTGCCATCCGGCATGGTGCCGAACAGGCCACGGTCGGGAAGGGTGGGGACGCTCTCTGGGGTGGGCATGGCGGAACCTTCGCGATGTTACCGCCGTCTTTCTAGGCTGAATAGTACGACTATTCAAGCTGAAGCCGGTGCTCTTTGCTGGAATTATCATATAAAATGATGTATCCAGACGCACCTGTTTCGGCCCTACCCAAGGAAGCGTCCATGTCCCCTATCCGGATCGGTCTGGTTGGCATCGGCAAAATCGCCCGTGATCAGCACCTGCCCGTCATTGCCGCCAATCCGGATTATGAACTGGCGGCGGTGGCCAGCCGGCATGGGCGTGTGGAGGATGTTCCCAACTTCCCCGATCTGACCGCCCTGCTGAACGGCGCCGGCGATGTTGACGCCATCAGTCTTTGTACCCCGCCGCAGGCCCGCCACGCCCTTGCCCGTCAGGCGTTGCAGGCGGGCAAGCATGTGATGCTGGAAAAGCCGCCGGGCGCTACCCTAACGGAAGTGTATGATCTGATTGATCTGGCCCGTGCTAAGGGACTGGCCCTGCTGGCCACCTGGCATTCGCGCTATGCCCCGGCGGTGGAGCCGGCCAAGGCCTGGCTGGCGGGCAAGAAGCTGCTGCGCGTGCATGTCTCCTGGAAGGAAGATGTGCGGCACTGGCATCCGGGACAGGAATGGATCTGGGCGCCGGGGGGACTGGGTGTTTTCGATCCGGGCATCAATGCGCTGTCGATCATCACCCATTTGCTGCCCAATGCCCTGATCGTGGATAAGGCGACCCTGGAGGTTCCGGCCAACCGACAGGCGCCGATCGCCGCCACGCTGGAAATGCATGACCATCAGGGCCTGCCCGTCACGGCGGAGTTTGACTGGCGTCAGACGGGGCCACAGACCTGGGACATCATCATCGAAACCGATCAGGGCACCCTGACCTTGTCGCGCGGCGGCGCGGTGATGAGCATCGATGGCGTGGCCCAGATCGAACAGAAGGAACAGGAATACGCCAATCTCTACGCCCTGTTCGCACGTCTGGTGGCCGAACGCCGCGTCGATGCCGATCTGGCCCCTCTGCGCATCGTGGCCGATGCCTATATGACGGGCCGGTGGGTACGGGTGGAGGATTTTGTGGAATGATCGCGGGCCTTACACCCGGTCAAATCCTGACTGGATGACCGCGCGCATCGCTGCTGCCGCTGCCGCCGCGTCGCCTGCTTCAATGGCGTCGACGATGGCGGCATGGGCGGCCACAACCTCCGTATGCAGGTCCGGACGATCAACGGGGGAGGTGAGGGAGAAGGAGGCGAGCAACGCCACCTCAATCACCGCTGCGAAGGACCGCATCATCGGGTTCCCCGACGCGCTGCCCACCGCCACATGGAAATCCAGGTCGGCCTGGGCAAAGCTGTGCTGGTCATGGTGAGGATCGGCCATTGCGGTGATACAGCGGCGCAATTCGCCAAGATCGTCCGCTGTCCGCCGTTTTGCGGCCAACGCCGCCGCCTGTGGCTCCAGGGCCGTCCGAACCTCCAGCAGATGCTTGCGCAATGTCTCGTCTAGGCCCTGACTGACCAGCCAGGCCAGAACATCGGCATCGAAATAGTTCCAATGGATCGGGTCCTGCACCTTGGTACCCACCCGCGTCTTGGAAATCAGCAGCCCCTTGGCCGACAAGGTCTTCAAAACCTCGCGCAGGGCCGTGCGGGAGATACCGAACCGGGACAGCAACACCGGTTCCGGCGGCAGATTGGCACCGGGCGCATGCACCCCGGTCAGGATCTCCAGGCCCAGGGTGCGGACGATCTGTTCATGGTTGGACAGCGGACGGTCGGCGGCCCAGCGGGCAATGGACATGTTCTACCCCGTGCGCCCGGTGGGAGCGGAGAATTGTAGTATCAGGCGTTGCAGCCCGATGAATATGAACAAAAGCATGCCGATGGCAATCTTCGTCCACCAGGATGACAGGCTGCCATCGAAAGTAATCCAGGTCAGGATCAACCCCTGGATCAGCACACCGATCAGCGATCCCGCCATGCCGCCCACCCCGCCCGACAGCAAGGTACCGCCGATCACCACCGCCGCGATGGCATCCAGTTCCACTCCCACACCGGTCAAGGCATAGCCGGAACGGGTATAGAGGGAGAAGATGATGCCGGCCAGGGCGGCCATGGTGCTGGACACGCCATAGACCAGGATGGTGGTCCGGGCCGTGTCGATGCCCATCAGGCCGGCAAAGCGGGCATTGCCGCCCAGCGCATAGATTTTCAGGCCGACCCTTGTGAAATGCAGCAGCACCCCGCCCACCAAAAAGGCCAGCAGCATCAGCATCGCGATCAGGCCCAGACGCCCGCCGCCGGGCAGGGAAAGCGAAAGGCCCGATAGGGTCTGATAGAATTCGTGCCGCACCGGAATGCTGTCGGTGGACAGCAGCAGCGCCGCCCCGCGCGCCAGGAACATGGCCGTCAGGGTGACGATGAAAGGTGGGGCCTTCAGCCAGTGGATCGCCGCCCCCACGCCGCACCCGAACGCAGCCCCCCCAACCAGCACGATGGTGAAGGAGACCAATGGGTGTAGGCCTGCCCCTTCGATCATTACCGCCAGCGCCACCGTGGTGAAGCCCATCACGGCCCCCACCGACAGGTCGATGCCGCCCGACAGGATGACGAACGTCATGCCGACCGCCAGCACGCCCAGAAATGCATTGTCGGTCAACAGATTGCCGATCACACGGGTGCTCAGCATCGACGGATACTGGATGGCGCAAAGGGCATAGAGCAGGATGAAGACGCCCAGCGTGGCCAGGAAGGGAAGGGTGCGGGCATTGATGCGCATCATGCCGTTCCCTTTCGTGTCAGACGGGCTGTCAGGCGTGCGATGGCTGGCTGGCAGGCGGGGGACTGCACTACCAGGACCAGGGCGATCACCAGCGCCATCAGCAGCAGGTTCAGTTCCGGGGGCAGGCCGGAACGCAGGATGCAGGTCCGCATGCCCTGCAGGACGAGGGCACCCAGCACCGACAGGCCGATGCTGAACCGCCCGCCATAAAGGCTGGTCCCGCCGATGACGACGGCCAGGATGGCATCCAGTTCCAGCCACAGGCCGGCATTATTAGCATCTGCACCCCGGATATCGGCGGCGGCGATCAGCCCGGCCAGGGCCGCCATCAGTCCCGACCAGACATAGACGCCGATCAGGATACCGGGCGCCGGCACGCCGGCCAGACGCGCGGCCCGCGGACTGGTCCCCACCGCCTCGACGAACAATCCCAGCGCCGTTGCACGCACCAGCAGGCCCGTAATGATGGCGGCGGCCAGCGCGATCAGGACCGGCAGGGGTAGGCCCAGAAGGCTGGCCGAACTGACACCCGCCAGACCATCATCGGTGAAGGTCAGAACGCGGCCTTGCGTGATCATCTGCGCGATGCCACGCCCCGCCACCATCAGGATCAGGGTGGCGACAATGGGCTGCATGCGGAAAATCGTGACCAGGACGCCATTCCACAGGCCGCAGGCCAGGCCGGTTCCCAGTGCCGCCATTACCGCGACGGGCCATGCATGGCCGGCATTCACCGTTGCTGCGGCGACGGCCCCCGCGATGGCCATGACGGCCCCCACCGACAGGTCGATACCGCGCGTGGCAATGACCGGTGCCATGCCGACCGCCAGCAGCATGACGGGCGCACCCCGGTTCAGGATATCGATGATCCCACCGAACAACCGCCCATCAACCAGCCGCAATTCCAGAAAGCCCGGCGCCACCAGCACATTGGCCAGCAAAACCAGCGCCAGAAGAGCGAGCCGCGACCGCGCTTCCATGAACCAACCGCTCATGCTGCACATCCCGGCGGCGGCATATCCATCGGCGTGACGATGGCGTCGATGATGGCCGATGGGGTGACATCCCCCCCGGTCAGCATGCCGGCCTGACGGCGTTCACGCATCACCATGACCCGGTCGGCATAGGCCGCGACCTCTTCCACCTCCGACGAGATGACATAGAGCGCCATGCCCTCGTCCCGCAGTTTTTCCAGCAACAGGATGATCTCCGCATGCGCGCCGACATCGATGCCGCGCGTCGGTTCGTCCAGGATCAGCAGGCGCGGCTTGGTCGCCAGCCAGCGGGCCAGCAGCGCCTTCTGCTGATTGCCGCCCGACAGAAGCTGGATCGGTTTTTCCGCGTCGGGCGTGCGGATGTTCAACAGCTTGATATAGGTGTCAGCCAGTTCCCGCTGCTGCGCCAAGGGCAGTTGGCGGACCCAGCCCAGGCGGGCCTGCAAGGCCAGCACGATGTTTTCCCGGATCGACAGGTCGGGCACGATCCCGTCCAGCTTTCGATCCTCCGGACAAAAGCCGAACCCTAAGCGGATGGCATCGCGCGGGCCGCGCAGCGTGACCGCCGCCCCATCCACAATGATCTCGCCCGCATCGGCCCGTTCGGCCCCGAACAGCAGCAGCGCCGTCTCCGTCCGGCCAGACCCCAGCAGGCCGGCTACGCCCAGCACCTCGCCTTGCCGCATCTCGGCACTGAACGGCGCCACCAGATGCCGCTTGCCCAGGCCCTTTACGGTCACAAACGGCGCACCCGGTTCGCGCGCGGCATGGCGTTGCAGATGGCTGTCGCCACTGGGCAGCTTGCCCAGCATCATGGCGACAAGGTCCAGGCGCGGCAGCTCCGCTGTCAGCCGCTCGCCCACCAGCTTTCCACCGCGCAGGACGGTGATGCGGTGGGTGATTTCATAGACCTGATCCAGGAAATGGGTGACGAACAGTACCGCCATTCCCGACGCTGCCAGTTCGCGCATCAGGCGGAATAAAACGGCCACCTCCGCGCTGTCCAGGCTGGCCGTCGGTTCATCCAGGATCAGGACACGCGCCGACATGTCGACGGCACGCGCAATGGCGATCAATTGCTGGATCGCTGTGGAAAAGGCCGACAGCGGCTGGGCCGGATCGATGGACAGACCGAAGCGGGACAGCAATATCGCCGCCTCACGCCGCATCCGCGCCCGGTCCACCAGACCGAACCGCGTCGGCTCCCGCCCCAGATAGATATTCTCCGCCACCGACAGGTTGGGCAGCAGGGTGATTTCCTGATAGACGGCGACGATGCCACTGGCCGCCGCATTGGCGGGGCTTTTGGGCCGCACCTCCAGCCCATCCAGATGGATGGACCCCGCTTCGACAGGTTGCGCGCCCGTCAGCAGGTTGATCAGGGTGGATTTTCCGGCCCCGTTTTCGCCCAGCAGCGCATGGATTTCCCCGGCGCGCAGGGTCAGATCCACCCCGTCCAGGGCCCGCACACCTGGATAGGTGCGCGTCAGCCCGCGTGCCGACAGCAGCGTCGCCGCCGTATCGGTCATCAGTACAGGTCCTTGCGCCGCTCATACTCCGCCGCAGCATTGTCGGGCAGGTACAGGGTGGACGGCGTCTGCACCCATTTCGGCGGCTGCGTCCCGTCCTTCTTGTACGCGGCCAGCAGGTCATAGGCGCGGCTGGCCATGTCGGGCGTCAGTTCGACGGTGGCATTGGCATCACCATCGGCCATGGCCTTGAAGATGTCGGGCACGGCGTCGATGGACACGGCCAGGATATCGCTGCCCGGCTTCAGGCCCGCTTCCTTCATGGCCTGGATGGCCCCGATCATCATATCGTCATTATGGGCATAGACGGCGCAGATGCTGCCCGGCGCTTCGGCCTTGATGAAGCCTTCCATCACCTCTTTGCCCTTGGCGCGGGTGAATTCGCCGGACTGGGTGCGGACGATCTGCACATTGGCGGCGGTGGAAATGCCTTCCTCGAACCCCTTCTTGCGGTTGGCGACCAGTGATGCGCCGATGGTGCCCTGGATTTCCACAACGCGGCAGTCACGGCCCGCCAGCGTCGAAACCAGCCAGCGGCCCGCCACACGCCCTTCCTCCACCGTGTCAGAGGTGACGGCGGAGAGGTACAGGCCAGCGTCTGCGGTATCGATCTGCCGGTCCAGCAGAACCACGGGGATATTGGCGGCCTTGGCCTCTCCCAGCACTTCGTCCCAACCGGACGAGATGACGGGAGCCAGCAGGATGGCATCCACGCCCTGGGCGATGAAGGACCGGATGGCCTTGATCTGGTTGGCCTGCTGCTGCTGCGCGTCGGAGACTTTCAGGGTGATGCCGCGCTTTTCTGCCTCTGACTTGGCCAGCTTGGTTTCTGCGGCACGCCAGCCGGATTCCGACCCGATCTGCGAGAAGCCGATGGTCAGGGCGCCGGCGGCCTTGCCGGCATCCGCCGCCTTGTCCGCCCCGCCCTTGTCGCCGCAGCCCGTCATGGCGGCCAGCATCAACGCCACGGCCCCATATTTCGCGAAAGCCTTCATCGCAACCCTCTGTCGTTTCCGTCCCCGGACCGGGCACCGCCTTCTTGCCGGGGCTGCCCTGCCATTTCATGCTAGGAAAAAATGATTAGTATTATTATATCATTTAGTCCAGCGCCAAATGCCATATCCTGGCGGCGCGGGGCATGACCTGAGACAGAATATACCAAATCCCAAGGAGTGAGCGCGATGGCGTGGCGTCTGACGCAGTTTGTGGACAAGCAGGGCAAGCGGGCCGTGGCCCTGCGCCAGGATGATGCGCAGGCCCGTCGCCTGAGCGGTGCCACCACCACCTATGAACTGGCGCAGCAGGCCATCGCGGCGGGCAGTTCCCTGCTGTCGCTGGCCCAGGCGCAGGCGACGGGGGACCCAGTTGATCTGGCCGCCGCCCTGGCCGATGGCCGCGTTCTGCCGCCGCTGGACCACCCGGATGCGGCCCATCTGCTGGTGGCCGGTACGGGCCTGACGCATCTGGGTTCCGCCGAGGGGCGGGACAAGATGCATCGTGATCTGGCCGATCCCGCCAAGCAGACCGACAGCATGCGCATGTTCCGCATGGGCCTGGATGGTGGCAAGCCGGCCCCCGGACAGGTCGGCGTGCAGCCGGAATGGTTTTACAAGGGCGATGGCTCCATCCTGGCCCGGCCCGATGGCGACCTTGTCTCACCCTTTTTCGCCCTGGATGGCGGGGAGGAGCCAGAGATTGCGGGGCTTTATATTGTGGGGCCGGATGGCAGTGTCTTCCGCCTGGGCTATGCCTTGGGCAACGAGTTTTCGGACCATGTGACGGAACGCCAGAACTATCTCTATCTGGCCCATTCCAAACTGCGCGTCTGCGCCATCGGCCCGGAACTGCTGCTGGGTGACCTGCCCGCCGATATTCGGGGCACGACGCGCATCGTGCGCGATGGCAAGATTGTCTGGGAGAAGCCCTTCCTGTCCGGGGAGGCCAACATGTCCCACAGCCTGTCGAACCTGGAATATCATCATTTCAAGTATGATGGGTTCCGCTGGCCCGGCGACGCGCATGTGCATTATTTCGGCACCGCCACCCTGTCCTTCAGCGACGGGTTCACCACCCAGCCCGGCGATGTGTTCGAGATGGAGGCCGCCCCCTTCGGCCTGCCGCTGCGCAACCGTCTGGCACAGGCGACAACGGTGCCGGTGGTTGTGAAGGGGTTGTAAGGCGTAGCCGTAATCCGCGGAACCCCGATGCGAGGTCCCGCGGATTACGCTTCGCTAATCCGCGCTACTTCACCACCAGCACCACGACCGACTTGGCCGGCAGGGTCACTGACAGGGTAGACCCGGTCAGCGTTGCCCCGGTGAACGAAGCCGGCTTCACGGCGTCCGGCTGGGCAAAGCTGTTATGGGCGTTCATGGCCGGGGCCGTCAGGATGCGGCCCGACACGCCCGCCGCCGTCACGCCATCCAGGCTGACTGTGACTGGCACCGCCTCATTCGGGTTGATGTTGGTCAGGGCCACCAGCACACTGCCATCCTTGGCACGGGCGGCAGAGGCGCTGATCGCGGGTAGGCTACGTTCGGCATAGCTGTATTTGGGACCCGCCACGGTCACCGGGAACTGCGTCGCGCCCTGGAAATCCTTATACATGTCAAAGACATGATAGGTGGGGGTCAGCAGCATCTTCGGCCCGTCGGTCAGGATCAGGGCCTGCAGCACATTGACCATCTGCGCGATGTTGGCCATGCGCACACGTTCGCCATGCTTGTGGAAGATGTTCAGGTTGATCGCCGCCGTCACGGCATCGCGCAGCGTGTTCTGCTGCTCAAGGAACCCAGGATTGGTGCCGGGCGTGGGGTCGAACCAGTTGCCCCATTCATCGACGACCAGGGCCACCTTCTTCTTCGGGTCATATTTGTCCATGACCGCACTGTGCTTGGTCAGCAGATCATCCATCTGCGTGGCCGTCACCATCAGCGCGAACCAGTCGCTTTCCCCGAACTCGGTTGCCGATCCCTTTTCCTTCCAGGTGCCGCGCGTGGGCCGGCCGAAGGAGGGCAGGGCGTAATGATGCAGGCTGATGGCGTCGATCATGTTGGCCGACCCGGCCATGACGACATCGGTCCATTTCAGATCGTCGGAATTGCCGCCGCTGGCGATGATCTTGGTCGGCTGTCCGGGGGCGGGCTTGATGAAGGTGCGGATCTGGCGCAACTGGTCGGTATAGAATTCCGGCCGCATATTGCCGCCGCAGCCCCAGGTCTCGTTCCCGATGGCGAACCAGTCCAACGTCCAGGGCTTGTCACGGCCATTGGCGCGGCGCGTCTGGGCCAGAGTGGATTTGGACGGATTGGTCATATATTCGACCCAGTCCGCCATTTCGCGGGCAGAGCCGGTGCCGATATTGCCATTCACATAGGTCTTGGCCCCGACCAGTTCGGAGAAATCCATGAATTCATGGGTGCCGAACTCGTTGGTTTCGGCGACACCGCCCCAGTTGGTGTTGACGCCCACGGGCCGCTTGGCACGGGGGCCGATACCGTCGCGCCAGTGATACTCATCGGCAAAGCAGCCGCCGGGCCAGCGGATCAGTGGCACGCGGATGGCCTTCAGCGCGTCGAGCACATCCTTGCGATAACCCCGGACATTGGGGATGGATGACTTTTCCCCCACCCAGATGCCTTCATAGATCAGGCGGCCCAGATGTTCGGCGAACTGGCCCTGGATTTCCGGCGCCAGGACGGGGCCGGGCTGTACGCCATTGACGGTGACCTTGGCATCCTGGCCAAAGGCCGGAACGGCGGTCAGCAAGCCCAGGCACAAGGCCAGGCTGCGATGCAAACCCTTCATGCGTATTTCCTCCCCCGCATGTTTCTGATTTTTCCAACGGGGGCGCATCCTACCCGAATTTAAAGGTAGGATCATCATATAATATGATTATTGAGATGATTGGCGATGGCTACATCAGTCCGGCACTCTTGAAGCTCACATACTTTCCACCCTTGCCGATGATGATATGGTCATGGATTACCACGCCCAGCGCCGTGGCGGCGGTGACGATCTGTTTGGTCATGTCGATATCGGCCCGGCTGGGCGTGGGGTCACCGCTGGGATGATTATGGACCAGGATCACGGCACTGGCACCCAGTTCCAGGGCGCGGCGCACCACCTCACGCGGATAGACAGGCGTATGGTCGATGGTGCCGCGCTGCTGCACCTCGTCCGCTATCAGGGTGTTCTTGCGATCCAGGAACAGCAGGCGGAACTGTTCCACCGGTTCATGCGCCATGGCCCCGGCGCAGTAATCCAGAAGCTTCTGCCAGGATGACAGGATGGGCTGCCCCATCACCTGCTGGCGCGCCATACGCAGGCCGATGGCCCCGACCACACGGATATGGGCGATGGTCGCGTCGGAGAAATTGAAACGGTTGCGCAGCGCCTCTGCCGATGCCTGGGTGACGGCCCACAGGCTGCCGAACGCCGTCATCAGTTCCTTGGCCAGCGGCTTCACATCCCGCCGAGGAATGGCCTGGAACAGCAGCAGTTCCAGCAGTTCATAGTCCTGCAGCGCATCGGGACCGGATGCGATGAAACGCTGACGCAGCCGGTCGCGGTGGCCGTGATAATGCGGTGTTTCCTCCGCCGGTTCCGGCTTTTCCACCGCAGCCGGCTTCACGGGGGCGGGTTTGCCGGCCAACAAGGCGGCCAGCAGGTCATCGTCGGGCGGTGGCGATTTTACCGCCGCCTCATCCATCCGTGTTGCTTTCGCCGTCCGCTTCACCGCCATCCCACCACACCCATGATGTGTAAGACCATCATCACTCACTTGCCTACAAGTGTAGCAGCGGTGATGATGGGATGCCAGACGGGAAGCGGAACAAGATGAAAACACCAAAGAAGACGAATGTGTCTCGTCTTCTTTGGTTGGCGCGTTGAGCGCCCGCGCGCTCATGCGCGCGTAAGCCA
This sequence comes from Niveispirillum sp. FG156, assembly GCF_057809555.1. Lineage (NCBI taxonomy): Bacteria > Pseudomonadati > Pseudomonadota > Alphaproteobacteria > Rhodospirillales > Azospirillaceae > Niveispirillum > Niveispirillum sp. FG156. Next base: position 3,932 of record NZ_JBMDKE010000005.1, on the reverse strand, counting down.
AGCGTCTGGATGGACGCGCCGGCGACTGAGGGCCCTGATCATGCCTTCATGATCAGGGCGGCTCGCATCAGGCGTAGGGCGGCTTGGTGTAACCGGCGGGCGACAGGGTGAAAATCTCAAACCCGTCCTTGGTGACGCCGATGGAATGTTCGAACTGCGCCGACAGGCTCTTGTCCCGCGTCACGGCGGTCCAGCCATCGGACAGGACCTTCACCTCATACCGGCCAGCATTGATCATCGGCTCGATGGTGAAGAACATGCCTTCCTCCAGCACGGCACCCCGGCCCTTCTGGCCGTAATGCAACACCGACGGCGCATCATGGAACACGCGGCCCAGGCCGTGGCCGCAGAAATCGCGCACAACCGAGAACCGGAAGCTTTCGGCATAGGACTGGATAGCGTGGCCGATATCGCCCAGGGTCGCCCCCGGCTTCACCACCGAAATGCCGCGCATCAGCGCCTCATAGGTCACATCGACCAGACGCTTCGCCTTCACGCCGACATCACCCACCATGTACATGCGCGACGTGTCGCCGAACCAGCCATCGACGATGACGGTGACGTCGATATTGGTGATGTCGCCATTGACCAGACGCTTGGGCCCCGGAATGCCATGGCACACGACATGGTTGATGGAGATGCAGGACGCCTTGGTATAGCCCTTGTACCCGACAGTGGCCGAGGTGCCGCCATTGGCCTCCACAAAGGCCAGGATCTTGTCGTCCAGCTCTTCCGTAACGGCACCGGGAACGACGAAGGGCGTGATGTAATCAAGCGTGGCGGCGGCCAGACGGCCAGCCTTGCGCATGCCTTCGAAATCCTCGGGCTTGTGCAGCTTGATGGAGCGCTTGTCTTCGTATTCGTCGGCGAGTTCGGCCTGGGTCATCGGTATCGGTACTTTCAGGATACGGAATTCACGGTTCAGCCGGGCACCTTACACGAACCGGTGCCCGGGCCGCAAATCCGGCATCCCAATGCCTGGGACCTGCCTCAAGCATGGATCGGGGGCGCTTCACGCCTTGCCATGGCGGCATTGCGTACCCACCCCCTGCCATCTTGGCGCGTGATGCGCTATGGTGCCGCCACCATGAATGAAGACGACCTGATCCTTCCGCCACCGCCGGCCCCGCCGCCCCCTTGCGCTACCTGCGGCAAGCCCGAAGATTTGTGCCTGTGCGCCGCCCTGGTACCGGAACGCACGCGCCTGCAATTGCTGGTGCTGATGCATCCGCAGGAACAGGATGTGGAGCTGGGCACCGCCCGCCTGCTGACCGGGCAGATTGAAAACAGCGTACTGAAGATCGGCCTGTCCTGGCCGTCCCTGTCCAAGGCGTTGGGCCGGCAGGTGGATGCCAAGCGCTGGGGCGTGCTCTTCATGGGCGGTAAGGAAGAAGTGGCCAAGGTGCCGCGCGGCGGCATCGCCGTGTTCGGGCGCAAGGATGTGGCCCCTGACAGCGACCTGATCCTGTCCGATCTGGAAGGCATCGTCCTGATCGACGGGACCTGGGCACAGGCTAAGACCCTGTGGTGGCGCAATGCCTGGATGCTGAAGCTGCGCCGCATGGTCATCCATCCGGATTTCCGCTCCGCCTATGGCAATGTCCGCAAGGAACCGCGCAAGGAAAGCGTCTCCACGCTGGAAGCGGGCGCCTTCGTCTATGGCAAGCTGGAAGGCGATCCGGGTCTGCAGGAACGGCTGCTGAAGCCGTTTGACGAGTTGCTGTCCCGTTGGCGCAAGCGCAAAAGCCGTCCGGTCAAGCCGGGCCTGCCGCCGCCGGTGTGAGCCTTCTTGGGACGCGGGCTGATATCTCCGCCCGCGTCACCCCGGCCCGAAGAATTTATAGGACAGCCCGACCAGGGCGAAGATCAGCAGCCAGACCGCGATCTGCGGCAACAGGCCCTGACGCGGGAACCGCGCGCCGCGCAGCACCAGGATCAACACCAGGACGGAGGAGATAAGGGCCAGTATCTGGTTCTCTGTCATTCCTTCGATATGGGCTGTGCCCATTGCCGCCGCAAGGGCTGGCACGTCGCTTGCTTTTTAACCCGTACCCTTCCCCGCGCGGGCGGGGTGTCCGGGACAAAGGCATGCGGGAAAAACCGCCGGATGCCAAGGGTAACCGCTTCTTTCCGCTGCCTGGGTGCCGGCAAAGCCTGCCCAGGGGCATGGGCAAATTTTGCTTGGTGATGGGAAGGATCGTTCCATGGATATCCAGGGATCAAGCAGCAGCAACCGTGTCCGCTGGCAACCAGCCGCCGGTGCCGCGGGCACGACCGGCGTGTCGGGCAGCAAGGCCGGATCGGTGGACGCCGGGGACAAGGTGGGCTTCCACGGTGCGCCTACCGGTCAGACCATGCAGGTGGGCGGCCTGACGGCCACCAACCATTCCATGGTGGAGGGGCTGCCCACGCTGGAACTGCCCAGCCGTGACAGTGTGGCCGCCGATACGCAGAAGGTGGGGGACGAGTTACGCATGGTGCTGGCCATGGCCGGCATCAAGAGTGAGCCGCCGTTGGCCTTCCGCGTCGATACATCCGGCACGGTGAAGGTCGATGGCGACGACCCGCGCGCGGCGGAGGTAAACAAGGTCCTGTCGCGGGAACCGGAGTTGCAGAACCGCCTGCGCAAGCTGGTCGGTGACGCGCAGATGATGGAACATGCCGACGCGGTAGAGGGCTATTACAGCCAGGTCAATGCCGGCGCCGATGCGGAGGCCGCATCAAAGCGTCTGGTGGCGGCGGGCCAGAAGATCAGCGGGGCCAAGGGTTTCACGCTGGATGCCGATGGCAAACTGTCCCTTGAAAGTACTGGTATGGGCAAGGAACTGATGCCGCCGGAACCGACGCAGGTGTCGGACGAGGAAAAGATGTGGCGCGAAATGATGCGCCTGACCGACCGCACCCGCCGTACCGGTGTCGTCGCCGCCGCAGAGGACGCCGAGGCCGCCGAAAAGAAGGACCGCGACCGTCGTGAAAGCAGCGGCGACAATGCCTCTGGTCAACCCGAACTGGGGCAGGGGAGTGGCGGCAGCACCAGCGCCGCGAAGGCGGCGGCCTGATCAGGCTTCGGGGGTGGGACGGTCGTCCAGGATCAGTTGCAGGAATGCCAGATCCAGCCAGCGCCCGAACTTCATTCCCACCTGCGGCATCAGGCCGGTATGCTGGAAGTCCAAGGCTTCATGCAGCGCGATGGAGCCCTGGTTTCCCGCCTCAATGGCGGCCACCATCACATGCTTGCCGATGGAACGCGCCCGCGCGATCAACGCCTGCATCAATGCCTTGCCGATCCCACCGCCACGCCGGTCACCCCGGACATAGACGGAATGCTCCACCGTGTGCCGGTAGCCATCGAACGCCCGCCAGTCCCCGAAGGATGCGTAACCCAGGGCGGTGCCGTCACCGTCCACCGCCACCAGCACGGGATAACCCAGCCGCCGCCGGTCCGCCATCCAGCCCACCCGGTTAGCCGCATCCACCTGCACCTCGTTCCAGATGGCCGTCGTGTTGACCACCGCGTCATTATAGATGGCGGCGATGGCCTGGGCATCGGCATCAACGGCGTCGCGGATCAGCATGCGGTGCGTCCTTCAACAAGGGGCGGCATCTGCCGCCATGACAGGTTCGGGGGTGGGGCATACCTGGAATAGCGTGTGATGGCTAGCTGACAGACAACCACACGCTTGCCATTTAGCCCCACCTTCGGCTAGGTTCCCCATCCCTATAAGGGCCTGCTTGGCGGAATGGTAGACGCCACAGACTTAAAATCTGTTGTCCTCCGGGGCGTACCGGTTCGAGTCCGGTAGCAGGCACCAATTTGATTTGAAGCGACCACCAATTAGCGCACTCGGTAAATCATATAATGTGCGGGTGGCATGCACAGAGCTGGTCCCCGGTGAGCGGACAGTTTTTGTTCGGCGTTAAGCTTGGTCCTG
>NZ_JBMDKE010000049.1:0-51596 GCF_057809555.1 Niveispirillum sp. FG156 | reverse complement strand
CAAGCCGTTGGGTATCCCCTTGCGATTCAACCTAAATTCATCCCGCTCTAGCGCGCCTTTTTTGTAACCGGAATCGCATTTCCCCCGTCATCCCCGCGAAAGCGGGGACCCAGCGTGAGGCGCGGTCAGCGCCGATATAGTCATGTCGCAGCTAATCGCTGCTCTCGCTGGGTCCCCGCTTTCGCGGGGATGACGATAGGGGGTGCTTACAGTCAATGTATAACCGCTCTAGCGTAAGCATAATCCACGGAACGACGCGACCGGGTACCCGCGGATTACGGCTGACGCCTAATCCGCGCTACGAACCGTCCCATCCCCCCAGCGGGTATTCCTGCAGGATGTGATAGGTCGCACCCGACTTGCCCAGGACGCTTTCATAAAGGCAGTAACGGTCCACCGTGAACGGCCCCGCCTGGAACAAGCCGTTGGCCCCCATATAGTTTGCCAACTTGGCCGGCGGCGTGTCCTTCAGATAGGCCAGGGTCACATGCGGGCTGTATTTGCGCTGTTCCGGGGGCTGACCTGACCGGACCAGGGCGGATTCAACCTTGGCCTGAAGGTGCAGAAGCGGGTCGCTGTCCGCCAACCCGGCCCACAGCGCATGCTGCTTGTGCCCGCTGCCGAAACTGCCCAGGCCGGACAGGGTCAGCGGGAAGGAAGGGCCGGTGACAAGGTCCAACGCCTCATCCACATCATGGGCCGTGCCCTCGTCAATCTCCCCCAGGAAACGCAGGGTCAGGTGATAATTCTCCGGCGGCACCCAGCGGGCACCGGGCAGGCCGTGGGCCAGGCTGGACAGCCGTTCCACCACCGCCTCCGGCATCGGTATCCCGACGAACAGACGCAGCATGGCCTTCACTTCAAGGGCAGGGGTTGGGATTGGCGGCATGGACGGCATCCAGGGCGGCCAGCACCTCCGCCGACAGGGTCAGCGAGCCGGCATCAATGGCGACCTTAAGATGGTCCATGCTGGTGGCCCCGATGATCGTGCTGGTCACGAAGGAGCGGGAGACGACAAAGGCGATGGCCATGGCGGCGGGGTCCAGCCCATGGTCGCGGGCAATGGTCAGATAGTCGCGCGTCGCCACATCACCACGCGGCAGGTCATAGCGCGACTTGCGATGATCGACGGTACGGCGTGATCCCGCCGGCAAGGCGCCATCCAGATACTTGCCCGTCAGGGTCCCGGCGGCCAGCGGCGAATAGGCCAGCATCGACACATCCTCGCGCAGCGCCACCTCCGACAGCCCCATCTCGAACGTGCGGTTCAGCAGGGAATAGGGGTTCTGGATGCTGGCGATACGTGGCAGGCCCAGATGGTCGGCAGCGGCGACATAGCGCATGGTGCCCCAGGGCGTTTCGTTCGACACGCCAACATGCCGGATTTTGCCGGCCTTGATCAGGTCGGCAAAGACCGCCAGCGTCTCCTCAATCGGCACCTCACCCGGCTGGGCTGCCGGATGGGCCACGGTGCGGCCAAAGCGGTCGGCCTGCCGGTCGGGCCAGTGCAACTGATACAGGTCGATATGGTCGGTGCGCAGGCGCTTCAGACTGGCCTCCACCGCCTCCGTGATGTTTTTCCGGTCGGCGCGCGCCTTGCCACCGCGCAGGTAATCCATGCCCGACCCGTCACCCACCACCTTGCTGGCCAGCAGCACCTCATTGCGGCGGCCCGTCCGCGCGAACCACTCGCCAATAATCTCTTCCGTGCGGCCACAGGTGGCGGCGATGGGCGGCGCGGAATACATCTCCGCCGTGTCCCAGAAGAACAGGCCGCGATCCAGCGCCATATCCATCTGGGCGAAACCCTCTTCCGGGCTGTTCTGCCGGCCCCAGGTCATGGTGCCCAGGCAGAGGGCGGGAACCATCAGGTCGGTGCGGCCAAGGCGGCGAAGGGTCATCAGTTTATCCTCAATCCCAAAACGTAGCGCGGATTAGCGTGAGCGTAATCCGCGAAAACCCGGCGCCGTTGCACCGCGGATTACGCTTCGCTAATCCGCGCTACGAACGACGGCCCAAACCTCAATGCGCCTCGGCCCAGGACAGGCCGACGCCGGCTTCCGCCACCAGCGGGATGCCGATATCGGCGGCCCCTTCCATCACCCGGCGGACCAGGGCGGATGTGGCCTCCACCTCCGCGTCGGGCACCTCGAACAGCAGTTCGTCATGCACCTGCAACAGCATCCGTGCCTTCAACCCTGCCTCGGCCAGCGCGCCCGGCAGCTTGATCATGGCCAGCTTGATGATGTCGGCGGCGGTCCCTTGGATGGGGGCGTTGATGGCCTGACGCTCCGCATAGGCCTTGCGCGCGCCCTTTTCCTGGATGCCCTGTATCCAGCATTTGCGGCCCAGCAGGGTGCGGACATAGCCGTCGCGCGCCGCCTCGGCCTTGGTCTTTTCCATATAGGCCTGAAGCTCGGGGAACCGTTCAAAATAGGCCTTGATGAAGGCCCCGGCCTCGCCAGCAGCAATACCCAGCTGGCGCGACAGGCCGAAGCTGGAAATGCCATAGATGATGCCGAAATTGATGGCCTTGGCCCGGCGGCGAATCTCCGACGTCATCTGGTCCAGCGGCACGTTGAACACCTGGCTCGCCGTCATGGCATGGATGTCGATGCCATCGCGGAAGGCCTGGCGCAGGGCCGGGATGCCCGCCATTTCCGCGACGATACGCAGTTCGATCTGGCTGTAATCCACCGACATGATGCGGTTGCCGGGGGCCGCCACGAAGGCGCGGCGGATCTTCCGCCCTTCTTCCGTGCGGATGGGGATGTTCTGCAGGTTGGGGTCGGTCGAGGACAGGCGGCCCGTGGAGGTGGCGGCCAGCGCGAAGCTGGTATGGACGCGGCCCGTGCCGGGATTGATCTGTTCGCCCAGCGTGTCCGTGTAGGTCGATTTCAGCTTGGCGAATTGCCGCCAGTCCATGACCTTCTGGCAGATGGGAATGCCCAGATCGGCCAGTTCCTCCAGCACCGAACTGTCGGTGGACCAGGCGCCGGTCTTGGATGATTTCTTGCCGCCCGACAGCTTCATCTCATCAAACAGAATCTCGCCCAGCTGCTTGGGGCTGCCGACATTGAAGGTGCGGCCAGCCAGGACATGGATTTCAGCTTCCAGTTCCACCAGCCGCTTGGCGAAATCGTTGGACAGCTCTTTCAGGACCTGCCGGTCAACCAGCACGCCCTCCATCTCCATCTTCGCGACCACCGGCACCAGGGGACGCTCAATCGTCTCGTAAACCGTCACCATCCGGTCGGCCAGCACATCATGGCGCAGCACATGCCAGAGACGCAGGGTGATGTCCGCATCCTCTGCGGCATAGGACGTGGCCTTGTCCAGTGGCACGCGGTCAAAGGTGATACGGTTCTTGCCGGTGCCCGTCACCTCATCAAAGGAGATGGTGGTGACGCCCAGATGGCGCTGCGCCAGCTCATCCATGCCATGGCCATGCCGCCCGCCGCCAATGACGTAGGAGCGCAACATCGTGTCGTCGATGGGTGCGACCGTGACGCCATGCTTGGCGAACATCTGCCAATCGAACTTGATATTGTGCCCGACCTTCAGCACGCCCGGATGTTCCAGGAGCGGCTTCAGGATCGCCAGCGCGCGGGCCAGCGGCACCTGTTTGGGCGGCGGCGCGCCATCGCCGAAATCCAGGCCGCCCGCCCCTTCCTTGGGCGTGGACGGATCGATATGGGCAAGGGGGATGTAACAGGCACGGCCCGGTCGGGTGGACAGCGAGATACCTACCAGATTGGCGCGCATGGGCGTCAGGCCATCGGTTTCGGTGTCGACGGCAACGACCCCGGCCTCCATGCCTTCGGCCACCCAGGCGGCCAGCGCCTCCTCCGTGTCGACCAGCAGATGCTCAACCTTGTCCGGCCGGGGGATATGGGCATCGGCCCGTGCCTCCACCGGGGTCGTAGCCGGGGCAAAGGAACGGCCATCCAGGGCGGCGCGCAGGTCGCGGCGCTGCTGTTCCCCGCCACCGCCGGCGGCGGCCTGGATGGCGGCCCCATCGGCCAGGGTCCCGTCGGCGGCGATTTCCGCCTTCACCTTGGCAATGATCGACCGGAAGCCCTGCACACCCAGCCAGGACAGCAGCCGGTTCACATCCGGCTCCCGCACCTTCAGCTCTTCCACCGGCACCGGTACAGGGGCGTTTTCTTCCAGCTTGACCAGCCGCTTGGAAATGCGGGCCAGATCGGCATTCTCGATCAGTTTCTGCCGGCGCCCGGCCTGCTTGATCTCCCCCGCCCGCTCCAGTAGCGCTTCCAGCGAGCCATATTCGGTGATCAACTGCGCCGCCGTCTTGATGCCGATGCCGGGCACGCCAGGGACATTATCGACGCTGTCGCCGGCCAGGGCCTGCACATCCACCACCTTGTCGGGCGCCACGCCAAACTTCTCAAACACCTCGTCCGGCCCGATCATCTTGTTCTTCATCGGGTCCAGCATGCGGATGCCGTCATCCACAAGCTGCATCAGGTCCTTGTCCGACGACACGATGGTGACGGGCCGACCCAGGGCGCGGGCCTGCCGGGCATATGTCGCGATCAGATCGTCGGCCTCAAACCCTTCCAGCTCGATACAGGGCAGGTTGAAGGCCTCCACCGCCTCGCGGATGATCGCGAACTGGGGGCGCAGATCCTCCGGCGGGTCGGGGCGGTGGGCCTTGTAGTCGGGGTAGAAATCATTGCGGAAATTCAGGCGCTTGCTGTCAAAGATGATGGCCACCGCATCGGCCTTCAGCTCTGCCAGCAGCCGCATCAGCATATTGGTGAAGCCCATGACGGCATTCACCGGCGTCCCGTCGGGCCGGTTCAGCGGCGGCAGCGCGTGATAGGCCCGAAAGATGAAGCCCGACCCATCCACCAGATAAAGCGGCGTGCCGTCGGCCGGCGGAAGGGCGGTGCTGGGGGCGCTATCGGTCGGCATGGGGCGGCCTGTCGTTCCGGCTGTGTTCTAGGGGACGGAACATGGCGCAACGGGGCCGGGATGTCGAGACTGTAGAAACCTGCCGTCGCTCCGCGGATTACGCTTCGCTAATCCGCGCTACCAAAGGGGCGGCGCAATGGCGTAGCGCGGATTAGGCATCAGCCGTAATCCGCGGAAACCCCGCCGTCGTTCAATAACGTTTGAACCGGTCCAGCAGACGGTCGATGTAATCCCGCTCCGCCTTGGGCCGGTTCTGTTCCCCGGCGCGGCGGCGCAGTTCCTCCAGGATCTGGCGGGCGCGCTGCATGTCGGCCTCGGCGGGGATTTTCACCTCTTCCCCGTCCAGGGTGCCGGAACCGGGCAGCGGGCGGCCCAGCGGGTCGCGGCCCTGCTGCCGGCCCGTGCGGTTGCGCTGGCCGCCGGCCTGTCCGGGGCTGGCCTTCGCCATCTGTTCCTGCATGGATTTCAGCGTCTGCTGCAGCTGTTCCAGCGCCTCCCCCTGTGAGGCCACGGCCTGATCCGGGGCACCGCTGCGCAGGGCGTCGGTGGCCTCCTTCATGGCGCGTTCGGCCCGACCCAGGGGACGGGGGATTTCGCCCCCCATCTCACCCAGCCGGCGCATGATGTCGCCCAACTCACCGCGCAACTCTTCTTGCTTACCCGCCATGGCGCCGGCATGGGCATCCGCCTTGCCCTGCTGCGCGCCCTGGTCACCGGGGCGGCGGCTCTGGCGGTTGGGCATGGAAAGGCCCGGCATCTGGTTCGGGGGCAACTCCCCGGCCCCATCAAACTGTTCCTGCTGACGGGTGAAGGTGTCATCCATCAATTGCTGCTGCTGCTTCTGAACTTCCCGCAGCTTCTGGTTCAGTTCGGCCAGCGCCTTGCCCTGCTGGTTCGCCTCCGCATCCTGCTGCGGTGGCGGCTGCCCGTTCTGAAGATTTTCCATCATCTGCTGGAGCTGCGACAGCATCTCCCGCGCCGCCTCATGATTGCCGGATGCGGCCAGATCGCGCATCTGGCGTACCATGTCCTCCACCTCGTCCCGGCTCATGGATTGGGCATTGGGGTCGGGTTCGCCCTGGTTCTGCGGCTGATTCTGGGCCTGCGGGTTCTTGGCTTCCTGCTGTTCCAGCGCATCCATGAAATCGCGCATGGCCTGCTCCAGGCGCTGCATGGCCTGATCAATCTCTTCCGCCGGGGCGTTGCGGTCCAGCGCCTCCATCAGCGCCTTCTGCGCATCGCGCAACTCACGTTCGGCCAGTGACAGGTTCCCATCCTCGATACGCAGGGCCACATCCCACAGCATGGCGATGGAACTGGGCACCGTGTCCGGCCCGGCATTGCGCATCAGGCGGCCCACCGCGCTGCGCAGCGCCAGGAAGGCCAGCGGATCGCCATTGTAACCGTCCAGGTTCACCGACAGGTCATGCAGGGCACGGCCCACCAGCGGACGCACCGTGTCCCCCATCAGGATCAGGGTCTTGCGCTGTTCGATGATGGCGCGGGCCACGGGGTGCTTGAAATGCCGCTCCGGCAGGGTGATGGCCTGTTCGGCACTCTGCGACACCTGCCCGGCGCCATCGGTGGCGCGCAGGCGGACCGTCACCGGCATGCCGGCCCAGGGATGGCCCGACAGATCGTGATAGCCAGTGCCCGCAATCTCCCGCTTGTTCTTGGCCGGGACAGGCAAAGGCAGATCGAAGGGCGTCTTGTCGATGCCCATGGGCAGGTCGGTGGCCAGCGTTACCGTCGCCGTGACGGCATGGATGCCGTAATCATCGGCCCCGGTATAATCGATGCGCAGCGCATTGCGTTCGGTGGCCGCCGGGGGGGTGCGAAACGCGATTCCCGGCGGTTGGTCGGGGATCAGACGGATGGGCCAGGACGCCACCTCCCGCCCGAACTGCCGCACAGAGACCCCTTCCCCCTCGGTCAGGGCCAGTTCCACCTGATGGCCGCCACCAGCCACAGGCTGGAAATCCACATCCTGGTTGTTGGCGCGCAAGGTCGGCGTGCCCAGCCCGCCATCAAGCCGCACCACCAGCTTGGTTCCCGCCGGCAGGAACAGGGGTTTTTTCTCCCCCTCTTCCGTCCCGTCATCCGCCGCATTTGCGGGTTTCAGGCCCGTCAGGAACACGGGCGGCTGCCCGGTATAATCCGGCGGCGTGGCCCAGGCATCCAGGCGGGTGGGCGTGAACACACCCCCCAGTCCGATGGAAGGCACAAAGGCACTCAAAGTACGCCCGCCCAGATCGCCCCAGCCGACCGTCGCCCCCACCACCATCAGAAGCGCGACGGCGACGCGCAGGGCCCAGGGGTCCCGCTTGACCAGATCGCTGTCGGGCAGGTCGACGCGCAAATCCCGCGACTGCCCCTTCGCCCGTTCCTGCGCCAGCCGCCACAGCGCATGGGCCAGCGGATCACCGGCCCCGCCAGCGATGCCATCCTGCAATTGTGACAGGGGACGGTGTACCAGCCCGCTGTCGCGTTCCAGGCGGCGGCGGGCATCCGCCTCCGTCGGCAGGTACAGCGATCGCAGCCCTTGCCGCACCAGATAACCGACCCCACCCAGCATGAGCAGCAGCAGCGGCACATGCAGCCAGGGTGACAGATGCACGAACAGGCCCATCCAGGCCACGGCCAGGAACAGGCCCAGCAGCGACAAGGGTCGCCAGAACGGGGGCCACAGCGCCTCCCACCACAGGATGGCGCGGGCCAGTTTCAGGGGCCGGCTGCCGGCATCGCCCGGCAGGGGTGCCTTGGCCGGCACCTGCACCGATCCCACCCGATAGCGGCCCAGCAGCGACCGCAGCCGCGCGGCCAGCGTCCGGGCGGGACTCTGGCCGGCGGGACGCGGGCCGGGATCACGGGGCGGGGCGGGGCGGGGCGGCATCTGTCGTTCACACCTTACAAGTCTGACCGACAGCCTACCCCGCTTTCACCGCTTAAGGGGAGAGCCAATCGGGCATCTGCTCCAGCGTCAGGCTGTCCTCGAAGCTGGGGCGGCGGCGCACCACCTCGAACTTCGCGCCCGACACCAGAACCTCGGCCACCAATGGACGGGAATTATATGTCGAAGACATGGCAGCGCCATAGGCACCCGCCGTCAAAAAGGCCAGCAGGTCGCCCGGCGCCACGGGCGGCATGGGGCGCAGGCGGGCGAACGTGTCTCCCGTCTCGCATACCGGGCCGACAATGTCGGCATCGGCCAGCACCGCGCCACGGGCGGGTTCCGCCACGGGGATCACCGTGTGCCAGGCCTCATACATGGCCGGACGCACCAGATCATTCATGGCGGCATCGACGATCAGGAAGCGGCGGTGCAGCCCTTCCTTCACGAAGATGGTGCGGGTCAGCAGCAGGCCGGCAGCGGCCACCAGCGACCGGCCCGGTTCCAGCGTGACATGACAGCCCAGGCCGCCCACCGTTTCGGCAATGGCCTTGGCATAGGCGGGATAATCGGGGGCCTGATCCTCCGGCTTGTACGGCACGCCCAGACCGCCGCCCAGGTCGATACGGCTCAGCGGCACACCCTGGGCCTTCAGATCACGCACCAGCTCGGCCAGCTTGCCGAATGCCTTGCGGAACGGCGTGGTCTTCAACAGCTGGGAACCGATATGGACGGCGATGCCGACCGGATTGATACCGGGCAGCGCCATGGCGCGGGCATAGGCTTCACCCGCATGGGCGAAATCGATGCCGAACTTGTCTTCCTTGCGGCCCGTGGCGATCTTGCCATGGGTTTCGGCATCGACGTCGGGATTGATACGGATGGCGATGGGCGCTTGGACGCCCAGTTCCACCGCGACTTCCGACAGAACCTCCAGTTCGGGCAGGCTCTCGACATTGATCTGGTGGATGCCGGCCTTCAGCGCCGCGACCAGTTCATCGCGCGTCTTGCCCACGCCGGAAAACACGATCTTATCGGCAGGAATACCGGCGGCCAGCGCACGCCGCATCTCCCCCACCGACACAACGTCACCGCCGGCGCCCAGCTGTGCCAGGGAGCGGATGACGGCCAGATTGGAATTGGCCTTCAGCGCGTAGCAGATGGTGACATCCTGGCCGGCAAAGGCATCGGCATAGGCGCGCCATGCCGCCTTCAGCCCCTCTGTCGTATAGACATAGGTGGGCGTGCCGACCGAGGCGGCGATGGCGGGCAGGGCCACACCCTCGGCATGAAGCTGACCATCGGTGTAACGGAAACCGGGAACGGGGAAGCAGGTCATTGTTGCGGCTTCTCAGGCGAAGGGTTGGCCGGCTTCGGATCGCTGGCCGGATCGGGATAGGTCTTGGGCGGCGGACTGCCCGGCGGGGCCTTGGGGAAATGCGGTTTCATCCCACACCCGGCCAGCGCCAGAAGGGCAACGAAAAGGATGGCTTTGCGCATGGGCGGTCGTCCTTCTGGGGCCTTCCTTCCCGGTTTCCTCTCCCCCGTCATCCCGGCGGAAGCCGGGACCCAGGGGCGGGAAGGAAGCACGGAAGGGTTTTCATCAAACAAAAGGGGCGGACAAGGTCTGGCTTGTGGCCCCTGGGTCCCGGCTTTCGCCGGGATGACGGAGGGGTGGTGCCATCAGCATCCTACAGAAACCGCGCCTTCGCGGCTTCCACGGCGGCGCGGACGCGCGACGGGGCGGTGCCGCCAAAGCTGGTGCGGCTGTTGACCGACGCTTCCAAGGTCAGCACGCCATAGACGGCGTCGGTGATGCCGGCATGCACCGCCTGCATCTTTTCCAGCGGCACCTCGGCCAGACCGGTGCCCGCCTCTTCGGCCAGCTTCACGATGCGGCCCGTGATGTGGTGGGCATCGCGGAACGGCACGCCCAAGGACCGGACCAGCCAGTCGGCAAGGTCGGTGGCCGTGGGGAAGCCCGCCTCCACCGCGCGGCGCATGGAGGCGGGATCGGGCGTCATGTCGCGGATCATGCCGGTGGTGGCCGCCAGACACAAAGCCAACGTCTCATCCGCCATGAAGACTGGCTCCTTGTCTTCCTGCATGTCCTTGGAATAGGCGAGCGGCAGACCCTTCATGACGATCAGCAGACCGTTGAGCGCGCCGATGACGCGGCCCACCTTGGCACGCACCAGCTCGGCAGCGTCCGGGTTGCGCTTCTGCGGCATGATGGAGCTGCCGGTGGTAAACGCATCGGTCAGGCGGATGAAGCGGAACTGGCTGGTGCACCAGATCACGATCTCTTCGGCCAGACGCGACAGGTGGGTGCCGCAGATGCTGGCGGCGGCCAGATAATCCAGCGCGAAATCACGGTCGGACACAGCGTCCAGCGAATTGGCCGTGGGCCGGTCGAAGCCCAGTGCCGCCGCCGTCGCCTCACGGTCGATGGGATAGGGCGTGCCGGCCAGGGCGGCAGAGCCTAGCGGGCATTCATTCAGGCGGGCGCGGGCATCGCGCATGCGCGCCCGGTCACGGCCCAGCATTTCCACATAGGCCAGCAGATGATGGCCGAAGGTCACGGGCTGTGCCGTCTGTAGATGTGTGAAGCCCGGCATGATCAGGTCCGGGAACTGCTCTGCCCGGTCGATCAGGGCTGCCTGCAGCGCCTGCAGATCCTTGTCCAGCCGGTCGAACGCGTCACGCACCCACAGCTTGAAATCGGTCGCCACCTGATCATTGCGCGACCGCGCGGTGTGCAGCCGGCCTGCGGGTTCCCCGACAATCTCCTTCAGGCGGGATTCCACATTCATGTGGATATCCTCATTCTCCACCGTGAAGGTGAAGCGGCCCCCGGCAATTTCCGCCGCGACCTGATCCAGGCCGGACAGGATGGCATCGCGGTCGGCAACAGAGATGATGCCCTGGGCCGCCAGCATGGCGGCATGCGCCTTCGATCCCGCGATATCCTGCGCCCACAGCTTCTGGTCAAAGCCGATGGAGGCGTTGATCTGCTGCATGATGGCGGCGGGACCAGAGCCAAATCGCCCGCCCCACAGCGCGTTGGCGTCGGTTCCGGCGGCGGCGGTTTGGGTGGTTTTCTCGGTCATCATCATTCTGCGTCGGTTTGCGGGGTTGACGGCGGGGCCGTCGGGCACGAACTCTGTCACACAAAGTTCGATAGAGGGCAGAATGGCGATTTTCCGACGCATCGCAACAATCGTGGCCGTGGGTACAGCAATTCTCGTAACGGGGGGCTGCGGCGAGAAGAAGGAAAGTTCCGCGACCGCCCCCCCGGCGACGGCACCCGCAACCACCCCCGAAGCCCCGTCGGCACCCGTCGCCATGCCGGTTTTCCAGGGCGAGGCACGCCCCTTCGTGGCCAGCCCGGACCGCCCGCCTTTGCCCGCGATGACCATCAGCGACAAGGATGGCAACCCGGTCGACATGGCGTCGTTCAAGGGCAAGGCGCTGCTGATCAATCTTTGGGCCACCTGGTGTGCGCCCTGTATCCGCGAAATGCCGGCCCTTGACCGGTTGCAGGCGGAAATGGGTGGCGACAAGTTCCAGGTCATCACCATCTCCGTCGACCGCGGCGGCCTGAACGAGGTCGGGCCGTTCTTCGAGAAGGCGGGGATCAAGTCCCTGCCCGTCTATCTGGATCAGAAGATGACCAGCATGAAGGCCTTCCCCCTGAAAGAAGGCCTGCCCCTGTCGATCCTGGTCGATGCAGAGGGGCGCGAGGTCGGCCGTCTGGCCGGTGCCGCCCATTGGGACGGGGCAGAGGCCAAGGCCCTGATCGGCTGGGTTACACGCTGATCAGCGAAAAAATGCGCCGGGAGTGAAAATACCGCTTGCCCACCCCCGGCCCTTTCGCATAGAAAGCGCGCCTCGCACGGCTCTAGTCCCCATCGTCTAGAGGCCTAGGACACCGCCCTCTCACGGCGGTAACAGGGGTTCGAATCCCCTTGGGGACGCCAGCGCACTAATTCGACGCCAAATCAAGGCCGTAGCATCGGGCTAACCACAAGCCAGCATGCAGTTTGTATCATGAAAGTGTATCACCCTGAAGCTTTGAGTTGGCCTCAAGCGGTAGATAGGTGCTTGCCCTAAGTGAGCAAGCGCGCCTTCTGTCTGTTGAATTCGTCATCGGTGATAATCCCCAAGCCCCTTAGCTCCACTAGCTTTTTAATTTCTTCAGCCACCCCCAAAACTGGGCCGGGGTTATCGGAGTGCTGAATGCCGTCAGATTTGTCAGCTTGATGGATGGCATATTTGAACCTTGCCACCCATTCGTTTGCTTTGTTCCGAAACAGCATATGGCTTCCACTGCCCGCCTCGACTTCAGAGCGCAGGAAATTTATAGTAACAAACGGGCATTGTGGATGATTTATAGTTAAATGGACGTCAATCCTAGAAACTATCCCCTCATGAGTTGCTCCGTGCATCAATGCACCAACGATTGCACCGGCACCCCCAAACATGAGCCCACCTAAGGCTGCTTTTCCGGCTTGTCCAATCCTATTCTCTTTTGAAATTGTCCTTCCATTTTCTGATAACTGGACCTCTAGAATGTCTGATACATTGGCCACAAAACGAAATCTCTGGCCATTATAGTGTGACGATATAATAAAGCATGATAGATTTTTATTGGCAGAGACAGCGCTATTGCCGTCAAGCCCAACATAGAAATATTCAGCGATGTACTCACCTTGCGATCCAACTATTCTCTTTAGATCATCTTTTGACATTGATTCTAATGCGCCAAATATAAGGCACATAATTACAAAAACTATGAATATGAAAATAGCCCAATCTGGAATTTCCATTTTTTACACCCCTGTAAAGCGCTTCATAAAGAGAAATTACACAATATTAGAATTCCTAAGATAGTCGCATTGCAATCCTCCTAACTTGCATCGAACTCCACAACCCACCCTCTCTTGCCAGAAAACCACGTTGGTTTAGCAAGCCAGCAATGCTAGCAAAGCTTTCCCCAGCGTTTCTAAGCTCTATCACTACAGAGCCGACCTTTTCAGCGTAAATTGCCGCATGCAAAGCATTCTTGTTTGCACCACGACGTTGAGCCTCCACCAAATTTGTCCGGTTGCCCAGCGCCACCCCACGAGCTTTTGCAGCGGCCAGGGCTGCCTTTGTGCGAACGCTGATCTGATCCCGCTCATGCTCCGCGAAGGCGGCCAGCATATGCACCATGAGCTTGTTGGCATGGGGATTATCCGCCGCAACAAAATCAACCCCGCTCTCCATCAAGCGCGATAGGAAAGCTACAGAACGGGACAGGCGGTCCAGTTTGGCGACGATAAGTGTGGCCTTTTGCTTCTTAGCCTCGGCAAGGGCCTTAGCCAGTTCGGGCCTATCCGAGCGCTTCCCTGATTCCGTTTCGACGTATTCGGCAACGAGCGTAAGTTCACCCCCCTTAAGATGGCGAGCAACGGCTTCCCGCTGCGCTTCCAAACCCAGACCGCTTTCACGCTGGCCTTCTGTGCTGACCCGCAGATAGGAAATGAACTTGCCGTTTGCCATCGCGTCACCCCACCAACTTCATAACATCTCTATACGCTCGTTTAGAGGTGTTATGAAGAGCTATTTGCATGGGCACCACACACCTATGGAATCCCTGCGATTCTCCAATCGCATGGCTCCACATCCTATCCGTATGAAACTTAGTTTAGCCGCTATATGGCTTTAGGATTGCTTTAGGCGGCCTTAGCTTCTGACGGCTCAAAGGCGCAGAACTGCGCATAACGTATAAATTTCAGCGTCAGTTTGAACAACGCACCAACCCCATATTTTCACGAATCGCAGAATGTATTTCCCGGCTATAAACAATATGTTGCCCAGGAATTTTCTGTAGTTTTTTCAGGTTTCTGGAAATGTAACCTGCCCATCCCACAGCGTAATAAATCGGCCCTGACTGAACCTGCGTCCTATGGCGCTGGCCCTCCACTATCTCCCCTCCGGCGTTCCTCGCAGCGTCGCGGACAGCGACCATTTGGTTATCGTTAGCCAAGACTGCCCCATGTGTGTGGAGACGCTCCTTGTCGTCGATATCCAAACAGAAGACCGAGATCAGCGGGCTACCGAGCTTCCGCCTGACGTTTTCATCAAACCGTCGTTTGAACGGGGCAAGCCCTCTCTCCCGTACCTCCTTCTGCACTTCGTCACTGAGATTTACGTTGAGCGTCCTCCCACCCATATCGGCTATGAACTGAACGAACGTGTAAAGCTGTTGCACCCGCCTTTTTGTCGAGTCCTTCAGCGAAGAAGCAGGACTCTTTCCCGCAAATCTTTTCGCCCCCGAAGCTACCAACCCATTGGATTTACTAATATCTTCGTTGTCGTTGATTGCACTGGCAGGAGCGCGCTCTTTGCACTTTCGGCTCGCGAATGAGGATCGTGTCATGGTGCTGATTTTCCTTAAGGGGTGCCATTAGGCACCCCTGTCCAACTGATTGATTATCTTGTCGATATCGGCACCCAGCCCTGGAAACGATAGATCGCTTAAGACGGCGGAAGCTTCGAGGGTCCGTAGGTCAGCTCCTGCTTCACGTTCGTTTAATGCCGAAAATACGCTGATATCAATATCTGGCTCATCGGAATTAATATCAATTTCAACTGACTCTACTGCTTCCGCGAACGCAGACAATAAATCCCGTCCATTGCCCTCAGATTTATTAACGCCCTCTCTTAGCCCCCTGGAATAGGAACTTTCGAGTCCGCTATGCAGTGTGGTATTTACTTTTTCCTCAAGCCTTCGCTGAACATCAGCGGAGTATGACGCTATCCTGGCGTCGATTGCCAGCTCTAGCACACGACACATGCTCCGGTTTTCAAAAGCGGCCATCGCTCTGAGCTTCGCCATAGCCGAATTTCGTACACTCAAACTACGATACAAGTTCATGACTTCTCTCTTTCTGCCCGTAGGCACAATAATAATACCACATGAAATTCGGCACATCTTGCACATTCTCCACCCCTATCCGTAATATTTTGAAATAACCTAGGACTTCGTTATCAAATCACCGACGCCGATAGGGACATATAATCTAACAGATTCGTGAACTCTTTTAGCTTCAGCGACTGATAGAGCCCTTCCATAACCTGAACCGGCAGTCCCATTGTCATGGCCGAACACCTTATTGGATAATTCGTCGCCAATTCCGCTCGCTCTGAGCATCTGACGGAAGTTGTGCCGCAAGCTATGCAGCGTGACTTCGCTATTGGCGATGCCAATCTGATCCAAATACCTGTTACCCCACTTGGACCATGCTTCCCCCGATTTGCCGAACAAAAGAGGTTCGCCTGCACCCTGTCGCTTCTCCGCGTACTCAATGAAGCCAAGCGCTTCCAAGGCAGGTAAGACCGGCACCAAGCGGGCTCCGGCAACCGTCTTCGTCTCAACACCTCGAAGGTCGATACACCAGACGTCTCCCATAAGAATGAGTTTGGACGGCGCATCGGCGAGCTCCCCCGCCCTGGTACCCGTAAGCAGCCCCGCTGCCAGAAAGTAATATTTATCGTCACGATAGATGTTTTCGCCCGGAAGGTGCCGATGCCCTTCGGACTTACATCCCGTGAAAATTGGGCTGGCAGCAAAACGTGCGAGCTGTTCCTCGTTAAGGGCTTGCCGCCGTTCGGCGGCTCGTTCCCCTCGATGCCGTGTCCGGGGTTTTACGGTTTGGGCAGGATTCACCTTCAACAGCCCAAGCTCTACCAGATAGGCGAAATACCCCTTTACATGGGAAAGCTTCTTCACAATCGTCGCATGGGATGGCTTGCTGGCCCCCGCACGATTGATAGGTTTGTCCCGGACAAAGTCCGCATACTGTTTAATGTCAGGCGTAGTTACCTCGTCCAACGCCTTCTGCCCAATGAGCGTTTCAAGCTCATTGAATGCCTGAATATGTGAGGCCCTGGCTGAATCCCCAATGCTCGGTCTGTCCTTGAAGAACTCCGCCTCGTAAGCCCGCCACGACGGCTTTGCCGCGCTGCCAGCAGAATGCGTTGGCGCGTTGGGCATGATGTCGCGTTCAGCCTGTTCATCGGCGACACGGCTTTTAATCTCGCCGCCGTAGCTCGTTCCTAACCGTGGAACCACCTTTTCAAGGCCGGAGAACTCGACAAGCCATTTCCTTTGTATATGCCGCAACAGGCGGTCATAGGACGCACTGCCCCGGCTGAATGACAAACCTTCAGCCTCCAGGAACTCCTCTACGGTCGCCGCTAGGTGGAAGCCATTCCCTTGGGATATGTTCCGGGCCACCATCCGCTTAGACGTATCAACGTACCTAGACGCTGCCTCTCTGGCGTCGTCCAGTTCGGGAACCTCCGCCAGTTCCGTGAACAGGTCGTGATACTCGTCCAACTCCGCTTGAACGAAGCGGCGGCAGATGCTCTCCACCTGTTCCGCATTGATATGTTCGACATCCTTCATCATCGCTACCGCCCGGTTCCAAGCCGCCCATACGGTCGGCAGAATCTGTTTCGCGACGCGGATATCACTCGTCTCTAAGCTCCGAGCAACCTCGCGTCGGGGAGCGTATAGGGACCAGGGTTGAGGAAGTTTTCGCCTAAATCGATAAACGCCACCTCTTTTTTGCAGATGTTGCATTTTTGCCACAAAACTCTCCGTGTACCGGCGTGGTGTACCACTGCTGGCATCTTGGAAAGCCATAGCGACGCACTGCCTTGCATGGCGTCGAATCTAGGCGCGTACCATGTCCCCTCCCCTTGGGGACGCCAAGCGATTATCAAAAAAGCCCCGCTGCTCGCCAGCGGGGCTTTTTTGGTTTTCCCCTCTACGGCAAAGCCACAACCCTCTTCAGTCAGCCCCCACCATCTCGGCGATAAGGCCTGGATTCTTCTGGATAACGCGAAGGTACTGCTGCGCTGCGACCTCTGGTGACCGCGTCCCGCGCTCCCATTTACGGAGTGTATCCAGGGGAATGCCGTAGCGGGTTGAGAACTCTGCCTGGGTAACGCCGACGGACTTGCGCAGCGCCCGCACGTCAATTCGGTCGGGCACGTTTACGGTGGTGACGCGAACATCATTCGGTCGGCCCTCCAGATAGGCCGCCGCATCTTCCAGGCCTTCCAGAATCTCTGCTGCAATATCGCGACCCATGGTCAGTTCTCTATGTTAGCAACGGCAGAATGGACGAGGCTGATCAGCTTACGAATGTCCCGCCTGATCAAACTCCCCCCAACACCCCCGTCCGGTACAGCGTCACAGGCAGCCCGCCATGCGACACGGGCGGCAGGGTGGGCAGGAAGGGCAGTTCCGTGACCTTGGCCAGTGCCGCCTCGTTGGTGATCACGCCGACGCGCCAGCCCTTGAAGCGGTTCAGCATGGTTTTGCCGAAGGCGCCGTAGAGGCCGTAGAGTTGGCGCGTGTCGCCGATGCGGCCGCCATAGGGCGGGTTGACGATGACAAGGCCGGGGGGGCCTTCGGGGGGCTCCAGATCGCTGATGGCATGGGCGCGGAAGGTGGTGATGCCCCCCACGCCGGCGCGTTCGGCATTGGCCGTGCTCATCTTCACGGCCCCGGCGTCGCGGTCGCTGCCATAGAATCGCAGAGGCGTGTCGGCGGTGGTGGCCGTGCCGCGCAGGGTGGCCCAGGCGGCGGGGTCAAAGCTGGCCAATTGCTCAAAGGCGAAGGAGCGGGCGCGACCGGCATGCAGGCCGGCGGCGATCTCCGCCGCCTCGATCACGAAGGTGCCCGATCCGCACATCGGGTCCACCACCGGTTCGGTGCCATTGTACCCGCATTGGCGCAGGAACATGGCGGCCAGATTTTCGCGCATCGGCGCCTTGTTCACCGCCTCCTTATAGCCGCGCTTGTGCAGCGCCTCCCCGGATGTGTCGATGGAGAAGGTGCAGAGATCATCATCGATGCGCGCCTTCACCACCAGTTCGGCATCCTTGGTGATGGGGGCGCCCAGTTCCTCTGCAATGGCCTTGGCAATGCGCTGCGCGGCGGCACCGGCGTGATAGATGCGGGATTTGTTGCAACTGGCCTCTACCCGCACCGGCACATCGGCACGCAGCACCGTAGCCCAGGGAAATTTGCGGGCGCGCTTGTCCAGCTGTGCCAGATGCATGGCGCGGAAGGACCCGATCCGGGCCAGGACGCGGGCACCGCCGCGCAGTTCCAGATTGGCGCGCCAGACCTCGCGCCAGGGGCCATGCGTGGTGACGCCGCCCTTGGCGATGACCGGCTTCGCGAATCCCTTCTCCTGCATCTCCGCGCACAAGGCGGGTTCCAGGCCAGGCGTCGTCACCACGAAAATCTCAAGATCGGCGGTCTGTTCCATGGTGTTCTTCGGGGGCATATTTCCGGCAATCGGAAACATGCCCTAGCCTTTCGTTTTCCTCAATCGCCGGCGCTGCATCCGCAGCTTGGCTTCACGCCGCATGTGCGGCGCGGCGGCAGTCGCCGCCGGAGCAGTGTACGGTAGCCCGTAAACTGCTCTAACCCGGCATCACAAAAGAAGAAAGCCCCGCCATCCGGGGATGGCGGGGCTTTCAGACCTGTAACGGCCCGACCGTTTAGCGGGTCGAGGTGGCCGTCGTCGTCGAGGTCGAGGTGCTGGTGGCGACCGGCGGGCCGCTTTCATCATCACCACCGCCGACGGTGGCGGCGATCACACCGGCAGCCGCGACGGCGGCGACACCGGCCAGCGGAATCAGGTTGCCAGAAGCGAAGAACGAGGCCTTGTTGGCGCCAGCGGCGGCACCGGTGACGCGCGGAGCATCAGCAGCCGGGGCGGCCGGAGTCGACTGGGCCAGGGCCGTTGCCGGCGCGGCGATCAGCGCTGCGGAAAGCAGCAGGCTGGTGGTAAAACGGGTCATGTTCATAAATCCATATGGTCGAAAGGCGCCCCTACGGACGTAAATTAGCGTCCCGCACCCGCGAAGGGAAGGGGAAAGCCCGAGGTAATTCAACGGGTCGGATATGCATGGCCCTAAAGGAACAAAAGTGAAGGCCGGCACTGACGGTGCCGGCCCTGCGCAATTGTTCGTTCGGTGGAGGAGCCGAAGGGGCCGTTTCCGGCTGACCGACAACCGCCCTCCCCTTGGTGATCAGGCCGGAACGGCGGTCAGGCGCGTGCAGATATTGGCCACCAGGATCTGGCGGGCGCGTTCCACAATGTCATCCATGCTGGGCGTGCGAACGAACATCTTCGAGGCGCGCTGACGCAACTCATCGGTGGTGGGCAGGTGCGGCAGCTGGATATTGGCGACCAGCGCCTCCACCCGGACCTTGGCCTGATCACGGGCCTGGCGCATGCGCTCCTCGATCTCGGCCAGGGTGGGTGTATGGGCCAGCGCCTCACGCACCTGCTGGGTCAGCTTTTCCACCTGGAAGCTGGCGGCCAGCTGCGCGGCGGCGGCCTCGATCACCTTGGTGCCCAGACGCTGTTCGTTGCGGACCACCGATGCCGGCGGCTCGTGCACGTCCCAGACCAGACCCACAGCCTGCATGGCCTTGATGATGTAGTAGGAGGTGTCGATCTCCCACCAGCGGAAGCCCTGGCGGGCCGCCGACTGATAGTGATGATGGTTGTTGTGCCAGCCTTCACCCATGGTGGCGATGGCCAACGCCCAGTTGTTGCGGCTGTCATCGCCCGTCAGATAGCGCGGGCGGCCCAGCACATGGGCCAGCGAATTGATGCAGAAGGTGGCGTGGTACAGCGCCACCGTGCTCCACACGAAACCAACGACCAGACCGCCCCAGCCGAACAGCGCCCAGGTGGCAAAACCCAGAACGACCGGTGGCAGATAATAATAACGGTCCAGCCAGACCAGTTCCGGGAACTTGGTCAGATCACCGATGGTCTTGTAATCCGCCCCATTGTGCTTCTCCGTGAAGATCCAGCCCATATGGGAATAGAAAAAGCCCTTGTGGCGGGGCGAATGCACATCATGTTCCGTGTCGGAATATTTGTGGTGATGGCGATGCGTCGCCGCCCACCACAGCGCCCCGCGCTGGGCCGAGCTTTGCGCCAGGAAGGCCAGCAGGAACTGCACCACCCGGCCCGTCTTGTAGGAGCGGTGGGAGAAGTATCGGTGATACCCGCCCGTGATGCCGAACATCCGGGCACCGTACAGGACCAGGGCCAAGACCACATGTTCCCAGGCCACACCGGTCCAGATGGCGCCGAAGCACGCAATATGGACCAAGATAAAGGGGATCATGGTGCTGTACTGGATCTTGTCATCCGCCGTTCCTGCAAGGGTCGTGGCGGGTCGCGCGGCATCGCGTCCGGTATCGGTGGGCACGGTCACTGTCGAAAGACTCCAAACGAAAGCAATAGGCCACCCTACCATAAATCCCCCATCGCACGGATGGGCAAATTCGCGCGGGACTACCCGTTAACCATCCTTTCGGGGCTGTTCTTTCGGTCAGGTGGATAATGCAGCCGACCGGCATGCCCACCGAACCATTGTGCGGTCGCGAGATTCACTTGTGCGATGCACGGGAATTTGAACGCGGCGCCCTTCGCGTTTACCATCCCCGCCATCAAAGGGGTTAAGCCGGGAGGTTCCGCCGTATGAAGCAGCCCATCCAATGCCCAGAGACGGCAGCGGCAGAGATGCCGGAACGGGCCTCAAGGCGGCGCTTCATCACGGGGGCGGGCGGGGCCGCTGCCGGCATGGCAGTGGCGGGTGTCGCCATGCCCAATGTCTCGCGTGCGCAGACGGTCAGCCTGCGGTTTCAGTCCACCTGGCCCGCCCGCGACATCTTCCATGAATTCGCGGGCGATTATGCCAATTTGGTCAACAAGCTGGCGGGCGGACGGCTGCGCCTGGACATGCTGCCCTCGGGCGCGGTGGTCGGGCCGCTGCAATTGCAGGACGCGGTGGTGAAGGGCACGCTGGATGGCGGGCACGGCGTCACCGCCTATTGGTACAACCGCCACCCCGCCTTCTCCCTGTTCGGCACACCCCCGGCGCTGGGCTGGAAGGCCGACCATGTGCTGGGCTGGGTGAAATATGGCGGCGGTCAGGCGCTCTATGACGAGTTGGTGCAGCAGGTGCTGAAGCTCGACCTTGTTGGTTTTCTCACCGGCCCCATGCCCAGTCAGCCGCTGGGCTGGTTCCGGCGCGAGATCACCGGTCCGGCGGATATGCAGGGCATGCGCTACCGCACCGTGGGTCTGGCCGCCGAACTGGCGCGCGAGATGGGGGTGGCCGTCACCGTGATGGGGGCGGGCGATATCGTGCCGGCCCTGGATCGCGGGCTGCTGGACGGGGCGGAATTCAACAACCCTTCCTCCGACCGGGCGCTGGGGTTCCAGAATGTCACCCGCACCTACATGGTCGGCTCCTACCACCAGTCGGCGGAGATGTTCGAGATCATCTTCAACAAGAAGCGTTACGACAGCCTGCCCGAAGAGATGCAGACCATCCTGCGTGTCGCGGCGGAGGCATCATCCGCCGACATGGCGTGGAAGGCCATGGACCGCTACTCCGCCGATTTGGAGGCGCTGAAGGCCGAGGGGGTGAATGTCGTCAAGACACCCGACAGCGTCCTGCTGGCGCAGCTTGCCGCCTGGGACAAGGTGATCGCCGCGAAGTCGACCGATCCCTTCTTTCAGAAGGTTCTGGACAGCCAGAAGCAATGGGCCCGCCGCATCCTGTCGTTCGAAAACGAGTATGCGGTACGCACCGATCTGGCGTTTCAGCACTTCTTCGGGAACGCCGCCCCTACCCCGCCTTGACCAGACCATGACCGCCCAGGGGCGTGGTCTCTGACCGGCTGTCGAACCCGGCGATCAGGGGACGCCCCCTGGCAATGGCAGCCTGAACGGCAGGCAGTTTCAGGCTGGCCGCGTGGCTGTCCTTGCTGTCCCACACCTCCGTGATCCATAGCGCGTCCGGGTGTGTCGGATCAGCGGCAATAATATAGGACAGGCACCCCGGCATGGCGCCGGTCCCTTCCAGCAGGATGGCCGCCAGTTCATCCCGTTTACCGGGCGTGGCGATCATGCGGCCGATCAATCCATACATACTTTCCCCCTGTTGTGCCTTTGCCCCGCCAACATCGCTGCCGGCCAGGGCCAGAACCGCCCCGCCCGCCAGCAAAATCTCCCGCCGCGTCGATCCGCTGCTCACGGTTTCCCCCGTCGTGAAACAGGGATAGTGTCATCCTTCCGGACACAGCTTACAAGCCGGCAAGGCAGCCACTTTCACATGAAATTTTCTTGATATTACTCAATTTATGATACTCATTTATACTATGATTTACTTCTGGAGAACATCATGGGCTTGCGTGACAAGGGCGGTGAGGAAACCGCGACGGCCACGGATTGGTCCTGGCTGGCCGGCACCTACTGGTATGTGCCGACCGAGTATCTGCCGGCGATGCAGCAGGTGAACATCGCACAGCCCAAGATCACCCAGGTGAACGACCAGACGCTCTGGTATTTCACCGAATACAGCAACGGCTACCTGATCGGCCAATGCGCCTGTTCCGTTGATGGCGGCGATTTTTCGTATCAGAGCATTGTCGGGTCGGTGACGTCGGACGGCGATGTCAGCCTGTCCTTCACCCCCGTCGGCGGCGTCAGCCTGCATCCCGTCCAGGGCAGCCTGACCGTTGCCAATTTCATCCTGGGCCGGGGGAAAATGGCCCAGTATCAGGGACAGCCAGCCTTCCTGATGCAGATGACAGGTGGCAACGGTGCCTACAACCTGACCCACTGGGCCTATATGATGCAGACCAAGCAAGGTGATGCCAGCTGGACCGATATCCCCGGCACCGATGGCAGCGAAAGCGTAGACGAGGTGTTTGCCGATTGGGGGTGACGGCTATCCCGTCACGCGTTACAATCTGTGTAACGCGTGACGGAAAGATTCACCCATGGCAAGTGCCGCCGAACGGATGAAGGAGATGAGGAAGCGACAACGCGCCGGGGGCTTGCGCGAAGTGCGCCTCATCGTGCCAGACACACGTATCGCCGACGTCAAGCAGCGCTTGGCCTTGCAGGTCGCGCGCCTGTCGTCAGCGGACGAACAGGATGCGCTGGACTGGATCGAGCAGGTAAGCGAATTCGATGAAGCGCGGTGACGTCGTTGTTGTTGCCGCCACCGGGGATTATGGCAAGCCCAGGCCAGCCATCATCGTCCAAACCGATTTACTTCCTGAAACGCATGCGTCCGTCATCATCTGCCAGATGACCAGCCAACTGGTTGATACCCCGGACTTCCGCGTCACCATCGCACCAAATCCCGAGAACGGCCTGCGGGAAACGTCACAGGTGATGGTGGACAAGCCCGTTACCATACGCCGTGACCGCGTGGGCCAAGTCATCGGTCGACTGAACGCCGCCCAGATGGCGCAAGTGAATACAGCTATCGCGCTCGTGATGGGGTTGGCGGACTGAGGGGCCACTCAGGCGTCGATCAGCTCAATGTGCAGCCGCTTACCTACGGCGCTGGCAGCGCGCTCCAAGGTCAGCAGCGTAACGGAGGCGTTTGAAGAGTCGAGCAGACGGTCGAGCGACGTCCGACTTGTGCCCATGCGCTCAGCCATTTCCGTTTTGGTAAACTCTTTGGCTTCCATGGCCTGGGAGAGCTGCCAAGCGATGACGCGCTTCAGGGCGCGGGCCTTGACCATCTCCAAGGTACCGTCTTCTGCCAAAAGGTCGTCCAACGATGACCCAACATAAGTGCGCTTATCTTCCATAACCCTTCCCTCGCCTCTCGACGCAAGAGCCAAAGGCCTAGCGTCAGAGATTCCTCATCCGGTCCCTGGCCAGTTCAAGATCGGCTTGCGGAGTCTCCTGAGTTTTTTTGATAAACCCATGAAGCAGGACCATCCGCCCTTCATGCACACAGAACAGAACTCGCACGATGCGGCTTTGAAGATTGGTGCGAACCTCGAAAAGCCCACCGCCCATGGGACGACAGGTTGGCATGCCAATCGGCCAGCCGAATTCAATGACGCTCAGAGCCTCACCTATCCGCGCACGTTCCTCTTTGCTGAAAGTCAGCAACCAGTCGCGCACCGGCTCTGCACCGCTACTGAGGGCGCAAAACTTCACTGGCAGTCGCTTCGGCACATAGATCACTTGCGCCTCCATTATCGCAGGGAGACACATATGAACCATTTTTGGTACGCAAACAAGCCAAAAAAACGTCGGAATTTCCGACATACGAGGATTTATAACCAGCAACGTCAGCACGCGTCAACTACAAAATAGCACCTAACGACGTCCAACGACGTCCAACGACGTCCAACGACGTCCAACGACGTCCAACGACGCTATTAGATCAACACAAGCGCCGCAACCCTATTTACGCTCACGCCCCCACAGCCGCCTTCCCCTCCACGCCAAGCGCCTTCAGCGCCGTCACCACGATGTCGCGCGCCTGCAGGCCGGCTTCCTCGTACTGCTTCACCGGGTTGTCATGGTCCTGATAGACATCCGGCAGCACCATGGGGCGAACCTTGCAGCCAAGGTCCAGCAGGCCGCTGGTGGCCAGATGGTGCAGGACATGGCTGCCGAAGCCACCGATGCTGCCCTCCTCGATGGTGATCAGCACTTCGTGGCTGCGCACCAGCCGTTCGACCAGTTCCATGTCGATGGGCTTGGCAAACCGGGCATCGGCGACGGTGGTGGACAGGCCCAAGGCGGCCAGATCCTCAGCGGCCTTTGATGCCTCCGCCAGACGGGTGCCCAGCGACAGGATGGCGACCTTGGCCCCTTCACGGATGATGCGGCCCTTGCCGATGGGCAGGGCCACACCTTGTTCCGGCATGTCCACGCCCACGCCCTCTCCGCGCGGATAGCGCACGGCGATGGGGCCGGCATCATAGGCGGCACAGGTGGCGACCATATGCACCAGCTCCCCCTCATCCGCCGCCGCCATCACCACCATGTTGGGCAGGCAGGCGAGGTAGGCGACGTCGAAGGCGCCGGCATGCGTCGCCCCGTCGGCTCCCACCAGACCGGCACGGTCGATGGCGAAGCGCACGGGCAGGTTCTGCAAGGCCACATCATGGACCAGCTGGTCATAGCCGCGCTGCAGGAAGGTGGAATAGATGGCGCAGAACGGCTTGTACCCTTCGGTCGCCATGCCGGCGGCAAAGGTGACCGCATGCTGTTCGGCGATGGCCACGTCGAAGCTGCGCTTGGGGAATTTCTGCTGGAACAGGTCCAGGCCCGTGCCCGACGGCATGGCCGCCGTGATGGCCACGATCTTCTCGTCCTTCTCGGCCTCCTTGATCAGGCTGTCGGCAAAGACGCGGGTATAGCTAGGGGCGTTGGCCTTGGGCTTGGCCTGGGTGCCGGTGATGACGTCGAACTTGCCGACCGCATGCAGCTTGTCCGCCGATGCCTCTGCGGGGGCATAGCCCTTGCCCTTCTGCGTGACGACATGGACCAGCACGGGGCCGCCGCGCGGATCGTCGCGCACATTCTCCAGGATGGGCAGCAGGTGATCCAAATTATGGCCGTCGATGGGCCCGACATAGTAAAAGCCCAGTTCCTCAAACAGCGTCCCGCCGGTGACCATGCCTCTTGCATACTCCTCTGCCCGGCGCGCGGCGTTCAGCAGCGGACGCGGCAGGTGTTCGGCCACCTGTTTGGAGAAATCGCGGAAGCCGCGATAGGATTTGGACGAGATCAGCCGCGACAGATAGGCCGACAAGGCCCCCACCGGCGGGGCGATGGACATGTCATTGTCGTTCAGGATGACGACAAGGCGCGACTGCAACGCGCCGGCATTGTTCATCGCCTCATAGGCCATGCCAGCCGACAGGGCGCCATCACCGATGATGGCCACGACATTGTTGGTGCGTCCCGCCAGATCGCGCGCCGCCGCCATGCCCAGGCCGGCGGAGATGGAGGTGGAGCTGTGGGCGGTGCCGAACGGATCGTACTCGCTCTCCGAGCGCTTGGTGAAGCCCGACAGGCCGCCGCCCA
Organism: Niveispirillum sp. FG156; assembly: GCF_057809555.1. NCBI lineage: Bacteria > Pseudomonadati > Pseudomonadota > Alphaproteobacteria > Rhodospirillales > Azospirillaceae > Niveispirillum > Niveispirillum sp. FG156. Next base: position 25,814 of record NZ_JBMDKE010000049.1, on the reverse strand, counting down.
TGCGGAGCGTGCGGATACGGTCACGCCGCCCTGTCAGGATCTTGTGCGGATAGGCCTGATGGCCGACATCCCAGATCAGGCGATCCGCCGGCGTATCGAAGCAGTAATGCAGGGCCACGGTCAGTTCGACCACGCCCAAACCAGCCCCCAGATGCCCACCCGTGACCGAGACGGCGTCGATGGTCTCATTGCGCAGCTCATCGGCAAGCTGACGCAATTGTGCGGGCTGCAACCGCCGCAGATCGGCGGGAACCTTCACCTGGTCAAGCAACGGCGTCTTCGACTGGGACATCGTCCCCACCTCTTGATTTGTTTTTATGTGCGCCGCTCAACGACATAATGCGCCACCTGCCGCAGCATATCAGCCCGGTCACCGAAAATCTCAAGGTGCTGGGCCGCCTGATCGGCCAGCCGGCGTGCCTGATCGCGCGCCCGCTCCGGCCCCAGGATGGAGACGAATGTGGCTTTTCCTGCGTCGCCGTCACGGCCCACGGGCTTGCCCACCTCGTCCTCGGTGCCTTCAACATCCAGAAGATCGTCGGCAATCTGGAAGGCCAGACCCAGATCATGGGCATAGGCCTGCAGCGCGTGGTGCTGCGGCGCACCCGCCCGGCCCAGGATGGCGCCGGAAACGGCGGAAAACGCGATCATCTCGCCGGTCTTCAGACGCTGAAGCCGGGTGATCGCCCCGATATCCAGCGGCTTCGTCTCCGCGATCAAATCCAGCATCTGCCCACCCACCATGCCTCTAGGGCCGGCGGCCTTGGCCAGTGCCGCCACCAGCTTGCAGCGGACCTGTGGGTCCTCATGCGTCTCATGGTCGGCCAAAATTTCGAACGCCTGGGTCAGCAGGCCGTCGCCGGCCAGGATGGCCGTGGCCTCGTCAAATTCCAGATGCACCGTCTTGCGGCCCCGGCGCAGCTCGCTGTCATCCATGGCGGGCAGATCGTCATGGACAAGGCTGTAGCAATGGATGAACTCCACCGCCGCCGCGGTGCGCAAGGCGCAGGCCGGGCTGACGCCGAACATGCGGGCACTTTCCATGACCAGGAAGGGACGCAGACGCTTGCCCCCGCCCAGGCAGCCATAGCGCATGGCGTCGAACAGGCGCGCCTCCATCAGGTTGCTGCGCGGCAGCAGCACCTCGATGGCGGCTTCAACCTGTTCAACAGTATCCGCCATGGCGGCGGTCAGGGTCTTGGGCAGGGAGGGCATGGATGGAGGCTTTCAATCCAGACGGGCGGGCTCGGCACCGATGGTGCCGTCGGCAGCGATGGTGATACGGTCCACCTTGGCCTGTGCCTCACGCAGCCGGGATTCGCAATGTCGCTTCAGCCAGGTGCCACGCTCATAGGAGTGGATGGCATCGTCCAGCTTGGCCTTCCCTTCCTCCAACTGGCGGACAATCCGCTCCAGCTCGGCGAGCGCATCCTCAAAGCTGAGGGCGGCGATGTCGGGGGGCAGGGTCTGATCGGTCATGGCTTCGGCACTGTCATTCGGAAGGCCGGACTGTATGTCCCCCGGCCCGCCGGTTCAAGTGCCAGTCACACGAAGTCTCAGGCGACCATCAGCGTCTTCACATGCGCCGCCGTGCTGTTGGCGAGCGCGCGCAGGTCGTAACCGCCTTCCAGGACGGAGACGATCCGCCCCTTGGCATGGCGGTCCGCCACCTCGATCAGCTTCTGCGTAACCCAGACGAAATCATCCTCCGTCAGGTCCAGCCCGCCCACGGGATCGCGCATATGGGCGTCAAAGCCCGCGGAGATCATCACCAGATCCGGCCTGAACGCATCAAGGGCCGGGATCAGCGTGGACTGGATGGCGTGGCGGAATTCCGGGCTGCCGGCCATGGGCGGCAGGCAGGCATTGACGATATTGCCGAACGCCCCCTTCTCCTTCACCGATCCGGTGCCCGGATAAAGCGGCCATTGGTGGGTGGAGCCATAGAACAGGTCGGCATCCTGTTCACAGAAGGTCTGGGTGCCATTGCCGTGATGCACATCGAAATCGATGATGGCGACGCGGCGGACGCGGTGATTGGCGCGGGCATGCGCCGCCCCCACCGCGACATTGTTGAACAGGCAGAAACCCATGGCCTGGTCCGGTTCGGCATGGTGCCCCGGCGGGCGCACGGCACAAAACGCGTTGCGCGCCTCCCCGCCGCAGACGGCATCCACGGCGGCGACCACGGCCCCGGCGGCACGCAGGGCGGCCTTGCCGGTACCCGGCGACAGAACCGTATCGGCATCGATGCTGCCATGGCCATCGGCGGGAATGGCGTCCAGCAGGGCCGTCACATGGGCCGTGGGATGCACCCGCTCCAGCTGTTCGCGCGTGGCCAGGGGTGCGTCGCGTCGGTCCAGAAACATGAAGGCCTCATCCTCCAGCGCCGACAGCACGACACGCAGCCGGTCGGCGCATTCGGGATGGCCATAGCCCGTATCATGGTCCAGGCAGTCGGGATGGGAGAAAAGCAGCGTGTTCATGCGATGCGGCGTCCCCGGTCATTTCCTCAAATCTGGCCCGCCGGTCTTTTGCGCCGGCTGTCGCCAATTCCATCATGGGCGGTGACCCGTTTTCTGTCTTTGCGACAGATCAGCCGCCACGCCTGATGGTGAACCGTACCAACTGCCCCTGGGGCGTGTCACCCAGGACATCGGTCGCAATCAACATGTGCCCGCCTTCGGTGCAGAAGGTCTGAAAATCCTTGGGCGCCGCCTTGTCGGTCGCCGTCACGGACAGGACCTGACCGACGCTCATGCCCCGCAGCGCCTTGGCCGCGCGCAGCACCGGCATCGGGCATTTCAGACCCGAACAATCCAGTGTGACATCGGCATGGATCGCGGCATCCATTGGCTTTCCCTTTTTTCGGAAAATCTTCTGGACCCTGGGCTTGACGGGGGCACGGGGCGGTCCAGTTTCCCGTTGGCTATGGATGCCATGACCCTGCCTGTCAAGACCGACGCCGCTGCTGCCCTGCTGAAGGCCATGGGCAATGAACGGCGCTTGTGCATCCTTCTGCACCTGGTCCATGGCGAGAAATCGGTGGGGGAGATGGAGATGCTGGTCGGCCTGTCACAGTCCGCCCTGTCACAGCATCTGGCCATCCTGCGGCAGGAAGGTCTGGTCCGCACCCGTCGGCAGGCACAGACCATTTTCTATGCCCTGAAGGGCGACGCACCGATTGAGGTTCTGTCCCTGATGCGGCGCCTGTTCCCATCGCGTCCTTGAGGATGGCCGTAGCGCGGATTAGCGAAGCGTAATCCGCGAAAACCCCGCCGTCGGCCCGCGGGTTACGCTTCGCCTAACCCGCGCTACGAACGCCGGCAATCCCGGTCAGTAGCCAGCCCAGGATGAAGCACAGCCCACCGATGGGCGCCACAGCCCCCATGGCGGACGGCCCGTACCAGCCCAGCGCATAGAGCGCGCCCGGAAACAGCACGCAGCCAATGGCAAAGCACAGGCCCGCCGCCGCCAGCCAACGCGCCTGTCCCGGCAGCGCACGGCGCAGCGGGGCCAGCACCAGGATGGCCAGGGCATGGACCATCTGATATTGGCTGGCCGTTTTCCACAGGTCGGCGGCATGCGCATCGCGCACTGCCGACAGCCCGTGGCTGGCAAAGGCCCCCGCCGCCACCGCAACCGCCCCGAACAGGCCGGCCAGCAGCATCAGGCGGGCGGCAACGGGATCTGGAGGTGAATCGGGCATGCTAGACAAGCGAATTTCCTTCCATTCATTATCTATTCAATAACATAACATAAACCCAATCCATAAAAGTGGACTGATCGACGCGAAACAAAGACTTGAGAGCGATAAAAATGAACGACAACCGAAATCGCTGCCCAAGCATAGAAATGCTAGATATTCCTTGACAATTATAATCAAATAAGATTTATAAATTCAAATAGGGTATAGGAGGCACTGTGTTCGAAATGGCTGGCGCTATCTTTAGCAACAAATTGGCAATGATGGGCTTGGCTGCTGCAATTTTTGCCGCGATTTCAGCCTTTCTTTCAGCATTGGACCAAGATAAAACCCAAAAAGAATTAGAGAAATCACAAAAGGAAGTTACAAATCAACAGCAAAAAATACTATCTTTAACAGAAGAACTCGGGAGAAAATCAGATTTGATTGCCAGTATAAGTACAAAAACAGCCAATACGGTAACCGGTGGAGACAGTTTTTTATATGCACAAGTTTTGCGCAATCAAGAATCGCAAGGCAGATTTAGTTTTATTCTGCTGCACAATGGCGACTATCCACTATACGATATGGCCGTACGTATTGTCAATGTAGAGGAGTTCAAATCAACTCAAAACAAACAGGAAAACATAGGAATTCTCACGGGAGATACATTCAACATTCCAAATCAGCAGCCCAAAAGTGGTCAAGTTTTGCCCTATAATTTCACACCCAATAAAAATAAAAAAATTTCCTTCAACTTATTTTTCTCTGCCAGAAATGGCTTTTGGCGTCAAAATATCGTTGGTCAGCTGGACAAAAATGGTCGCTGGCTATTTGCAACTCGAGTCTTCAAGGAAAAATCTGTAATTTATGAACATACTGAATCTGAATTCCAAGGGAATCCCTGGGAGGATGGATAAGAAGGCCAAATTCTGGAATCCCAACCAAGAAAATTTTGGAATATTTCTTTAAATAATAGAGTTTACTGTACAAAGTTGCGTGATGAAAATTGACGCTATCAAGTCCGATGCTGACCTGAAAGCGGCATTGGCCAGCATCGAAACCCTGTGGAAGGCGGAACCCGGCACACCCGACGGTGACCGGCTGGCGGTGCTGCTGGCTCTGGTCTCCGACTATGAGCAGACACACCATCCGATCCCGCCACCCGATCCCATCGCCGCCATCGAATTCATGATGGAACAGAAGGGTATGACGCGGCGCGACCTGGAACCGATGATCGGCGGGCGGGGACGCGTAGCGGAAATCCTGAACCGCAAACGGCCATTGACGCTGGACATGATCCGCCGGTTATCGGCGGGATTGGACCTGCCGGCGGATATCCTGATCCGTGAATATCCACTGAACCGCGCAGCATAGCGCCCAAAAATAAAACGGGCGGCGTCCGGGGGGGGGACGCCGCCCTTTGAAACCGGGACCGGCCTTCAGGGGGGATGGGGGAGCCGGCCCCGGTATGGTGGACCCTGCCGATCAGGCCGCACGCGGCAGATCAGCGAGGATCAACTCAGCCTCTTCCAGCACCTCGATGGTCAGGACTTCTTCGTCCTTCACCGCGGCGCCGTCGCGGGCATCAAGGGTCAGGCCATTGACCTTCACCTTGCCCCGGGCGGGGACCAGATAGGCCAGCCGATCACCCAACCGATGGGTTAACACCGTACCCGCCGGCAAGGTTCCACCCAAAAGTGCAGCATCCTGGTGAATATAAAGCGCACCGCTGTCCTTATCCTGATCCCGGCCCGATGCCAGGATGCGCAGCTGACCCTGGGCATCGGTGCCCTTGGGGAACTTCGCAGCCTCCCAGCGGGGCTTCACGCCACGCTTGTTGGGGATGATCCAGATCTGGAACAGGGTGGTTTCACCCGGTTCGCGGTTATATTCGGCATGCACGATGCCGGTGCCCGCCGACATCACCTGCACATCGCCCGCTTCCGTGCGGCCCTCATTGCCCAGGAAATCCTGGTGCGTGATGGCGCCCTTGCGGACATAGGTGATGATTTCCATGTCCTGATGGGGATGCGGGTCAAAGCCGGTATTGCTGTCGATCGTGTCATCGTTCCACACCCGCAACGGTCCCCAATGGACCCGCGACGGATTGTGATAGCCGGCAAAGCTGAAGTGGAAATTGGCGCGCAGCCAGCCATGGTTGGCCTTGCCCAGGCCGGCGAAGGGGCGATGTTCGATCATGACACTTCTCCTTGATGGCTCCCGGCAGCGCCCCTGATCGGCGACGCTGCAAGGACCGTTACGGTCATGGAATAAAACCCGATGATCATGACCCCATGACCATCGGAGGCCGGCGACCGCCGGCCCGGCACCTGAGGGAACAGGCGTTAAGCCGACAGCTTGGCCGCCAGACGGGCCACATGGGCACCCTGGAAACGCGCGCCCTCCAGCTCATTTTCCGAGGGCTGGCGGGAACCATCGCCGCCGGCGATGGTGGTGGCGCCATAAGGGCTGCCGCCCGTCACCTCGTCCAGGCGGGTCTGACCGCCGAAGCTGTAGGGAAGGCCGGCGATGACCATGCCATGGTGCAGCAGGCTGGTATGGAAGGACAGCAGGGTCGCTTCCTGACCACCATGCTGGGTCGCCGTGGACACGAAGACCGAGCCGACCTTGCCGATCAGCGCACCCTTGGCCCACAGACCGCCGGTCTGGTCCAGGAAGTTGCGCATCTGGCTGGCCATCATACCAAAGCGGGTGGGCGTGCCGAAGATGATGGCGTCATAGTTCGGCAGCTCGTCCACGGTGGCGACGGCGGCGTCCTGTTCCAGCTTGATGCCGGAACGCTTGGCAACCTCTTCCGGGATCAGTTCCGGCACGCGCTTGACCACCACTTCGGTGCCGGCGACAGAGGCCGCACCCTCGGCAACGGCCTTGGCCATCGTCTCGACATGGCCGTAGGAGGAATAGTAGAGGACCAGAACCTTGCTCATTTCGCTCTCCGTAAGGTGCGGTGTGTTGCGCTGTTGAGAGGAAGATAGGCCGTTGCATCGTTCCCGATAATGGTCCAATTTTGAACAGCTTTGTCCCGCTGGGCGGGACAATCGAGAGGGAACAAAATGGACCGGCTTGAGGATCTGCGGCTGTTCACGCTGGTGGCGGAGGGGCGCAGCTTCACCAGGGCCGCCGAAAAGCTGGGCCTGTCGAAATCCGCCGCCAGCCGCCGCATCGGGGAGTTGGAGGCGCGTCTGGGTGCCCGCCTGTTCAACCGCACCACCCGCCATATCAGCCTGACCCAGGTGGGCGAGGGCTTCTATGCCCGCGTCACCCAGGCGCTGGACGCGCTGGAAGAGGCGGAACGGTCGGTGGCCAGCCAGCATGCGGCCCCGCGCGGTGTCCTGAAACTGGCCGCCCCCATGTCCTTCGGCTTTGTCCACCTGTCCGGCGCCATTGCCGATTTCATGGGCCTGTATCCGGAAGTGATCGTGGATATAGACCTGTCCGACCGGTTCGTCGATCTGGTGGAGGAAGGCTATGATCTGGCGGTACGCATCGGGCGGTTGAAGGACAGTTCGCTGGTGGCCCGCCGCTTGTGTCCCGTGCGCGCCGTGATCTGCGCCAGCCCCGAATATCTGAACCGGCGCGGCACACCGCAAAGCCCCGCCGACATCGCCGATCATGATTGCCTGATCTACACCAATGTCCAGAACCCGGACCAATGGACCTTCCGCACGGCACCGGGATCAGAAGAGACGCAGAATGTGCGGCTGAAGGGACGGCTGCGTGCCAATAATGGCGATGCGCTGCGCGAGGCGGCGCTGCATGGCCAGGGGCTGGTGCTGCTGCCCACCTTCATCGTGGGCGATGCGCTGGCGGCGGGGCGGCTGCTCCCCCTGCTGGATGCCTGGCTGCCCGGCCCGCTGGCGGCCCACGCCGTCTATCCCGCCAACCGCCATCTCAGCCCCAAGGTCCGGGCCTTTGTGGATTTTCTGGCGGGCCGGTTCGGGCCTGTCCCCTACTGGGATGCTGCCCTGACGGTGATGAAGGGCGGTTGAGACTGGCGCGCCTGTCACGAATCCGTCATGGCTTTCTGGCATCAAACCCGAACTCGATCCCAGCAGCGGGGGAATGGTTGGACCGGGACAGGGACCACGCCCCAGGCAAGGGGATAGCGGATAAGGCCTGGACCGCCGCACGGCTGTGCCGCACCGTACCGTCGGTGCCGGAACAGACGCGCTGCGGCAGTGTAGCCGAACTGTTCCAGACCGACCCCACCCTGCCCGGCGTGATCGTGGCCGATGCGGGTGGGCGGCCCCTGGCGCTGGCCGACCGGGCGACCTTCCTTCTGCATTTCTCCCAACGTTATGGCCGCGATCTCTATGCCCGCCGCGCCGTCACCCATCTGGCGGACCGGGAACCGCTGCTGGTGCCGCTGGAGACCGGCCTTTCGGCGTTGAATACCCTGATCGCGGAACAGAAGCCCGACGCCCTGCATCGGGGTTTCGTCCTGGTGGATGGCGGTGGCAGGGCCATGGGGCTGGGCCAGGGCATCGACGTCATGCGCCTGACGGCGGAGGAGATGGCCCGCACCCTGGACCGGCTGCGCGCGACACAGCGCGACCTGATCCAGGCGGAAAAGATGGCGGCCCTGGGCGGGCTGGTGGCGGGTGTGGCGCATGAGATCAACACGCCGCTGGGGGTCGCGGTCACGGCAGCGACGGCCTTTGCCCAGGATACCGAACGGTTTGGCGCCGCCTATCGCGACGGGTCCCTGCGCCGCAGCCTGCTGGAGGATTACGTCGCCTCCGCGACGGAGGCGATGGGGTTCGTCCTGGGCAACATCACCCGCGCCGCCGATCTGGTGCAAAGCTTCAAGCAGGTGGCCGTGGACCAGACCACCGATCAGGTCCGCCGCTTCGATCTGGGCGATTATCTGGGGGAGGTGCTGCGCAGCTTGCAGCCGCAATTGCGCCGCGCTCCCCACCGGCTGCTGCCCGATCTGGCCGAAGGGCTGGAAGTGGACAGCACGCCCGGCGCCATCGCGCAGATCGTCACCAATCTGGTGATGAACGCCCTGACCCATGCCTTCACGGGCCGCGACGATGGTGGGACCATCCGGGTCCAGCTGCGCGCGGCTGAGGCACCGGCGGATTGGGTCGAACTGTCAGTAGCCGATAATGGCAGTGGTATCGACGCCACCACCCTGCCCCGCATCTTCGACCCGTTCTTTACAACCAACCGGGATGCAGGCGGCACCGGCCTGGGCCTGCATCTGGTCTATAATCTGGTCACGCAGCGTCTGGGCGGGCGCATCGATGTCGACAGCCGGGTGGGCGACGGCACCTGCTTCACAATCCTGTTCCCCCGGCGCGGATAGGGTTCCCTTGCCATCGCGGGCGGTGGGCATAGTTCAAGATTGTTGACGTGGGCGACCACGAACATATCATGAACAAAATCCCTTCCCCCGACCCGTCCGGACCATGGCCAAATCGCTGAAACAACGTCTCGCCGTCCTGTCCGATGCCGCGAAATATGATGCGTCCTGTGCGTCCAGCGGCACCCAGCGGCGCGATTCGTCGGCCAGCGGCGGGCTGGGATCGACGGAAGGCATGGGCATCTGCCACGCCTATGCACCCGACGGGCGCTGCATCTCGCTGCTGAAGATCCTGCTGACCAATTTCTGCATCTATGACTGCGTCTATTGCGTCAACCGGTCGTCCAGCAATGTGGAGCGGGCGCGGTTCACGGCGGACGAGGTGGTCTGGCTGACCCTGGAATTCTATCGCCGCAACTATATCGAGGGGCTGTTCCTGTCGTCGGGTATCATCCGCTCGTCCGATTACACGATGGAACAACTGGTCCGCGTGGCCAAGGACCTGCGCACGCTCCATAATTTCCGCGGCTATATCCATCTGAAGACCATCCCGGAGGCATCGCCGCAACTGATCGAGGAGGCGGGGCTATATGCCGACCGCCTGTCGATCAATATCGAGCTGCCGACCGATCAGGGCATCGAACAGTTCGCACCGCAGAAGCATCCGGCCCGCATCCGCCGTTCCATGTCCGACCTGTCCGCCAGGATCGAGGCGTCGAAGGAACAAACATTGCGGACCAAGCGGCGCATCCGCTTTGCGCCGGGCGGCCAAAGCACACAGATGATCGTAGGCGTGGATAACACGACCGACGCCACCATCCTGGGCTCGTCCGCCAATCTCTACAGCCGCTTCCGCCTGCGCCGGGTCTATTACTCGGCCTTCAGCCCCATTCCCGATGCGTCCAGCGTCCTGCCCCTGTCGCGCCCGCCGCTGATGCGCGAACACCGGCTGTATCAGGCGGATTGGCTCTACCGATTCTATGGGTTCGACGTGGCGGAGATCACGTCGGTCAGGGAAGATGGCAATCTGGAACTGGATATCGATCCGAAACTGGCCTGGGCGCTCGTCAACCGCGACCGGTTCCCCGTGGATGTCAACCGGGCGGAGAAGGAGATGCTGCTGCGCGTGCCGGGCCTGGGCACGACATCGGTGCCTTCCATCCTGTCGGCCCGGCGGCACAGAAACCTGCGGCTGGAGGATCTGGAACGGCTGGGCGTGGGCGTGCGCAAGGTGCGGCCCTTCATCATGGCGGAGGGCTGGTCCCCCCTGCGCCTGACCGACCGCACCGACCTGCGCGACCTGTTCGCGCCCAAGCCCAAGCAGTTGAGCCTGTTCGGATGATCCGCCTGTGTTTACGCGGGCGCGGTGATCTGGGGGAATGGCGGGATGCGGCCCGCGCTCTGCTACGGGCCGGCATGGGTCCGGGCGATGTGGAATGGCGGGTGCGGGATGCGGGGGCCGACCTGTTCGGCATGGCCGATGATCCCCTGCCCCCGCCCGACCCGTCGCTGCCCGCCCCCACGGTGCCCGCCGCCTTCCTGACCCTGGCCGATGCCGTCATCTGCCATATCGACCCGGCCCGCTTCGCCCTGCTGTACCGTCTGCTTTGGCGGGTGCAGCGGGAACGGGCGCTGCTGTCCAACCCGTCCGATGCGGATGTGGCGCGGGCAGAGACCCTGACCAAGGCCATCCGCCGCGACGCGCACAAGATGAAGGCCTTTGTCCGGTTCAAGGAAATGGGACCGCCGCAGGATGGCCGCCGCCGCTTCGCCGCCTGGTTTGAACCGGACAATTACATCGTGGCCCGCACAGCCGGCTTTTTCCAACGCCGCTTCACCGACATGGATTGGATCATCGCGAGCCCCAAGGGATCAGCCGCCTGGGACGGGCAGCACCTGACACTGTCCGACGAACCGTCGGAAAAGCCCGACCTGATCGATGATACGGACGATCTCTGGCGCACCTATTTCGCCCATATCTTCAACCCGGCCCGGTTGAAGGTGCGGGCCATGCAGTCGGAAATGCCCAAGAAATACTGGAAGAACCTGCCCGAAGCCGACCTGATCCCCGACCTGATCGCCGGGGCCGAGGACCGGATGCGGGAGATGATCGAGCGGGAGGCGACTGAGCCCAAGCCCTTCCATTACCGCCTGCGGGAACGGGATTGACCCTGCTGCCCATACTGGCCCGGCGTGGCGGCGACATGCGCCTTAAACACCCGCTGGAAATGGGCCTGATCGGCAAATCCGGCATCCAGCGCCACATCGACAATGGCTTCCCCCCGCCGCAGCCCCGCCTGCCCCACCCGGACCCGCTGGTTGGTCTGATAGGCGTGCGGGGTCAGGCCGTAACGCGCCTTGAACGCCCGGATCAGATAGGAGGGGGAGAGGCCCGACGCTGCCGCCACCTCCTCCACCCGTAAATCGCGGGTGCAGTGACGGGTGATGTAATCGGCGGCCCGCGCCAGGGCGTCATGGCTTTGCGCCATGGGCAGCCCAGTCCCATCCACACGTTCCGCCAGGAATGAGAAGAAACGGCAGGCCCCGGCTTCCTTGTCCGCGATCTCAACCCCGTCATCGAACAGCAGATCAAACAGGGCCATCAGGTCGGCATAAAGATCGCGATCGCGGCTGATCACGGCGCCAAAGGGCCGGAACGCCGGCAGCCCCTGCACACGCGCCAGCCAGCCGGTATCGGCATACAGCATGCGGTAGGACCAGGGCTGGTCATTGACCGGGTTGCAGGCGTGCACAATTTCCGGGTTCATCAGCACAACAGTGCCTTCGACCGCCTCAAACCGGTCGGTGCCGGTCAGATATTCGCTGTGTCCACCCGTGATGGCGCCGATGGAAAAGGTCGGATGGGAATGCGGCACGTAACAGACGGTGCGGCCATCCATGACCTCCCGCGCTTCCAGATGCGCAAGGGCGGGATCACGCCAGAAAATATGGGAATCGGCGGGGCGGCGGGGCATCGGGCAAGCCTTGGCGGCGGGGTGTGAGACCCACTATACCGCAACCCCAGAAAGACCAAAAGCCGCCCGCGGGCTTTCCCAGGGGCGGCATTCAATCCCGTGGCCTTTACGGCCAACTGGCAATCTGTCTGATGGACAGGGAGGGCTATTAGTAGCCCTCGCGCTCCAGACGCTTGCGCAGCAGCTTGCGGGCGCGGCGAACGGCTTCAGCCTTTTCGCGAGCGCGCTTTTCCGACGGCTTCTCATAATTGCGGCGCAGCTTCATTTCGCGGAAGATGCCCTCACGCTGCATCTTCTTCTTCAGCGCGCGCAGTGCCTGATCGACGTTGTTATCACGAACCAGAACTTGCACGGGACATCCACTCCAATCGTGCGCTCACACCAGCCAGGGCCAGCACTTGCGGGTAGGGTTGAAAACAAAGACAAAGGCAACGCGAGACCATGAAGGTCGCGCCATCGCCCGATCCAGTCGGCGGGGTTATACACATGCCGGTGGGGCTTGTGAAGACCCGCAGCGCGTCCTTGTGAAGATTCATGCGGAATGGCGGGCATGCGGCCATAGGGGGCACGCTTTCCTTGCCTTGCATCGCCCCGCCGGGGGGCTCACAATAGCGATATAGCCGAATCGCCCCTTTTTTCGGAGCCTTTTCCATGGCCGTGCTTCCCATCGTCCGCATGGGCAATCCCGTCCTGCGCCGTGTCGCCGACCCGATCCCGGTACCGGTGGCCGGCGGTTTCGATGATGGGTTGCGGCAATTGGCGGCCGACATGGTGGAGACCATGTTCGATGCGCCCGGCATCGGCCTTGCCGCCCCGCAGATCGAATTGTCCCGCCGCATCATCGTTTTCCGGGTGCCACCGGAACGCGCCACGGGCGACCAGGGCGACGCCCCCATGGGGCCACAAGTCCTGATCAACCCGGAATTCGTGCCTGTGGGAGCAGAGACGGTGCTGGGCTGGGAAGGGTGCCTGTCCATCCCCGGCCTGCGCGGCGTCGTGCCACGCTATCGCCGCATCCGCTATCGCGGCTATGATCTGGATGGCAATCTGGTGGAACGCGAGGCCGCGAACACCCATGCCCGCGTGATCCAGCATGAGCTGGATCATCTGGACGCCGTCCTCTATCTGGACCGCATGGAAAGCCTGGCCACGCTGACCTATATGGAAGAGCAGAAGTTTTTCGGACCCGATGTGCTGGCGCCATCGCGCTGACACGCCGGATGGGAGACATGTGATGACCGACGCCACGACACCGCCGCAACAAGACGCCTATACCCGCGCCCAGGCCGCCCTGGCCGCGCGCAAGGATGCGATCCTGGTGGCCATGCTGCCCGATGTGGCGTTCGATGGCTGGACCGGCACCACCCTGCGGCGCGGCGCGGAGGCCGCTGGCTTCCACGCGCAGGAGGCCGATGCCGCCTTCCCCGGTGGGCCGGTGGAGGCTGCCTGCTGGTTCAGCGATTGGGCCGACCGGCAGATGGTGGATGCCCTGGCTGGCACCGACCTGACGGCATTGAAGGTGCGCGAACGGGTGACCCTGGCCGTGCGCAAGCGACTGGAAATCCTGATCCCCTATCGCGAGGCGGTGCGCCGCGCCAGCAGCCTGCTGTCCCTGCCGCAGAACGCCACGCGCGGGCCGCAACTGGTTTATGCCACCGTCGATGCCGCCTGGCGGGCCGTTGGCGATACTTCCGTCGACTATAATTTTTATACCAAGCGGCTGCTTCTGGCCGGCGTCGTCACCGCCACCACGCTTTATTGGCTGGATGACCGCTCCGACGGGCTGGCCGACAGCTGGGCCTTCCTGGACCGGCGCATCGCCAATGTGATGAGCGTGGGCAAGGTGATCGGACAGGTCACGGGCAGGGCCGACAAGGCAGCAGGCCTGCTGGCCCATATCCCGTCGCCTGCCCGCTTCATGCGTCGGCTGCGGGGGGCGGCGGGGGTCTGATGGGGGCCGGGGGAATGTTGCTCCCTCACCCTCCCATCGGCTGACGCCGACGGGCCCCTCCCTCTCCCACCTTCGTGGGCGAGGGTAGAAGTTTCGCCCACGAAGGTGGGAGAGGGAGGGGCCCAAGCCTTAAGGCTTGGGAGGGTGAGGGAGCCACGCTAAAGCCTCACCCCACCGCCCGAACCCCCTCACCCAGGAACCGTTCCTCGAACTCCGCCGCCGGCAGGGGGCGGGAGATCAGGAAGCCCTGGATCGTCTGACAATCCAGCGTGCAGAGCCAGTCGCGCTGCGCCTCCGTCTCCACCCCTTCGGCCACGATCTCCAGCCCCAGGCGCTGGCCCAGTTCCAGGATGGTGGCGGGGATGGCCACATCATGCGGCACCGTCTGCATGAACCCCCGGTCGATCTTCAGCACGGTCAGCGGGATGCGCCGCAGGTGGGACAGGGAGGAATAGCCCGTCCCGAAATCATCGATGGCCATGCCGACGCCGATATCCCTTAACAGCCGCAGCATAGCGAAATCGCCCGCCGCCTGTGTCATGGCCACCGTTTCCGTGATCTCCAGCGTCAACAGATTTGCCGGCAAGCCGGAAGTGGCGAGCGCCGCCCGCACGCGGGTGGGGAAATCCGCATCCGCCAGCTGTCGCGGGCTGACATTGATGGCCACGGGCAGGTCGCCATAGACCCGGCGCCAGGCCGCCGCCTGCCTGCAGGCATCGCCCAGCACCCAGTCGCCGATAGGGCCGATCAGGCCCGTCTCCTCCGCCACGGGGATGAAGTCGGCGGGGGCGATATAGCCGTCCTCCGTCTTCCAGCGCAACAGCGCCTCCGCCCCCCGCAGGGTCAGGCTGCGCGGGTCCACCTTGGGCTGGTAGAACAGTTCGAACTCCCCGCGCAGTTCGGCGGCGCGCAGCCGCGCCTCCGTGCGCAGGCGGGCCATGGCCTGTTCCGACATCTCGGCGCTGAACATCCGCCAGCAGCCGGTGCCCGCCGCCTTGGCCGCGTACATGGCGACATCGGCGCAGCGCAGGATCTGCCGCGCATCCTGCCCGTCGCTGGGCCAGAGCGAGATGCCGATGGAGGCGCTGGGATGCAGCAGATGGCCTTCCAGGTCCAGCGGACGGGCCAGGGTAGCCAGGATGCGGTCGGCAACCTGGATCGCCTCCTTCGGCTCCTTCACATCCTCCACCAGGACCAGGAATTCATCCCCGCCCAGGCGGCCCACCGTGTCGGAATGGCGCAGCGTATCGTCCAGACGGCGGGCGATGCCCTGCAGCATCCGGTCGCCCATGTCATGGCCCAGGCTGTCATTCACATGCTTGAACCGGTCCAGGTCCAGGAACAGCACCGCCACGCCACGCTTGGTCCGCCGGGCCCGCGCCAGCGCATGTTCCAGCCGTTCCAGCAGCAGGGCACGGTTGGGCAGTTCGGTCAGCGGGTCACGCGTCGCCAGTTGCCGCAGCTGCCCCTGGCTTTCATCCAGCTTGTCCAGCGTCTCATTGATACGCTGGGTCAGGCGGCCCAGCTCATCCGTTTCGTGGCCTGCGGGCACCTTCACGCGGGTGTCGCGGGGATTGTCGGGATCGATCCCCGCCACCGCCTGTTCCAGTTCCACCAGCGGTCGGGTCAGGAAACGGTGGAACACCCAGGTCAGCATCAGGCCCAGCAGGATATTGCGCGCCAGCCCGCCCAGCAGCGATGACCCGACAAAGGCGATATAATCCGCCGACACGCGCGCCATATCCAGGTCGATGCGCAGAATGCCGATGGGCGGCTTCTCCCGCCCGTCAGGCAGGGGCCGGTAAAGAAGGCGGGTGCCCCGCGCCAGATCGCCGAACACCAGTCGACCGATGACGCCATTGCCAGCGGTGGGTGCGGGCAGGGCGCGGTGGCGGGACCAGAGGGGCTGTTCCTCCGATATGCGGATATCGATGCCGGCGATGGCGCCGATGGACAGCGCGGAATTGCCGATCTGCTGGGCCAGCGCCTCGTCGACGTTCCAGGCGGCGGCGGCGGCACTGCCTTCCGTCAGGTCGAGCATCTGTTCGACCAGATCGCTGGCCTTCCCGCGCTCGCGCCACGTCGCCCAGGCGACCTCCAGCCCGCTCAACACCAAACCGATGAGACAGGCGGCAAGCACGGCACGCGCCGCCTGCCTGGCCGCCAAGGAACTGCCCAGCCCTTTCAGCATCGCCCTCCCCAAAAGGCCTGCATCCGGCCGTACATCGCGTGGCGCGTTACTGGTCACCCCGTGATGGGGTTACGCAACCGCGCTGCGATATTCCGTCGCGGTGATCATGCCCGAAAAGGGTCGGACCTGTACAAGCAAATATTGGGCATTCGCCCCCACCCCCGGATAAGGCGCAAAGAAAAAGGGCCGCCCTGGCGGGACGGCCCCTTCACATTCCGTTACGCGCCCGAAAGGGACGGCGGATCAGGAAGCGCGCTTCAGCTTGCGGAACTGCGCCCACATCGGGGACGGGTTCTTGTCCAGGTCATAGGCGCGGGTCTTGCTCGGGTCCATACCCTGGCGGCGGCATTCCAGCGCGAAGATATTGGTGTTGGCGGGATCCAGGCCCAGCTCAACGCAGGCGGCGGTGAAGACGTTATCGAAATCGGCGCTGCTCATCATGTCACCTTCGCAGGTTCAACGTTTGTCACGGTCGGGACCATCGGGCCTGGCCGGTGTCGGTTGGCGGTGAAAAACCGCCGCCCTTCACGCATCGCAGCATCGCCAGCCATTACGGCTAATTTGCGAAACTGTTGATCCAAAACGATGGCGTTCACGTGACTAGATCAAATCATCAGCCAATCTGTTGCAACAGCGAACAACGCATGGCCGCCCCTTCCGCATCGCGGGATGACTATACGGAATTGTCGGGGGCCGGTTTCTCGTCGGCGATTCGACCCGGTTCACCCGCCGGCGCATGCGGTCAGGGGGGCTGGCCGACGGCCCCATCCCGCGCCATATCATGACCAGAAGTGGCAAAAGCGAAGCGGTCGTTACGGATTGTTAAAGGTGTGCGGCTGTATGCTTTGACCCATGGCCCCCTTTCGGGTCATGCTGTGTCTACGGACCCCCCGTTGCTGGATGGGCGGGGGTGGACAGGGGACAGGGTTCCCCCAAACGGGCAGGCGCCGAACGCCGCCCGGTCGCCCGGACGGGCAGGTCCCCCGGCATGCATACATGCCTTCGGCCTGCCCCAATCGGGGGAGATGATGCTTTGCGTCGGTTCGGTTTCGTGATGACATTTTTGCGTTCAGTACCAACAGCTTGATTACCGATTGACCCCCAACCTTGGGAGACGCGGTGATGGGTGACGGTAGGGCCATCAGCAAGCACAAAGACCGGTCGGTCCGACCGGATGGTGCCCTGCGGCCCGCCCCCGACACATCCCCGTTCCCCGTGGCGGGTTCGACAAGAATGACCCGACGGTTCGCGTTGACGCGGCCGGAACGGGTTCGGGCCGGGGAGGCCCGGCGCGAGCCAACGATCGACCGCCACCCTATTCCACTGCCCCCCGCCGGCACGGCGGCGCGGTGCATGGCATGCCCATGCCCGCGCTATCGCCCCCTGACCGGCCGTCTGGAAGGAGAGTGCCGATGAGCAGTCTGGTCACAGACCTTTTCGCCAGCTACGCCAGTTCCTATGAAAGCCGCCGCGACGTTGAGATGTCGCTGATGGAGTACCTGGAGGGGTGCCGCGACGATCCGCTGATGTATGCCAGTGCCGCTGAACGGCTGCTGGCCGCCATTGGCGAGCCGGAAGTGATCGACACGGCCAAGGATGCGCGGCTTGCCCGCATCTTCATGAACCGCACCATCAAGGTCTATCCCGCCTTCGCCGAATTCTTCGGCATGGAAGAAACCATCGAACGTATCGTCGGCTTCTTCCGCCATGCGGCCCAGGGGCTGGAGGAACGCAAGCAGGTGCTGTATCTGCTGGGCCCCGTCGGCGGTGGCAAATCCTCACTGGCGGAACGGTTGAAGGCGCTGATGGAGGACAAGCCCATCTATGCGCTGAAGGCCGGCGACCAGATCAGCCCCGTGTTCGAAAGCCCCCTGGGCCTGTTCGATCCCGTCACCATGGGTGCGACGATTGAGGAGAAGTTCGGCATTCCCCGCCGCCGCCTGACCGGGTTGATGAGCCCCTGGGCACTGAAACGGCTTGACGAGTTTGATGGCGATATTCGCCGCTTCAAGGTGGTGAAGCTGCGCCCGTCGCGCCTGCGCCAGATCGGCATTTCCAAGACGGAGCCGGGGGATGAGAATAACCAGGACATCTCTTCCCTGGTCGGCAAGGTCGATATCCGCAAGCTGGAGCTTTACAGCCAGAATGATCCCGATGCCTACAGCTACTCCGGCGGCCTGAACCGGGCGAACCAGGGCATGTTGGAATTCGTGGAGATGTTCAAGGCCCCGATCAAGATGCTGCACCCCCTGCTGACCGCCACGCAGGAGGGCAATTATATCGGGACGGAGAATATCGGCGCCCTGCCCTTCCAGGGCGTGATCATGGCGCACAGCAATGAGGCCGAGTGGCAGAGCTTCAAGAACAACAAGAATAATGAGGCCTTCATCGACCGTATCTGTGTGGTCAAGGTGCCCTATTGCCTGCGGGTGATGGAGGAACAGCGCATCTATGAAAAGCTGATCAAGACGTCGGAACTGTCGGCTGCCCCCTGTGCGCCGGCTACCCTGGAAATGCTGGCCCGCTTCACGGTCCTGTCCCGCCTGCGCGACCATGGCAATTCCAACCTGTTCAGCAAGATGCGGGTCTATGACGGGGAAAGCCTGAAGGAGACGGACCCCAAGGCCAAGACCATGCAGGAATATAAGGACGCCGCCGGCGTGGATGAGGGGATGAACGGCATCTCCACCCGCTTCGCCTTCAAGGTCCTGGCCAGCACCTTCAACTATGACAATACCGAGGTCGGGGCCGATCCCGTCCACCTGATGTACATCCTGGAACAATCCATCAAGCGGGAGCAGTTCCCCGACGAGGTGGAGAAGAAATACATGGAGTTCATCAAGGGTGATCTGGCCCCGCGCTATGCGGAATTCATCGGCAATGAAATCCAGAAGGCCTATCTGGAAAGCTACCACGATTACGGCCAGAACCTGTTCGACCGCTATGTCGACTATGCCGATGCCTGGATCGAAGATCAGGATTTCAAGGACCCCGACACGGGCCAGCTGTTAAACCGCGACCTGTTGAACCAGGAGTTGACCAAGATCGAAAAGCCGGCGGGCATCGCCAACCCCAAGGATTTCCGCAACGAGGTGGTGAAATTCGCCCTGCGCATGCGGGCCGGCAATAGCGGGCGCAACCCGTCCTGGACCAGCTATGAAAAGCTGCGCGACGTCATCGAAAAACGGATGTTCAGTCAGGTAGAGGAACTGCTGCCCGTCATCAGCTTCGGGTCCAAGAAGGACAGCGATACGGAGAAGAAACACAGCGAGTTCGTCAATCGCATGATGGCCCGCGGCTATACCGAACGGCAGGTCCGCCGTCTGGTCGAATGGTACATGCGGGTGAAGCAGGCGGGGTGATGGGGCGTTGGTTTGGTATTCGTAATATGTAACGCCCGTCACCCCATCACACGACGTCATCCCCGCGAAAGCGGGGACCCAGCGTCAGGCGCGGTTAGCGCCGATATGAGTCATGTCGCAGCTATCGCTGCTTACGCTGGGTCCCCGCTTTCGCGGGGATGACAAGGTGATGTGATTGGACAGGGGGTTACAGTGAAAGGACGGTGCAACCTTGTTCACCATTGTCGATCGACGTCTCAATCCTTCTGGTAAAAGTCTGGCCAACCGCCAGCGGTTCCTGCGCCGGGCCAAGGAGCAGGTGATGCGGGCCGTGCGCGACGCCTCGGCCAAGCGCGGCATCCGCGACATCGATATGGGCGGCGATATCGCCATCTCCCCCGACGGCATCAAAGAACCGACCCTGCGTCGGTCCTCCACCGGCGGGCAGCGTGACTATGTGGTCCCCGGCAATAAGGAGTTCATGTCCGGCGACAAGATCAAACGCCCGCCGCAGGGTGGCGGGTCCGGCAGGGGCAATGAGGGGGCGGAGGATGGCGACGGCCAGGACGAATTTCGTTTCGTCCTGAGCCGGGAGGAATTCATCGACCTGTTCCTGGAAGACCTGGAACTGCCCGATCTGGCCAAGCGCAAGCTGGCCGTCACCGACGCCATGGACTGGCACCGCGCCGGCTATTCGGTGGCGGGATCGCCGGCCAATCTCAATCTGGTGCGCACCATGCGCAACAGCCTGGCCCGCCGCATCGCCCTGCACCGCCCCACGGGCGAGGAGATCAAGGCCCTGCGGCAGGAGATCGATGATCTGGAACGAACCGGGCGTGACCGCGACCGGCTGGAACAGGCGCGCCTGGACTTGGGCGAGGCGCTGACACGGACCCAGCGCATCCCCTATATCGACCCCGTCGATGTCCGCTACAACCGTTTCGCGGCCACACCCAGGCCGGCGGCGCAGGCGGTCATGTTCTGCCTGATGGATGTGTCGGGCAGCATGACGGAGCATATGAAGGATCTGGCCAAGCGCTTCTACATGCTGCTCTACCTGTTCTTGTCGCGGCGGTACAAGCATGTGGACGTGGTCTTCATCCGCCACACCCACCGCGCGGCGGAGGTGGATGAGGAGACCTTCTTCTACAGCGCGGAGACCGGCGGCACGGTGGTGTCGACCGCGCTGGAGGAAATGGCGCGGGTGATCAAGGAACGCTACCCGCCCGGTGAATGGAACATCTATGCGGCACAAGCCAGCGACGGCGACAATGCCCTGTCGGACAATACAAAGACAGCACAGCTGATGACCGACAGCATCCTGCCTGACTGTCAATATTACGCCTATCTGGAGGTGGGGCAGGAAGGGATGATGCCGGGCCTGCCCTATGGCGGCGGCCCGCGCGAAACCGACCTGTGGCGCACCTACAAGCAGATCAACGCCGGCGGCGTGCTGGCCATGCGGCGCGTGACCGAGCGTCGGGAAATCTACCCCGTCTTTCGCGAACTGTTCGCCAAGGACAAGGCCGGGCAACCGGCGGAGGTGAGTGCATGACCCTTACCGCCTTTGAAACCGCCCCGCTCTATACCGGCGCCGACTGGGACTATGACAAGGTCCGCCGCGTCTATGACGCCATCGAGAAGGTGGCGTTGGGGGATATGGGCCTGGATTGCTACACCAACCAGATCGAGGTGATCACGTCCGAACAGATGCTGGACGCCTATTCCAGCATCGGCATGCCGCTCTTCTACAAGCACTGGTCCTTCGGCAAGCATTTCGCCCGTGACGAGGCGATGTACCGCAAGGGCCAGCGGGGGCTGGCCTATGAAATCGTGATCAATTCCAACCCCTGCATCAGCTACATCATGGAAGAAAACACCATGACGATGCAGACACTGGTGATCGCGCACGCCGCCTTCGGCCATAACCATTTCTTCAAGAACAACTATCTGTTCCAGCAATGGACCGATGCCGACGGCATCCTGGATTACCTGTCCTTCGCCAAGGCCTATATCAGCCAGTGCGAGGAACGGTATGGCCATGCCAATGTGGAACGCGTGCTGGATGCCGCCCACGCCCTGATGAATCATGGCGTCCACCGCTACCCCCGCCGACGCGGCCCCGATCTGCGGAACGAGGAACGCCGCGCGCGCGAACGGCTGGAACATGCCGAAGCAACCTTCAACGACCTGTGGCGCACCGTGCCCACCAAGGTCGGCGGGGCCAGCCCCCTGTCAGACCGTGACCGCCGCCGCACCCTGCTGGAACTACCGGAGGAGAATATCCTCTATTTCCTGGAGAAAAAGGCGCCGCGCCTGCAGGGCTGGCAGCGGGAAATCCTGCGCATCGTGCGGCATGTGGCACAGTATTTCTATCCGCAGCGCCAGACCAAGGTGATGAATGAGGGCTGCGCCACCTACTGCCATTACCGCATCCTGTCCACCCTGCACGAGCGGGGGCAGTTGACCGACGGCGCCTGGATGGAGGCGATGCACAGCCATACCAATGTGGTGTTCCAGCCGGAATTTGATGACCGCCGCTATGGCGGCATCAATCCTTACGCGCTGGGCTTTGCCATGATGCAGGATATCGAACGGATCGTAACGCAGCCCACACAGGAGGACCGCTACTGGTTCCCCGATCTGGCCGGGCGGGGTGATGCCATGGGCGCACTGCGCGATGCCTGGGCCAATTTCCGGGATGAAAGCTTCCTCCTGCAATATCTGTCACCGGCCCTGATCCGCAAATTCCGGCTGTTCCATGTGGCCGATGATGCGCGCGACCCGGAAATGAAAGTGGCCGCCATCCATGATGAACGCGGATATCGCGCCGTACGCCACGCGCTGGCCCGGCAGTACGACATCGCCTGGGCCGAGGCCGATATCCAGATTGTCGATGTCGATCTGGTGGGCGACCGCAAGCTGATGCTGGAACATCATGTGATGAACCAGATCCTGCTGGAGGAGGATGAGGCCCGCGCCGTGATGCAGCACCTGGCCAATCTCTGGGGCTATGAGGTGGTGCTGGACGAGGTGGAAACACCGGGCGCCACCCCGCTGCGCCGGATCATCGTACCGCCACGGGTGGTGCTGGGCGGAGCGTAGAGCGCTCCCTCACCCTCCCAACGGCTGACGCCGCCGGGCCCCTCCCTCTCCCGCAAGCGGGCGAGGGGCTAAATTTTCACCCCTCGCCCACGAAGGTGCGAGAGGGAGGGGCCCAAGCCTGTAAGGGCTTGGGAGGGTGAGGGAGCGAGCTTGGTGATTGACGACAATCGTTGCAGATGAAATGGTCGGGCAACACTGATCCAGGGGTGCCCGGTTCCATGAAGCCCAATGCCGTCGATCTGTCCCAGGAAGGGGTGCATCAGGCACCTGACCTGTCCTATGGCGCCTATCTGGGGTTGGAACCGCTGCTATCGTGCCAGCATGCGCGGTCGGGCGAGCATGATGAGCTGCTGTTCATCATCATCCACCAATCGTCCGAATTATGGATGAAACTGTGCCTGCATGAGCTGGCGGCGGCGCGGCAGCAGATCAAACAGGATGATCTGGGGCCGGCCTTCAAGATGATCGCGCGGGTGGCGCGTATCCAGCAGCAGCTGATCCAGGGCTGGGACGTGCTGTCCACTATGACGCCCGCCGATTACAGCCGCATCCGTCCGCATCTGGGCCAGAGTTCCGGCTTTCAAAGCTATCAATACCGGCTGCTGGAATTCATGCTGGGCAACAAGAATGCCGGGATGATTACCGTGCATCAGGGCATGCCGGACATCCATGCGCGCCTGACGGCGGCGCTGAATGAACGTTCGCTTTATGATGAATGTCTGGCGCTGCTGTCGCGGCGGGGGTTGGGTATCCCGGAAATGGCGCTGGACCGTGACTGGTCACAACCCTATCAGGCGGATAAGCGGGTCGAGGCGGCGTGGTCGGTCGTCTATCGCGATCCGCATGCGCATTGGGAGCTGTATGAGCTGGCCGAGAAGTTGGTGGATCTGGAGTACCGGTTCCAGCAATGGCGGTTTAGCCATATGAAGACCGTGGAACGCATCATCGGGTACAAGATGGGGACAGGCGGCACCGGCGGCGTCTCTTATCTGGTCAAGGCGCTGAGCCTGTCCTTCTTCCCCGAACTGCTGAGCGTGAGGACGGCGATTTGAGCGGGCGCATCTGGGATATCAGCCAGAAGGTGCAGCCGGGCATCCCCGTCTGGCCGGGCGATACCGCCTATCAGGAGGAACGGACCTGGGCCATCGGGCCGGGATGCCCCGTCAATGTAAGCCGCCTGACCCTGTCCACCCATACCGGCACCCATGCGGATGCGCCCTTGCATTATGATGCCGCGGGCGTGGGGATCGGGGCGCTGGACCTGGAGGTCTATCTGGGGCCGGCACAGGTGGTGACGGTGCCGCCGGGCATCGGACTGGTCACGATTGGGCACGTGATGCCGGTGTTGCGGGAGGGGATCACGCGGGTATTGCTGCATACGTTCGCGCGGTTCCCGGACGGTTGGGTCAGTGACTTTACGGCCATTGATGCCGGCTTGATCACGGCGCTGGCCGAACGCGGCGTGCGGTTGATCGGGACGGATGCGCCATCCGTGGACCCGGAGAGCAGCAAGACCCTGGACGCCCACAATACCGTGCGCCGGCATGACATGCGCATCCTGGAAGGGCTGGTCCTGGACGGGGTGCCGGACGGGGTTTATGAGTTGATAGCGCTGCCCATCCGGCTGGATGGCGCGGACGCGGCCCCGGTCAGGGCGGTGTTGCGGGAGATGGCGTAGGTCAGTTTCGGCGCATCAGCCCCAGATACACCAACGCCGAAATGCCCAGCCCCACGAACCACGCGTAGTTGTAGAGTTCGACGAAGAAGCCCGGCACGCCCGCGAAAGCGCCGGGGAAGGCGGCGTGCAGGAAGCCGGGCAGGTTGGGCAGGACGGCGAGCGTAAAGGCGATCAGGGCGGCGGGGTTCCAGCCGGACCGGAAGCTGTATTCGCCTTGCGCATCGAACAGGGCGGGGACGTTCAGCACCTGTCGGCGGATCAGCCAGTAATCGGCCAGCATGATGCCCAGCAATGGTCCCAGCAACGCGCCATAGCCGATTAGCCAGGTGAAGATATAGCCGTCCGTCGTCTCGATCAGCTTCCAGGGCATCATGGCGATGCCGATGCCCGCCGTGAAGTAGCCGCCGGTCGCGAAACTGACATGGCGGGGGAAGATGGCGGAGAAATCGTAAGCCGGGCCAACGGTGTTGGCGGCGAGGTTCACGCACAGAGTATCGATGGTGATGATGATCAGGCCGATGGCAACGGCAATGCCCTCCAGCCGGCCGGCCAGATCGACCGGGTCCCACACCGCCTCGCCATAGATGATGATCGTGGCCGAGGTGACGGCGACGGAGACGAAGGCCAGCAGGGCCATGGGGATCGGTAGCCCCACCGACTGTCCCAGCATCTGATCTTTCTGGCTTTTCGCGAAACGCGTGAAGTCCGGGATATTGATGGCCAGCGTGGACCAGAAGCCCACCATGGCCGTCAGGCCCGGCCAGAATACGGCCCAGAATTGGCCTTCCCTGGCCCCACCGGGTTCGAACTGGGACGGGGCGGAGAGGAGATGGCCGAAGCCGCCGGCCTTGTCCCAGGCCCACCAAAGCAGGGCCAGCATGATGAGGATCTTCAAAGGCGCCGTGACTGTTTCGATCCAGCGGATACTGTCCGGCCCGCGTTTGATGAACCAGAGATGCAGGGCCCAGAAGAACAGGAAACAGGCCAGCTGTCCGCCATCAATGCCCAAGGCCGCGATCTTGTCCCCCGCCAGGGCACCGCCCGTCATGATGTTGGCGATGGCATAGATGGCGCTGCCGCCCACCCAGCATTGGATGCCGAACCAGCCGCAGGCGATCAGGGCGCGCAGGGCGGCGGGCAGTTTGTTGCCGCGTGTCCCGAAACTGGACCGCACGATGACGGCGAAGGGCAGGCCGTATCGGGCGCCGGAATGGCCGATCAGGACCATGGGCACCAGCACGATAAGGTTGCCGGCCAGCACGGTTGCCACCGCCTGTCCCGCCGACATGCCCTGCTGTATCAGGCCCGAGGCCAGCAGGTAGGAGGGGATGCACATCACCATCCCGATCCAGAGCGAGGCGTAATGCACCCAGTTCCAGGTCCGCCGTTCCGCCGGGACCGGCGCCAGATCGGGGTTCCAGAGGCCGGAATGGGTGTCAAGCGGATCGGACATGGGCGGGGCCTGTGGGTTGGGGGGAGGGGAAGGGAAACTAACTCATCCTCGTCATCCCGGCGGAAGCCGGGACCCAGCGTCAAGGCGCGGTCAGCGCCGATAT
>NZ_JBMDKE010000048.1:0-51808 GCF_057809555.1 Niveispirillum sp. FG156 | reverse complement strand
CTGTCGGGGGTTGGTGCTTTTCTGCACTCCATGATCCTTGCTGCCCCTGCCGCCTATGCGCCGACGCCGGCCCAGATCAGGCGCTTGTGGGAGGATGAAGGCGCGCTGATGATCAGCGGCCTGCCTGCCACCCTGGGCGGCACCAGCAACAGCGTCACGGCCTTGGCCGCCAATGATGCACACGGAACCCTTGCGGTCGGCACCGGCGACGGAGTGTCAATCATCGCTGGCCTGGGCCGGGTGCAGTATCTGGACGGGGCCAGCGGCGGCGCGGCCATCGGCAATGATGCCATCACGGCCCTGTCGGCCAGCGGCCCGCATCTGCTGATCGGCACCAGCGCCAATGCCGGCATCATCAGTGACAGCGTGATTGCGCGCGACCGCATGCTGCCCGCCGGGCTACCGGTCCCAGGGGTAGCCAGCGATCCAAACGTGCTTCGGGCCGTCGCGCGCACGGCCAGTTCCGGGCCGCTGGATATCGCGCCGCGCGTCCTGGTGGGGGAGCGCCAGAAGCTGTCGATCCGGGGCACCGTTGACTGCAAAGCGGCGGGGGCGGCGGCCACATCGCGCGGACTTTATATCCGTCAAGCCAGCCTATATCGCGATGCCGGCGGCGTGCTGACCCTTGACGGTACTGTCGATGTCATTGGCACCGACAAAGAAGTTACGGCGGGGGACGATGTGACAATCGTGGTGGATACCGCTTCCAACAGTGTCGCCATCCGTGTGACCGCCGCCGACAGCACGCCCAGGCTTTGGGCCGCCAAGATGGAAATCCTCAATCGCATTTCAGAGGAAGATAGATATGCGGCATAGCGGCATGATCGGGACGGGTGCTTATGTATCCGGTCGCCCGTACCTCTCTGTCTGGACCCTGGTCAATGGGTGCCCGGACTGCATCGTACCTCCCCTGGTGCTGGGCAGTGCAGATCCCGCCGCATTGGCCGCCGCCATCGCCGTCAACCGCGCCGTGGCCGCCATCGCGGCACGGGCGGAAGCGGTGGAGGCGGCGGCGCGGCTGGCGGTGCAGGACCCGCCGCCGGAAACGCTCATGGCGGCGGATGGGGAGGGGGAGGTTGTGGCGGTTCCCAACCCCGCCTTTGCCGAATGGGTCGCGGCGGGGCAGTTGCTGGCCGATACGGCGGCGGATGCGGACCTGCAGCATCTGCTGCGCACGCGGGCGGATGCGTTGATCACGGATGCGGGTGGGGTGGTGGAGCCGGGATGGACCCTGACCCTGCCGCCCGTGCCGGATCTGGACCCGCTGACCCAGACGGCGGACTGGGACGGGGCGGCCTGGACCGTGCGGGGCTTGATGGTGGAGGAGGCGGCCCTCTGGCCCCTGCGCCCGCCGCCGGTGCCGGCCACGGTAAGCCGTGTGCAACTGCGCCTGGCGCTGGCCACGCGGGGCCTGCTGAACATCGTGGACAGCGCCGTGAGCCTGTCTGGCGATATGGAGCTGGTGGAGCGGTGGGGGGCCGCCAGCATGGAGCGGACCAGCCCGCACCTTGCCGGCATGGCGGCGGCCCTGGGCCTGACCGAAGGCGATATCGACGACATCTTCCGCGCGGCATCCGCGCTTTAAGGGGGACACATGTGGACGGAGATCAAGCGCCGCCTGATGCAGGCGGCGCGGCTGCTGTCCTGCGCGCTCAATGTGGCGCTGGGGACCGGCGACAGCACCGTGACAATGTCGGCGGGCAGCTGGCATCTGTGGCGTGACGGCAGCCTGTGGGGCGGCTGCTGCGTCGTCATCATCAACATCATCAACCGGCCCTTTATCGGGCGGTGGGGCCATTGCCGGGAGGCGTGGGGGAAAAACCGCGAGCTGTTGCGGCTGGCGGGGCGCGATGTGCGGGGGGAGGCGTGATGGCGGACTTACTGAGTGCGGATAGCCTGACCGGGGCCGGGCTGGCGCTGGCGGCGGCGGGGGTGATTGCCGGCATCCGCTGGCTTGTGGCGGGCAAGGCCAAGCAACTGGATGGGCTGCCTGCCCTGATTCACCAGATGCAGATGGATCAGGTGCGTATCACCGCCCGGCTGGATAGGGCCGAAGCGGAGATCGCCAATGATAAGGCGGGCCGGGCTGCCGTGTCGGCCATGCAGACCGATATCGCGGTCATCCGCTCCACCATGGCGTCGTTCCAGCAAGAGCAGCGCGACATGTGGAGCCAGATCAACAAGGCCAAGGCGACCGTGTGATCGGCCAGGAAAGGAGGCGAACCATGTTCGCGTTTGGACGTACCAGCGAAGCGAAGCTGGTGGGGGTGCATGCTGACCTGGTGCGGGTGGTGCGACGCGCGCTGGCCCTGTCGGAGGTCGATTTCAGCGTGATCGAGGGGTTGCGATCCTTGGACACGCAGCGCGCGCTGGTGGCCAGTGGGGCAAGCCAGACCCTGGATGGCCGGCACCTGACCGGCCATGCCGTGGATCTGGCGCCGTTTGTGGCGGGCAGCATCCGCTGGGACTGGCCGCCGGTATTCAAGATCGCCGACGCCATGCTGCGTGCCGCGCGGATGGAGGCGGTGCCCATCCGCTGGGGCGGAGCCTGGGACCGGGACAGCACCAGCCCGGACATGATGACCGGCGCGGATGTGCTGTTGGAGGCCTATTGCCAGCGCCAAAGGGCGCGGGGCCGCAAACCGTTTACGGATGGCGTCCATTTTGAACTGCCGGTGCGGTTCTATCCCAAGGAGGGGTGAATGTTCGGCACGCTGCTTAGTCCGAAGCTGGTGCGACGTGAGTATCCCGCACAAGATGGCACGGTCGGTCTGATCCTGCATGAGCACTGGTGTCCCGGCTGCAACGGGATGCACCAGATCGCCGTCGATACCCCGTTCCGCAATGGGGCGCGCTGGACGTGGGACGGAAACGCGGCGGCGCCGACGTTCAGCCCGTCGATCAACATCACTGTCGACTATTCGCGGATCGGGCGCCCGCCGAAGTGCTGCCATTATTTCATCCGCTCCGGTCGGATCGAATTCTGCGGAGACAGCACTCACCTCATGGCCGGTCAGACTGCTGATCTGCCTGACATACCGACGGAGGAATTGGAATGACTGATGGCTTTCCTGATACCCCCGCCTGGTCAAAGCGGCGGTATCAACTGCTGTGGGCCGGGGTGATTATTGGGGCCGGCTGCCTTGGCATCGGTGCCCTGCCTTGGCTGTCGGATGCACGGGCCAGCAGCTTCCTGGATGTCGGTTCCACCATCATCCTGGGCAGCATCCTGATCGGTCCCGGCGGGGCCATGGTGGAGCGGATCGGCGCATGGTTGAGCATGCGCAAGGGGGCGCAATGACCATCCTGTTGACACTGTGGCGGTGCCGCGCGGTGCTGGGTCTGGCCGTGGCACTGCTGGCCCTGGGCGCGCTGCTCTGGTCATGGCATGGCCGCGGCCAGGACCTGATTGCCGCCCGTCAGGCAGAGGCCCTGGCATCGGAGATCGCGCGGGGCAATGCCCGTGCGGTCGATGCCGTGGCCGCCATGGGTGCGCGCAATGTTCGGGCCGTCAGTGACGCCGCCAGCGCCGACCGGGCGCGCCTGCTGTCCCGCTTGAATATCGAACGGAGGATCGCCGATGCACCGATCACGCATGCTTGTGCCGATAGCCCTGCTGTCGGTGCTGTCCTTGACGGGCTGCGGGGGCGCACCGCCGCCCCTGCCCAAGGTGGAGGTGCATCGGATCACGGTGCCGGCCAGCCTGCTCTCTTGCCAGCCCCAACCGCCGCCCCCCGCCCTGACGGATGATCGGGATCTCGCACGCTATATCCTGGCCCTGGCCGATGCCGGCGACGATTGCCGCGACCGGCTGGGCAGGGTCCGGGCGCTGATCGAGGGGCAAGCGGAGCCGTGACGCGAACCATGTTCGCACCCCCCGGACCCGAACGCCTGTTCCAAGGGCGCGTATATACGTCGCTGTCGCGACGACATGAAACAGGCCCGCCGGCACCCACCGGCGGGCCTGTTTCATTTCTGACGATTATTCGCATTGACACCCTATGAAATATAGGGGTAGTGTATATTCATCAGCTGACGGGTTGCCGCAGCTAAGTCGGGAGAGCCGAGATGACAAAGCTTCAGAAGATCATGATCACCGCGTGGAAAATGGCCCGTGAGTCCAGCCTTCGTCATGGCGGCAAGGTCCGCGCCTATTTTGCCAGTACGCTGCGCATGGCATGGGCTGGCCAGACGCTGCCCGCCAAGGACGATCAAAAGACGATTGCCAGCGACCTTGACCGGGCGGCGGCCCGCGCCGGCCAGCGTGGCGCCACCAAGAAGCAGTGCTGGTATCTGGCAGGTCTGCTGTTTCGGGCTGGTGAAACTGCCGAAGATGTCGGCTGCGGTATCGCCAATTTCAACGCCGTCCTGACCGGCGCCCGCGCCAGTCATTTTATCGACACAATGCTGCGCGCGGCCTGAGTTTCCGACGGATCACGCAGGGAGGGCCAGAATGTACAAGCTGCATATCCATGACCGGTGCCGCGAAGGTTTTGTGGCGGTGGAGGGCCGGACCAAGGCCGATGTCTATAAGGCCGCCTTTTGGAAACTGATCAATTATTACGGCGTCGCCGATGATGCGCCGCTGTTGCGGGCCGCCGAGAGTGGCGTCACCTATCGCCGCGACCACAAAGGCAACAGCGTGGCCGTGTTTGATAATGACCCCGTCGATAACCCGGCAGACGGCAGGGGGTGGAAATTTTGGGTCGAACTGGCCTATCAGGCACTGTGTGATGATCGTGAAATTTGCCGCCCGGATCAGAGGCCCACGTGGGAGCAGGTCGATGAATGATGGCGCGCCCACCTTGCGCCCCTGGCATCGCCGGCGATATCGTTTTGGGATTAAGATCGGGCTGGACAAAATTCGGTTTCCGGGTGCCCAGAGCTGCATTAGTTGGGCGTCAATCCAGCTGCAAAGCGGGGTGGTGGCGGAAGGCGAAAGTACAAAAGACGCCAAATCCCTGGTTGGCGAAATCATGTCCCAATATGGGTCCGAGGCCTTTGAGGGCGTGACGCTCTATCGCTACACCGCCGACACATTCCCCCGCAGCGCGGCAGCGGCGGGCGGTATGACGTTGCAGCAGCATGGCAATCTGATTGACCGCACCGTCGAGCAGCTGCGCGCTGCCGGAATTGATGTCCAGATCGAAATCGTGACCGATTGGGGCTTTCAGAGTGGCGCCGAAGCGAATCCGTTGGAGGATTGAACCAATGACACCTCTTCACCTGGCCTTGGCTGCCTGTGGCCTTTCGGCGCAGCAGGCCGCTGAGTACCTGTCCGTTTCGACGCAAAGCATCCGGGATGCTTTGACGCGCCCCCACAAGCTGCGGTGTCCGCCGGGCTGGTTGACGGAGCTACGCGGGCTGCATCAGCGCCAGAGGCTCTTGGCCGATAAGGCACTGGAAATCATCGCCACCCAAACGTCCCGCTTTGGGCCGGGGCAAGTTGAGTTGGGCTATTGCGTTGACGATACGGAGTCACGGATGCTTGGGCTGCCCTGTGTGGCAGCACATGCGGCTGTGCTGCGCATGATTTGGGAGGGGCTGCCCGATGGTTGCGTGCCTATTGTTGTCCCGCGCGGGACGGGCATAGCCACCGCAGGCGCCGCCGATGCGCATGGCATGTAGGGTTTAGAGCCAGCGCTATAAGTGATTGATTTTGCGCAATAATTATAATTATGGTAAATAACCTATTGCATCATACTCGTGTCTAGGTAGTCACGCGTTGCGTGCTCTTACCCGAAAATACTTTACGATGAATACTCGCACCGACGCGGATAGGCCTGATCGTCCCCGCTTGCGATCAATTTCGGCGACGACGGCGTTTACCGTCTTCTGCTCCATCGACGCGATGGCCTCTAATGCCTGCCAGAAGTCAGGCTCCAGGCGCATGGATGTTCGCTGGCTGCCCAGCTGCAAATTGCAGATAGATGACTTTTGCGTAAGGTCGATCCCCGCAAGCAACGGGTGGTCGGAAGCATCGGTCTGTACGGTCCTTCGAAGGATTGGCATAATCTTGTAACGCGATAGTGAATGTATTTTTACATATCACAGCGCGCGTCACGTCCCTAATGTTGCAATTTAAAATTAATTAGCTGCAATACTTCCAGTGTATGCTTAAACTGCACTAATATTCCAGCATTACCGACACGGGGCAATGATCCGATAGCCGGTCGCGGTCTGCTGGGTTGGTTTCACGATAGACCAGTTCCTGCGCCCTGCCCTTCACGCGCTTGTCGGCCCCCTCGCCCAGGATGATGTGATCGATGGGGTCGGGGTAGCGTCCGCCCCAGCATTTGGACGGTGCGTCGTTCAGGATGCTGACGGGCCGGGGGCCATCATCCAGCATCTGGCGCAGCGGGTCGGCCTGGTTGCCCAGGCGGCGGTTGAAATCGCCTAGCACGGCAAAGGCCTGGCCTTCCGCTTGGCGCGCATCAATCCATGCCTGGATGATCGGGGCCTGCCGGTTGATCAGGTCGCAGGCCTCCCCCTTTTGGGCCGGGCTGAAACAGCCCGATTTCAGATGCACCACCAGCACGCGCAGCGATGATTTGCCGATGGTGATGGTGGCGTCCAACCCGCGACGCAGGCTGCGCGGTTGCCCGTCCAGCAGATCCAGTCCGACCACATCTGGGTTCTGCTGAATATCGATCCCCCTGCCCCGCCGGATGGCCAGCGCCGGGCGCTGGAAGTCATCTTCGTCGGTCAGGAAGATGCGATATTTCTGGGGGTCGAGGATCCGCGATGCAGCCCCGGCGCCGTCCACTTCCTGAAGGGCGATGATGTCCGGCGCGATGGTTTCTACATACTGCGACAGACGTGCGAAGTCATCCGCCGTGCGTTGGTAAATCGGCTTGCGCCCCGGACCTGTGTCGACCTGCCCTGCCCTTTCGGTCAACCAGCCGACATTCCAGGTGGTCAGCCGGATATCCTTGGCCGACGCCGTGCCGGCCAGAAGCATCAGGGACAGGGCGGCGGTAATGATGCGGCGCATGGGGGTGTCCGGTCGTTAGCGAACCATGTTCGCGCGGGGTTCGTACTTTGGTGACGGTGTCGTACTTTGGTGACGCCCCCTCCCCTGCCCTATCGGATCGCCGCCATCTTGGCGTATGGGACGGCGGGGTCGGAGGGGTACAGGATCAGGCCGGCATCATCGATGCTGACCCGCGCCTCTGGGTATGCGGCCAGGGCAAGGTTCAGGGGTTCTTTGAACTTGGCCCGGAACTGCCGAATCTGCGCAAAGCCGCTGCCGAATTGTGCGTACAGCGCGGCCCAGCTGACAGGTGTAGGTTTCGACAAGACGTGCAGGCGGTAGGCCAGCCAGATATATATGTCGATAGCCATGGACCGGCTGCCAATTTCGCGGATGGCCGCTTCGCGCACCGGCATCGGGTGCTGCATCAGGCTGTCATAAAAGCCTTCGTCAAGGCGCACCGATTCCCGCCAGAGGGTCAATTGCCCCTCCTCCGCATTGCTGGATGGAAGGATGGCGTTTCGAACGAATGATCCATTGCTGACCATCGTCGCGTTCGGCCCTTCACGGAAGAAGGTCAGGCGGCACAGGGATAGGCGCTTGGATTGTTCTCTGGCGAGCTGATATTGCCGCCCGCCGCTATCTACGCCAAGGTTGGATAGCCACTGGTTCATGCTGCGCCCCAGCGGGATGTCGCGCGACTTGGTCTTTACCGCTTCGGTTTGAAGATACAGCAGGATCATGCGGGCGATGGAGCCGAAAGGGATGCCCACGGGGTTCTGATCCGCGTCGCGCCCGCTTTCGACCACCAGCTTGACATCACCGGTCTGCCGGACCCAGGTCATGTCCTGGATCTGCTTATGCGGCAAGGCGGTCATGGCAAAGCCCGCATGCATGACCCCGATCCGCTGCTCCTCATCCGACATGATGGCATAGGCGGTGTCTGCTGCTTGGCGGTCAGCCTTGTCCTGCGTTACCTTTCGGACGAAGTCGATGCCCTGCTCTTTGATCAGCTGGTGGATCTGGGCCATGGTGGTTTCCTTCTGCTGCGGCGCAGTCTTGGTCCCCTGCCGTGCCCGGTCAACCTCGTACTTTGGTGACGCAAGCTATTCGAGGGGTATTAGGGTTTAACTATTAGTATCGTCACCAAAGTACGGTGGATAAGCCCGAGTCCCGTCACCAGGGTACGGGGCGCGCGTCACCAGAGTACGGGGATAAAGAGTGGATAAAGCCCCCGTCACCAAAGTACGAACCCCCTCCCCTGCCCTGTTGGCGCGCGAATCGCGGTGGTGCGGGCGGCGCCCCTCCCTGCCCCTGGATGCTGTTTTCGCAACGGACCCGTCACCAGAGTACGAACTCGCAAAGCCAGCGCGTCACCAAAGTACGATGGCGCGCAAATGCTCAAACGCGTATTTACGCAAGTATGCGTTTACGTAAATACGTAAACGCAGAAAAGCGAATTTACGATTTTCTGCGTTTGTCGGGGACAAGAAAGGACGGGTCGATATCGTACCCGGCCTGATGCAGTGCCTCTAACACCAGGGCCGTGATGGACTTGCGCTCAAGATGCGCTCTCTCGCGCAGTTGATCATCCAGTTCGCCGGGGATGATCAGGCCGAGCCGCGCCGTCCGGGTGGGTGCGGGTGGTGCCTTGACTGGTTCGGGTGCCGGCGCCGCTGCCTGGGGCTGCACCTGCTGCGAAGCCCCCCAGGCAGCGCCCGCGCGCTGGGAATTGGCCTCAATCTCTGCGTCGGACAGGACGGCGCGGCTGGGAAGTGCGGCAAGCGCTGGCCGGCGCGGGGTCAGGTCGAGCGGCGGCAGCGGCGTCTTAGGGGCCATTATGCGTTCTCCTTCGGGGCCAGACGGACAAGCAGCTCCTCGGCGATGGCGGCCACGTTGGCGGCGGCGGCGCCCTTGGGGTCTGTCTGTCCGGGGGCTTTGCCTGTCACATGCATCTCACGAAATGCGGCGCGCTCCATGAGGGTGGTGCGGAACAGGGGCAGGTCCATGGCCTCCACATGCTGGCGGACATGGCGGGCTGAAACGCTTTCAAATCCGGCGGGCACGCGCGTCCATAGCAGCGCACGTTCAATCGGCATCCGGGTCAGTTCCTGCGCCTCCTCGACCTGATGGATCGTTTTCACTGCGTCCTTGACGTCGGGCAGGCTGGCCTGCGTCGGGACAAGCACCATGTGCGCGCGCTGCATGGCCTTGAGCGACAAGACGCTGGTGCCGCCCGGCAGGTCGATGATTACGATGTCCGACATGTCGGCTTCTGCCGTGCGGATGGCGGGCAAGACATTGTCCTGCGTGATGTCGCCTACGACCTTGAAATTCTCGATGTCGCTGATCTGGCCAAAGGCGGCGGCATGCTGGTTCACATCGGCATCCAGGACGGTCACGCGATATCCCGCCTGGGCCAGATATGTAGCCAGCAGGATGACCGTTGTTGTCTTGCCGCAACCGCCCTTGGCGGACGCGACGGCGATGGTGGCGGCCATGGGTTACCCTTTCGCAGAAACACGTATAAACGTAAACACGCAATCACACATATGCGCGAACGCGAAAAAGCGCAAACACAAAAACACGTAAACACCCAAACGCGTAAATACCAAAACACGTATTAGCGTATTTACGTAAATACGTGTTTCTGCGATTAGGCCCGGCCCGCCACGGGCGCCACCTCCCCCAACCGTTGGGCAACGATCTCGCGCGCTGTGAACATGGTCGCTGGTTTGATCGGGATAGGTTTCCAGGGCCATCCGCCATGGTCAGCCCAGAAGCGCAGATCCCAGCCGTAATAGACGGCCAGAATGCTTTCCATCCGTCGCGTTGCCTCCTCCTCCGTCACGGCGCGGCGCATGAGGGCGACGGCATAGGCGCTGGCCGTGGTGGCCCTGGTGAAGGGTTCGGCCAGTGCCCGCACCTTGGCAACGGGAAAGCCGGTCACATGGCGCAGCGCCTTTTGGCAGTCCTTGATCGTGCCGGGGTCCCGCGCGGCATCATCAATATCGCGCGCCATGGCCATGACCCAGTCCGGGCGCAGCAGATCGGCGCGTGGCCCGTCTTCATCTGACCAGGGGCCGGGGCCGGCACTGTCGATCAGCGTATGCAACATCATGGTCCACGGCCCTGGGAAGGGTAGCTTCTCTGCCTGGATCGATGCCGCCTTGATCAGGGCGCTGTGACCCGCCAGCAACGCCACCGTGTGCGGCCCGCGCGCGTGGGTGTCAGTGGTCCCTGGCTTAATCTCGGAAATCTCCCTGGCGTCCTGATCGATGACGGTCGGCAGATCGCGTAGCCAAGCGGGGAGGGGGTGCGAACGTGGTTCGCGTTTCATGGTGTGTCTCCCTGATCAAACAGGGTGGCGGGGGGTGCTTGTGCGGGCCTGCGTGCCTTGCCCGGCCAGGCGCGCATCCATTGCAGGGGTTCGGCCAGGGCGCCCCCTTCGGTCCATGCGAAGTAACCCAACTGGCCAGCGGCGGGGATCGGGGTAACCAAGGCGCTGGCGTCGCGTAACACCAGACCGCGCGGTCCCCTGAACCAGGGGCTGGGATGGTTGGGCACGATGGCCGCGACGGTGACCGCACCGACAATGGCGCCGCGCACCAGCAGATCCGGGTGGGGGCAGGTGACGCCGATCCGGGCCATATCCTCTGCCGCACTTTCATAATCGGCCTGGGTCATGCCCCTTGATGCATGGACCGCAATGCGGCGGGGGGCCATGTTGCCTTTCGTCACCGCGAAGCGGTTGCGGTTCTCAATGTCCTTGTACCCTTGGACGACGGCCCATGCCCAGGGCTGCTGTATGGACAGGGCGATGTCGGGGAGGTTCGTCATTGGGGGTTGCTCCCCTCTGCGTTCCCCATCTCCACCCGCACCTTCAGGCGGAAGATGTGGGCGATGGCCCGGGCGGCAAGGCCGCGGTAGGAGGGAGCGTTCAACTGCCAGTCCAGGGCCAAATCCCGCTCCATGGTGACGCCGTCGCCCATGTCCCATTTGACGGTTTCGTCTGGATCGGCGCCCGGCGGTATGTCGTTCATCCACATGGCCTTCGCCAGGCCGTCCAAGTAGTCCTTCATCTGGTCGTTATCGGGCAGCAAGATGGAGCGTGCCAGGGCCTGATAGGCGCGTTGAGTGGCGTCGCTGTCGTTTGCGATATGCCTGGCCAGGATCCAATGCTGTGGCTGGCCGCGATCATCGTCAACACCATAGATGATGGCGGCCACCGCCCGCCCGTCCAGCCAGGTCTGAAACTGGGCCTGGGGCAGGGGGCCGGGGTCAGCCTCCAGCGAGAGGTCGAAGCCCAAGCCCAAGCCAGCGGCGCGGTAGTCCTGCCAAGCAGCCTCCCGGCCTAGCCGGAGGTGGGCTAGCCCGGCCCATATGCTCACGCCGCCGAAGCCCAGCATCAAGGTGGGCGGGGTGGGGTATGCGAGATGGGCGGGACCGTCGGGTTCGCCCGGCCAACGGCAGCCTGCGCCACCGCAGGTCGGGCACAGATCGTTGCCTATGATCTGTGCCCCCTGGCACCCTATGCAGCGGATTGCGCCGCGCGCGATGCTGCTTTCAATGCGCTGGCGGGCCAATTCCAGGGCGGCTTCCTTGCTGCCGCCATTCCAGCTTTTGGGGTGTCGCTTGCTCATGGCTCAGCCCTCCGTCTTCAGCGCCTGGACGAACGCCTTGCGGGTCGCATCGCGGTCGGTGCGGGAAAGCGGGGCGATGAACCATGCGATGGGACCGTCTTCGCTGTCGAACTTGGCCGCCAATTTGTGGTCGGGTGACGGCGGGCACGGGTGCCACCGGTCGAGTACGTTGGTTCCATTCCAGTGTTCTTCGTCCAGTTCCTCCGGCCCTGTGTCGGACAAGGCCACCGCCTGGGCGCTGTAGCCAAAGGCGGCGGCGACCATGCACATGTCTGCTGCCGTGTTGTCTTCGTCCAGAAACCAGAAGATCGCGGCCACCTGTTCGTCGTTGGCTGTCCTGATCAGGGTGGTTGGTTCAAGTTGCGTGATGGCAGTGTGCGGGGAGGCTGCGCCTTGGAGTTTGCTGTCGATCATGGATCAGCCCTCCATCATGCCACGGTCGCGGCGTCGGCACGGGCAAGCCAGCCTTCGCGGCTGTCGCCTAGGCGCTTATCCAACTGTTCTTCCGTTTCCGGCCAGAGGTGCATGTCGTGGACGAGGCGGACATAGGCAAGGTGGAACCAAGTGCGAATTTCCCAGTCCGGATGCTTGTAGCCCAAGATTTCAAAGGCATGCATTAGGTGCAGATGGAAGTGGTGCGGGGTGCTATCGACCCTGCGCAGGTAGTCCGCCAGTATGTCATTCAGCTTGGGTTCCCAAGATGCATTGGGGTCAAGCGGTGTGTAACTTGGTCCCATGAAAGAACCGCCGCGTTCATCCCAGGGGTTTGTGAGGATACAACCGTCAAGGCTGCTGACCAGGATGCAGCGGCGATACCAGCGCAGCAGGTATTTGATGGGTGCGTACTTGTCCACGCCATCGGGGCCGCGCACGGCGGTCAACAGCACAGTCTGCTGCATGAAGGGCAGTGCATGGGTCCATGCCTGCGTGACCGGCCCCTTCCACTCGCTTGTACCCTGTTCCGGGAAGGAGGCGACGGGACGGCTCTCCACCGGGAACAGAACATCCATATCGTGCCCGGCCTGTCGTATCAGGTCAGGTGCCGATGACACGGCGCCGGCCAAGTCTTCATCGGTGTCACCGAACATGCATTGCAGGGTGATAGTGTTGCTTGCCGTCTGAATGGCCAAGTTGCGGCAGAGATTTTCGACCAAGGCGGGGTCAATGGGGTAGGACATGGCAATTTCTCCGCCCCGTGCGCCGGGGCATGCGGCGGCCTTCAGGCGGCGGCGAAAAGGGGGTTGGGGTCGAAGTTCAGGAACAGGACTTCGCCCTTGGTCTGGGCGCGTCCGCCGGTCACATCGATGTCCAGGCGGCGCCAATCGGCCGGGGCCTGGTCATAGAGTGTGCCGGGGTTCATGGAGAGGATGACGCGGGCCGGGGTGGCGCGCAGGGCGGCGGCCAGATCGGCATGGTCAGTGTCCGTCATCTTGATGGCATAGCGGCGTCCGACCGGCCCCTGATAGGGCGGGTCGACATAGATCAGGCAATGGGGCGTCGCATAATCGGCCAGGACCTTTCGCCAATCTTCATGACGGATGCAGACACCGCGCAGCCGGTCGGCCACGGGTGCCAACCGGTCGGGCAGTTTCGCCCAACTGCGTTCCGGGGCCGTGGTTTGCCCCTTGCTCCATCGGAAGCCCGTCTTGTGCGCGTCGCCGCCGCGACCGAACCAACTGGCCACCAGGAACCGCCACGCCTTTTCAACGGGATCGTGGCTGTCGGGCGTGGTGTAGACCTGGTGCAGCACCTCCTCTGAAAAGGGGGTCAGTTCGATGCGGGCATAGAGATCGGGTGCCTGCAACGGATCGCGTAGGACGCCGAACAGGTTGACGATGTCGCTGTTCAGATCGTTGATGGTTTCGCGCTGGTGCCGGGGCTTTGACAGGGTCACGATGGCGGACCCGCAGAACAGGTCCACCCAATCTGTGATGCCGGGCGGGATCAGTTCGTGGATCGTGCCGGCCACCCGTTCCTTGCTGCCGTAATAATTGATGGGGCGGCGGATACGGTCGGTCATGATGCGGCCCGCACGCAGATGATGGGGTGTAGCCATTCAGTTAAAATCCAGCGCTGATCGCTGGTGCGACGCCATCTGCCTACAACCCATCTATCGCGACCTGAAAGGCCGCCGGAAAGCCGACGCCACATGGTGCCCGGCTCCGGCGGTGGGTTGCAGTTCTGACAGACTGGGATAGAGAGAAACTCCTCCGGCCCCATGCGTAGAACGGGTAGTTCAAATTTAGACGCCTTATCCATTTTGCACCTCCGTTGCGGGTAGGGTCAGGGCCGTGGTTATCGGGCGGACCCAGATGGGGGTTTTGGCGATGGGGGTGGTGCGTTCCAGACGGGACAGCAACAGGGTGCGGCCCACCTCCACGGCGATGGCTTCGGCGCTGTCGGGTGGGATGGCGTTGCCGATCCTCTCGCGCTTGGCGCTGTCGCTTTTCCCGTCCAAATCCCAGGGTTCGGGCGGGGCGGGCAGGGGCGTGCCATCGCGCGTGGCCTGCCGGCAAGCGCGGCGCCAGCGGTCAAGGCTGCCGGCATAGGCCTCCACGTCCAGCAGGCTTTGCAATGCGGCAAGGTCCAGCGTCGTGAAGGGGCGATGCCAGGTGCCGTCCGCCGCGATGATCAGGAAGACGCCCCTGTCCTTGGGGCCGGGCAGGGTGGTGGGGCCTGGGCTTACCGGTTCGGCGAACATGGTTCGCGGGTCGGCAACGGACCAGGGGCCATTGTTGTTCTTGGGGTGCGCAGGGATGGTCAGGCACGGGTCGGTCCAGCCCTGCACCCCGTAATGGCCCCCGGTCTGATAGCTGTCGCGCCGTTCCTGTCCGCGCAGGAAGGCGGGCATGGGGTCGGCAACGGACATCGCCCCGCTGCCCACCCGGTCGCTGCCCGTCACCGTGCCGGCGGGGGCGTGCCAGTCGCGCACGGCCATCTTGTTGATATGCGCGTTGCTGCCCCATGGGTAGCGGAGATCCGCGACGGCGGATGCGCCCTGTCCTGTGGTGGAGCCGCTGATCACGGTGCGGGTGGGTGCGTCCATCGGCGTCACTGCCCATTTGCCATGAGTGCCGGCGGGTGGGCGTGGGTCGGCGACGCAGCCGCCGCCGGAGCTGGGGCCGTGGCCGGCGGTGACGGTCGGGGCCGGGTGATCGAAGGGGATTACCCGGAACACATTGTTGTGGCGGGTGCCGGTCTGTCGCGGGTCGGCGACAGAGAACCGGCCCTGGCCCGGTGCCTTCTGTCCCGTCACGGTGCAGGCCGGGCTGTCCCATGCCCCAACGCCCAGCTGGTTATAGGTGTGGGTGTAACCCGTGCGGGGGTCGGCCACGGCGTTCGTGCCATTCAGCGGCCATGACCGGGACGTGACGGTGCAGCCCGTGTCACCCCAACCATTGACGCCAAGCACCCCGCCATGCAGTTGCCCGGTTTGCGGGTTGTCCAGCGCCGATGGTGCCGCCGTGCCGACCGGTGCCAAGGCCCAATCCTGTAGCTTGCCGTCAACCACGCGCAGGTCGTTCAGCGCCCGCCAATCCTTGCCGGCCGGCACGAAGGCCAGACGGACCCAGGTTTCCCACGCCAGTTGCGGCACGCGGTGCAGGGGGCCGGCGATGGGGTCGCCGGGCAGGGGCAGCAGGCCGATGACTTCGCCCACGCCACGCAGGCGCTGCTGCGGCGGTTCATACAAAAAGGCGGGGACCTTGGCCACGTTGCGGGCAACGATCAGGGCGCGCTTGCGCCCCTGGGCCAGCCCGCCCAGGCGGCCACAGCAATGGGTGGTTTCGCGGGCGGCGAATCCCCAGTCCGCGAAGATGGCCAGGATCTGGTCCACCAGATGGCGGCCCCGCGTGTAGATGCGGGGCACGTTTTCAAACAGCACGATGGAGGGGGCGTCATCGCCCCATGCCTCCCGCATCAGCATGATGCAGCGCACCGTCAGGCGGTTGAGGGCCTGATACTTCATCGTGGCCGCGACCTTGGAGGACAGCAGGCCCGACAGGCCCTTGCAGGGGCCGGAAATGGTTACGCAGTCCGGTACCTCATAGCCGGCGGCGGCGCGGATATCATCCGCCGTTACCTCCCGCCATCCGGGCGGGGGCGGGTGGCCGTGGAATTGTTCGTATTGGTCCCGGTCAAACAGGTCCAGCAGCGTGCCCTTGGCCCCCGTCAGCCGTTCAAAGTCGCGCAGACCCGCCGGGTCGCTGTCGATGCCGCCGATGCAGTGCCAGCGGGCGCTGATCGCACCAAGGCGGATCGCGGCCTTTTGAAAGCCCCGCGTCTGTCCGCCAAGGCCGCAGCAGAAGGAAAAGACCGTCAAGCGCTGCGTGCCCAGATGGGGGGTGGAGAGGATGGTGTCAGGCATGGGTGGCCCCGGAATTCTGGAAATGGGCGGGCAGGGGGATGCCGCGCAGGGTGGCGTAGTCGCGCCAGACGGGGTGCAGGTCGCCGCTGTCCAGGAAGATCGTGTCGGCCATCAGGGCGGCCCAGGTTTCGGCGATGGCGGCGGGGTCGCCCTGCTTGATCAGGTCCAGCAGGGCGCGGCCCATGGCGTCGCGGTCGCTGAACACACAGGTATTGTCCGATGGGGGTATTTCCTCGTCATCGATCTCTGCATGCGTGACGGCGGGGAACAGGGGGCCGGGGTCGCCATCGTCATCGTGGAACAGGCTGACGGGCAGGACGCAATCACCGCTATGGACCCGTTCAAACAGGCTGTCGGTATGGGGGCGGCCCCGGTCCAGGATCATCAGGATCATCATGTCGGTGGGGTTGGCGGCCAGTGTCGCCAGCAGCCGGCCCCGGAAGAAATCCATGGCGGTACGGTGGATATGCGTATCGGCGCGGGTGAGGCCCGCCAGGGGGTTGGGTGCTGACGGTGGGGGTGCCGCTGTGGCGGGCTGGGCGGTGGGTG
Source organism: Niveispirillum sp. FG156 (assembly GCF_057809555.1). Classification (NCBI taxonomy): domain Bacteria; kingdom Pseudomonadati; phylum Pseudomonadota; class Alphaproteobacteria; order Rhodospirillales; family Azospirillaceae; genus Niveispirillum; species Niveispirillum sp. FG156. The sequence continues at coordinate 35,277 of NZ_JBMDKE010000048.1, read as the reverse complement.
CGGGGGCCGGTGCCGGCGGCCTGGTCAGTTCCTCGATATCGACCTGTGACCAGGTGGGGGCGGTGGGTGCCGCCTGGGTCTGTTTCGGGATCAGGCCGGTATGTTCGGTCACCGACGCGTCGGTGGGGGACAGGACGATGACGCAGCCAGCGCCGGGGACCATGCAATCTACCCGGTCATATTTCCAGGCGGCCAGGGTCGGTTCCACGCGCGCCCATGACCAGCCATCGGCCCGCAGGGCGTGGCAGCGGCGTTCGGCCCATGCCTCTTGCAGGCCCCGGAATAGTTCGGGGTTCGGGAAGTAGCGGGCGCCGTTGCCCTCGAACTCCACAATCTGGGCGCCTTCGTGCCCGTCTGCCGCGTCGATGTATTCCTGGATGTCAAACTTCGCGCGGGAGATGGGGATCATGCCGCGCGTGATCGTTTCCTGAATGCCCGCGGTGGTTTTCAGGTGGCGGTCACCGGCCAGGATGCCGGCCAGGATCGTCAGTTGCATGTCCGCCGTGGGCGCGCGGCACAGGGCGCGGGCGGCGGAGACATTGATCTGCCCGGCGTCCAGCGCCGTCAGCACGGGGCCGGGCAGGCGCAGCAGGGCCAAGCGCTGCTGGATCAGGCGCGGGGTGAAGCCGCAGTCGGCGGCGATGCGGTCGGTGGTGTAGGTGTCGGGGTCGAGGGCCTGTAGTTCGGCAAATCCCCGCGCCTCCTCCAGCGGGGTCAGGTCGCGGCGGGCAAGGTTTTCGATCAACATGATGGCGCGGTGCTGCGCCTCCGTCATCTGCCGGACCATGACCGGGATGGTGGGGGCCGTGGCGTCCCAATCGCCGCGTTCGATCAACAGGGCGATGGACCGCCAGCGCCGTTCCCCGCACACCAGTTCTGCCCGCCCATCGGGCAGGGGCTTTGCCACCAGATTTTGCAGCAGGCCCATGGCCTGGATCGATCCGGCGGTTTCCTCCAACGCGGCTGCATCGAAATGCTTGCGGGCGTTCAGGGGGCTGGGCACCAGTTGATCATGCCGTAGGTAGTGCAGGCCGGGTGTCAGGGGCGGGGCGGGGGCGGGGCTACGGATCGTGACCGGGGGCGGGGGCAATTCCTCCACCAGTGCGCGGTCGAACGTGACCGGGACGGACAGGAAGGCGTCTTCGGGCAGGTTCAGGGCGTCGGCAGCCAATTGCCAGAAGCCGTCTGCATGTGGCGATGGAAACCGGTACGGCTTTTCCTCCGCTGTCTGGATGTTGAAATGGCTCTGGCCCGTCGCTTCGGCCAGCTGCTCTACCGTCATGCCCCGCGCCTCCCGCATGCGGCGCAGATAGGCGCCACGCGTTTCGCCGGGGTCTGGTGCCAGGGCCATTGCCATCGCTTCGGCCAAGACGCCCGCAAGTTGGGAGACGAGGACAGGATCGTCGGTTATCAGGCGGGGGCCGTCCGGCGGTGCGGCGGGCTTGGTTGCTTTACGGGGCATTACGCGGCCTCCTTCTTTATGGTGAGATAGGCGGCCACGTCTGAACGTAACTTGTTCAGCATCGCGGCGCGGGGAATGGCCCAGCACGCAGCGCCGGCGGTGGGATCGGCGCGGATGGCGGCCTGTCTGTCCCAGTAGGGCGCGATGAAGACGATATCCATGTGCCCAGACCGGGCGGCCAGATCAGCGGCCTTGGCAAGCAGGGCCTTGCCCTTGACCGGCTTATTCATATGGGCCAGTGCGGCAAAGATCGCGACACGCAGCAGGGTCAGTTCGGTCCAGCGGTGGCGCCCGCGTGGCAAGGTCTGCCCGAACTCCCCCTTCGCATAGGGTTGCAGTGTGGGATGATCGGCCAGCCATTTCGCCAGGGTGGATTGCTGCGTATCCAGGATGGCGCAGACATCCCTTTGCGACAGGGTGGCGTAATCCTGCGGAAGCGGTACGGGCGGGCCTTGATCGGACATGCGTGTCTCCATGCGCCCCTGCGCGATGGAGGGGCGTTCGCTTACGTTTTGGGGGAGGTGTTACCGGTCCAGGCAGGCGCCCTTGCGGGCTTCGCGTTTGGCATCCGCCACTGTGCGGACAGCATCCGGCGCAAGTCCGTCATATGCAGATCCGTGGTCGTTATAGACCCGGATGTACCAGCGGCCTTTCATTGGGCCCTTGCGTTCGCGTTCAAGTTCAAGCGTGTGGCCCTTATGGGTGCCAACGAAGAAATGACGTTCCTGCTTAATGGTTCGCATCATGCCCCTCCCATCCGGACGTTCTGGCACGGGCAGTAATCGTCGCTACCGTGGCAGGAACATCTGGTCGCTTGGGCCTGGGCCTCCTCGATGGTCAGGGGTAGCAGGCCGTGAAACGCAGCGGTGCGAGCATCGTCCAGCGCGGTCCAGGGGATCAGATCGTTCCCAAACAGGAGTCCGCGTTTGGTGGCAAGAAGGGTGACGTCAAGTTCGCCGCACTCTGGCGGTGTGCGGATCGTCCAGAAGGTTTCACCGGCACCGTTGTGATCGATACGCACGGGACCCTCCTTCACGCTACCAGCGCATCAGCCGCCGGGTGCGGGGGCAGGGTGCCGTCGTTGGCGATCAGGGCGCGGACCAGTTGGGCCGGGACCAGAATGGTTTCATGGATGGTGGCGTTGCCCACCCGCACCCGGCCATGGCCGCAGCCCAGAAGGTAGGACAGGCGGGTCAGGGCGGCCTGGGGTTCCATGCCGGCGGGCAGCAGGCCGGCGCTGGCCAGCAGGGCAGGGCAGAGCGACAGGGCCAAGGGATCGTCCCCGCGTTGGGAGCTGATGCCGGCCATGGCCAATTCAATGGACAGGGGACGCGCCAGCATGGCTGCGCGGTAGAGCATGGCGGCGGCGGTCAGGTTGCCTGGATTGCGGTGCCCGGCGGGGATCAGCGATGCCGGCAGCGGATGGTAGAGGATGGCGGCCAGCAGGGGCAGGGGGTCCAGGGCCGGGGCAATCACCGTCAACGGACGGCGGCGCGTGTCGGCGGCGGGCAGGGCGACCGTGGCATGGGCGCGCCCATCCTCCCCCGTCCGGGCCGACAGGATCGTGATGCCCAGGGCATGGGCGCCGCGCGACAGGATGCCCAGCAACCAGCGCGCATGGTCGCGCTGCGGCCCCCTGGGTGGGGTGATGGTCAGGGTCAGGCCATGGGCCGTGGGGGTGGGGCTATGCATTTTGACCTCCGTATGGCGAACCATGTTCGTCGCCCGCGAATAGGTACACACGTTGTGTCCCCACTCGCAAGCGAAAAAGGGTACACAAAATGTGCTCCTATGTTCGGTGAGGCCGAAAAGGTCGGTGCGGCCAGGTGTATGCCCAGCAGGCCGCTGTACTGCCGGACATGAATCCCAGCTATTCAGCGGGGCTTGGCGCGATATGCGTTAAAGTACAACGCCGACCGCGTACACCCTCACCGCGCACAATGGCGCGCGATATCCAGCGCGAAGGGCGGGGCCGGGATTGGTTACGGAAAAGCTGAGGGCGTTGCGCCACCGGGCGGGGCTTTCAAAGCGCCAGCTGGCGATTGCGGCGGGATGGCGGGGCGCATCATCCTATCAGCGCTATGAGAATGCGGACCTGTATCGACGGCCATATCTGCCGGTTGATATCTGTCAGCGCATTGCCGATGCACTGACAGGCAAGGGCGCCCCGCCGATAACCAGGGTGGAAGTCATGGCCCTGGCAGGGTCACCGCCCGAAGATGTGCGGGCGCAACTGGGCGATACCGTTGCGGATCTGGCGACGGCGGTGCGTCTTGGTCGCTTCGAAGAGGCGCAGGGCCACGCCCATATCGTCCTGGGTCGATTGATGGTGCTGAATTTGCGCGGCGAAGATTAACGGCGCGTGAACCGCACCCGTAGAAGCATACATCCGTATGCAATCGCTGCGCGTAGGTCTATTGTAGCATGCATTTTCGCGGTTGCGCAGAACCCATCCTTTTGGATAGGCTGCGCAAGCCGCCCAGTGGGGTGGCCGGCGCTTGCCAACGCCGACCTTTGTGCGGGCGAGCACCCGCACCGACCGTGGACCGTCCGCACACTGTCGTTCCCCCACCGGGACGGCATGCCATAGTATGCATGTTTCATCCGCAGCGTCATCTGCGTCAGACATGAGCTTTAGGATGGGGTCCGCGCGAAGGGGGATTGCTATTGTATTCCTATAGTCTAGGATAGCAGTCACATAACGAATGCGCAGGCTATAATCTGGCGGTTGTAATGGCACATGTAAATGAAGAGGCGGAGCTGATTAGGATGTGGCGCAGGCTGTCACCGGCTGCGCAGAAAGCGTTGTTGGCTGAGGCTATGCGGATGCCAGCCGGCGCGCCGTTGCCAGAAAAAGCTGGCGATCATCCTCTGCCATCATGCGAAAGCGCGCCAACAGGATCGCTTCCTTGATCTGCGGGTCCGGGTCAGGCATTGCAATGTCTTCGGGTGCGCAGGACAAGGCCTGCGAAAGGGCCAACAACGCTTCGGCGGTCAGGGCGCGCCGACCCGATTCCATCTGTTTCACGTAGCTTTCGGAAAGACCGGTCCGTTCAATGAGTTCGGATTGGGACATGCCTGCCTTGACGCGCGCCTGTCCCAAACGGTTGGCGTGCGGCCCGGTTGGCACCTGGGAGACGAGCCGGTGCCCGGATTTGCGCGGCGGTTTAACCATAGTCCGACTATAGCGGCGGGTTCACAGGCTGTGTATTGCACTGCCTGTGAACGGTTGTTGGGGTTTGGTGGTTAGATTTCTGTTGTAAATAGGGACACAAACTGTGTACCCATTTCATATGGACGCCTTTCGAAAATACCTCAAAGACAACGACCTGACCCTTGAGGACGCAGCAACCGCCCTCGGATGGTCGCTGTCCTCTTTGAAAAAGTGGGGCAAAGCAAGGCTTTACCCGCCAAAGGTCCTGCCGACCATCGAGGAATGGACGGGTGGCAAGGTCCAGGGCCGGATGCTGCGCCCCGACCTTTACGTTTCTGCGCGCAGGAGTGCCGCATGACCGTCTCCATCTCTCCTCAATCTTCCTCCGCCCCCGCCTGTCATCGTGCGGGGGACACCTGGCGGGGCGGGCCGCTGTGCGACAGAGAGGCCCGCCCCGTCCTTCTTGATCCGTCATATCCAGACCTGTTGCCGCAGGTGGTCCGCGAGGGAGCGAAGCCGGTGTGGCTGTCCACGCCCAACTTCGGCTCCGACCATTGGGCGCGCCTGGATGCCGGCGCCTTCCACCGCGCGGTCGATTGTGTCGGCCATGCGCAGGCGCAGGGCGCGGCGCGGGGCCAGAACATTTTCTTCATATCCCCCTTCTGTCCAGGCCATGTCGTCCCCCCATCGGATGCCGGTGCCGCCGGGCGGCCTATCCACCCTTCCAGCATGGAAGGAAAAGATCATGGATGACACACCAAAGAAGTGCATTGCCGGTGGTGGTGGCACCAGAGTGCCGCCCGCCGCCATCACGGCGGAGATGGTGCAGGAATGGTTCACCGATGCCCTGCGCCGGCAGGTGGGGCGCGGCAAGGATTTCGGGCGGGAGGATGTGTGCGAGGGCGCGGGGATCAACCCCAACACCCTGGGTTCCTGGATGTCGGAGAAGAATGTCGCGCATCTGTGGCAGTTCATGCGGCTGGCCGCGCTGCTGGGTCCGGAGCTGGTCAACCAGTTGCTGCGGCCCATCGGCATGGGGGGCATGGATTGGCTGGTGCCCGATGAAACCGGGCTTTTCCATGTCAATGCCGCCGCCGCCGAATTCGGTCATGAGATGGCGCAGGCCCTGGCCGATGATGGCCGCATCGATGCCGCCGAACAGGCACGCATCGATGTCAGCCTGGGCCGGTTCGTGGAGGTGGCGCAGCGGTACCAGTCGGGCAGGGGCCGCCGCTTCACGGTGCCGCCCCGCCTGCGTCTGGCCGGGGGTGGATCATGAGCCCGCCGCCGCTGGCACGGGAGGCGGTGCAGGACAGTGAGAAGCCTCGCCCGCGCATCGCCTGGGGACTGATCGTCCTGCAGGGCGTGCTGATGATCTACTTGATCGGCGCGGTGGCGGTGGCGGTCCTGTTGCGGTTCAGGGAGGCGATGCCATGGCAGCCGTGAGCGAGCGCGATCTGAACCCTGAGACGGCGGCGTTGATGGCGGCCTGCCGGCTGTGCCTGTCGCCGCAGGATGCGCGGGCGCTGTCCGATCTGCGCCGGGCCGCCGGCCAGATGCAGGCGGTGGAGGGGGAGAGCGTGGCACGCGCCCGGTTCCGGGTGGCGGCACAGGTATGCGCCACGGCACCGGGGGCGCAGACGGTGGCCGATCTGCAAACGGCCATGAACGATTTCAACCGGGCGGAGATGCTGCACGCGGTACGCACGCCGGCGGGCCGCCCGTGGCGGTTCCGGGGCCGGGGCGGCAATGGCGTGGCGGCGGCGGTGCCGCGCGAAGGTTTGGAGGAATCCCATGTCGATCTGTAGCAGCCTGTTGGTGGACCGGGGTCTGAACCCGCTGCGCACCGTGGAGATCACGCATCCCCTGTCGCTGGGCGATATGATGGATGTGGTGGTGGTTCTGCGGTTTGAGATGGAGGGGCTGCGCGGGGTGCGCGTGCTGGATGAAGCTGCGGCCCCGGTCTGGACCCTGGCCGGCATCATGGCGGCGGATGGGTTGATCCGCGCCGGACTGCCCCTGGACCGGTTGGAGGCGCTGTCGCCCGTGTGGAATGGCATGGCGGTTCTGGCGGTTTTGCAGGCGCTGGCGGTTCTGTCGGGCCAGCTTCACCCGGCAGCGCGGGATGCCATCCTGCTGCAACGCTATCCGCGCGCCCGCAACGCGGCATCGCGGGAGCGGATGTATCAGCGGGAGATCGTCGCGGGGTTGACCCAGCGCCTTAGTGTGCTGCGCGCGGAGCTGGCGGCGGGTGGCCGCGATGGTGGTGCGGTATGAGCCGGGCGTTTGACCGGGGTCCGGCGCGTGCGGCGGTGGGGCCGTTTCCATTCCTGAACCACCGAAACATGGCGCAGATCATGGCGGATGAGGTGGAGGAGGAGCGACGCGCGGAGCTGGCCCGGCAACGGCGGGCCGCCGCCAAGATGGAGCGCGCGGCGGATGCGGCGGCACGCTTGCGCCGACAGGCTGCGTTCCTGGCAAGGGCTTCTTCGCGCCCGGTCGAGGGCCGATGATGACGCAACGGTCATTTCGATATCGCCCGCCACAACAGCGCCTGCATCTGAACGCCTATTTCACGCGCGAACGCTGGCTGATCGATGTGGGGCTGGACCATGGGCCGGCACCCGAGGGGGCGGATTGGGAACCGGCCTGTGGGGCGGGCCATATCTGCCGCGCCCTGGCAGAGCGCGGGCGAACCGTGTTCGCGTCCGACATTTTCGATTGGGGCTGGCCCTGTCTGGTGCAGGATTTCTTTGCCTTTCGCCGCGCGCCCGATGGGGTGACGCGGATCATCACCAATCCGCCCTTCCAGAAGGGTCTTACGGAGCCGTTCGTGCGCCATGCCATCAACCTGATGGCACCCGTGGGCGGCACGGTCATGATGCTGCTGTCGCATGATTGGTGTACCGCCGGATCGGGGCGGGCAGACCTGTTCGGCGTGGCCGGCCCGTATGACCGGGTGATCGTGCCCACGGCGCGGCCCCTGTGGTTTGATCCGGCGGAACAGGGCGCGGGGCCAAAGCGCGCGAACCGGCCTATGATCAACTACGACTGGTATGTCTGGTCACCCGATGGGTATGGCCGGCGCGGGTCGCATGTGGTTGTGGAGATCCCGGCGGCGGTGGCGGCGGGGAGGGATGCTGCATGACCGACATCGACACGCTGCGCGGCCTGGCCTTGGCGATGCTGATCGCCGAACGCCGCCCCCTGGCCCTGCTGGATGACGAAGTGCGCCAAGCGCTGGGGATGCGGGCGCGCAAGGGGCGGCTGCGTCTGGATGATCTTTCGCTGCGCCTGGTGCAGTTGATCGACAGCGCCGATGTGTGGCGCATGCGCGCGGAGCGGGCGCGGCGGGTGGTGGTGGTTCGGGCCTATGTGCCGGCAGTGCCGCCCCCGAAGGTCAGGGTGCTGCGATGCGTGGCGTGATGTCAGGCGGTGGCACCGCGAACCAGATCGTCCATGTCCAGGTTCAGGGCCTTGGCGATCTGCGACAGGACCGCCACGGAACCGGGCTTTTTGCCGCTTTCGATCTCGGACAGGTAGGCCCTGGATATGCCGACCTGTGCCGCCAGATCGCCCGCCGTCAGCCCGCGATATTTGCGCCAGGTGCGAACCGGGTTCGCGCCGTCGCACAGGGCCATGGCCATGTCGAACGGGATTTCCTCCGTCCGACCGGCGGCAAGGTCGGCTTCGACCTGGCGCAAGCGCGCCCGGTCGTGGGCCTCCTCCAACTCCTCCAACAGCGCCTCATAATCGGCCTTGGACAGGGTGACGGTGTCGTCGGTGGTGGCGATGGGCCGGATGGCGTTCATTTGTACACTTCCCCTCTGATTTCGACGATGCGGACGCGCACCGTGTCGTTGATGCGGACCACGACATACACGGCGCGCCAGTCGCCCTGGCGGATGCGGAACGTGTCCTTTTCGCCCTTCATCGCCTTCACGTCGAAGGGATGGGAAGCGAAAGGTGCCGCAGCCACGGCGTGGAGCTTGGTGAACAGCGCCGTTCGGGCCGCTGGCGGCATTTTGTCGAGGCCCTTCTGGGCGGCTTTTTCGATCACGAGCTTCATGAGTGTAATTTCGCAAATAGCGAACAAGATTGCAAGGGGTTATTTCGCAAATAGCGAAAATTATAGCGCTGTGAGGGTGTCATGAACCTTCCCCCGGTATTCATGGCCGAGCTGCGAGCGCGCACGTCGCTGGTGGAGATCGTGAAAGAGCGCGTGAAGGTGCGGCGGTCCGGGCGGGAGTGGATCGGGTGCTGTCCGTTCCATCATGAGAAGTCAGGCAGCTTCACCGTCAATGAAGACAAGGCCTTCGTGCATTGCTTCGGGTGCGGCGCCCATGGCGACGCCATCGGCTTCATCATGCGCTATGAGAGCCTGATATTCATGGATGCCGTTCGCTATCTGGCGGCGCGGGCCGGGCTGTCGGTGCCCGGTGATGATGGGCCGCCGCCGGAGATCGTGCTGCGCCCCGTGGTGAAGCGGCAAGCGCCGGAAGATCAGGATCAGTTGCTGGCGTTTCGCATCCAGGGGGCGCGGGATAAATGGGCGGCGGGGCGGCATTGGCGCGGGACGGTTGTGGAGGATTATCTGCGCGGGCGGGGATGCTGCCCCGCCGATGATCTGCCCAGCCTGCGCTTTGCGCCGGCCCTTGCCTATAAGCAGCATCGCGACGATGGCAGCCTGTGCAAGGGCACTTTCGCAGCCCAGATTGCTGCATTTCAGAGCGTAGACCGAGAAATCAGAGCGGTGCATGTCACCTATCTGGGGCCGGATGGGCGCAAGGCCGATGTGCCCAAGGCGAAGAAGATGTTCGGCCCGGCCTGGGGCTGTGCCATCCGTTTTGCGCCACCTGCCCGGACCCTGGCCGTGGCGGAAGGGATCGAGACAGGGTTGTCGGTGCGGCTGGCCTGTCCGGATCTGGCGATCTGGGTTGCGGGCAGTCTGGGTAATGTTGCCGGCAATGGCCATGAGGATGGGCCGGTGCGCCCGCATCCGGTGTCGGGCAAGCCCCTGCCCACCGTCTATCCAGACATGGACAAGCCCGGCATGCGCCTGCCCGCCGGGGTGGAGGAGGTGATCATCCTGGCCGATGCCGATGGCGACCGGCCCACGGGCGAGGCCCTGGTGGAGCGTGCGGCGCGGCGGTTCACGGCCCAAGGTGTGCGCGTGCGGGTGGCGTGGCCGCCGGCGGGTCAGGATTTCAACGATATGATCATGGGGGCCGCATGAGCCGTGCCCTGACCATACCGCCCATCCATCGCTGCGCCCTGTGCGGGGCCGTGGCCCATTGGGGTTATGGCCGCAACCGGCATGCGCCCCTGTTCTGGACCTGCGCCGCCCATCGCGGGGAGGGTGAAAATCGGCTGTCGCTGCCCGTTCCGACCGCGCCCACCGTGCCCATAGGCAGGACGACGCAAGGATCGCTGTTATGAGCGGGTTGGACGCCATTCGCGCCATCGTGGCGGCGGCCAAACTCATGGATGGGTTCGCGCCGATGCCGGAACCTGCCCCGGTTGCGGCGCGTTTGCGGCCCGAACCGCCGGCATCGGGGCTGCCCGTGTCGCCCGTGCGGAAGGCCGGCGCGCGCCGGCGGGTGAAGGTGGCCGATGCCATCGCCGCCAATGACAAGGACAAGGATAAGAAAGAGGCCGCGCGCATCTGGGAAGATTGCGTGCCCTTGCTGAAGGGTGTGCGCGCCGGCATCGCCTATATCGCGCGGTTCGTGGGCCCCGAGGAACTTCGCTATGCCTTGCCCAAGCTGAAGCGGCTGCGGGTCGGGGTCATGCCCTGGCTGCACCGGGACCGCAGCGGGCGACAGCATGATATGGGCCGTCATCCGTGTCTGGTGGCGGCCTTTGGTAAGGGCAAGCCCAAGGCCATCATGGGTGTGTGGCTGGAACCGGATGGGTCCGATCTGGCGCGGATTGCCGATCCCGATGATCCGGGGCGGGCGCTGTCGGCCCATTGGTATCTGGGTGAGGCCGATGGCCAGGCCATTCAGTTCGGTGAGGCTGGCGAAGGGATGACGGTGGCCGTCACCCTGGAATGCGCGCTGACCGTCCTGCTGGACGCACCCGGTGCGGTGTGGGCGGTGCCCGATCTGGCCGCCGCGCGCAAGGTGGATGTGCCGGCGGGTTTGAGCAGCCTGTACCTGGCCCTGTGGCGGCTGAAGGTCAGCCCGGCCAAGCGGGAGAACGAGATTATGCGGGCGGGGTGGCACCTGTCGGCGGGACATGCGCGGGGGTTGCGGCGGGCCGATATCGCCCTGCCCTGGGCCTGGTCGCCCGTACCGGGCAAGCCGCGCGCCCTGATCGAGAAACTGGAAATGGAGGCGGCGATTTCGGCCTGGGAAAGTGAGGGTGGGCGATGAACGGATTTGATGCGTTTGAGGCAGCCACCCCGTTTAAGGCGCCCGAGGGATGGGTGCCGCCAGAGGACAAGCCACGCCCGCAAGCGGCGCCTGAGATGGATGGCGGGGAGGATGACGGCGAGGGTGGGCCGGGTGGCGTGGTGGAGCTGCGCGACAGTGACCCGCTGGATCTGCGTCTGTCGCGGTTGCCGCGCAATGATTGGGGCAATGCCCAGCGGTTGTTGGCGCGGTTCGGGCAGGGGTTGATGTTCGTGGTCAATGCCGGCTGGTATGCCTGGGACGGCACGCGGTGGCGTGGCGAGCATGGCATGTACGATGCCAAGCAGCGCGCCCATGACGCGGCCCTTGCCATTGCGCGGGAGGCCGAGGCCCTGCGCGCCTATTTCCGGTTTCTGGAAGGGGCGCAGTATCAGGAGGAGGCGCAGCGTCTGGGCCTTGTGCCGGCTGGGTGGCGGGCGCAGAGCAACAACCCGCAGGGTGATATCCTGGCCATTGTCGCCAAGGAGGTTTCCGGCCTGTTGAAATGGTCGGTCAATAGCGGCAATGCCGCGCGCACCACCAGCATGCTGGCCCAGGCGGAGCCCGCGTTGAAGCGGGATATCCAGGAGTTGGATGCCAAGCCGTATCTGTTGAATTTCCCCAACGGGACATTGGAGCTGTGCCCGCGTGCCGGGGAGGCACCGTCGCGCGTGCAGTTCCGCGCGCATGACCCGCAGGACCTTCTGACCCGGTGCATGGGGGCGCCGTGGGATGAAAATCTGCTGATCGATATCGGCGATGGCGGGGCGGGGAGCGAGTGGGAACGCGCGCTTTCCGAGATCCTGCCTGATGATGATCAGCGCCGCTATGCCCGGCGGTGGTTCGGGTACTGTACCGGCGGCCCGCCGCATGAACAGGCCATGTTGATCATGGCGGGCGGGGGCAGCAACGGTAAGTCCGTGGTGATCGAGTGCGTGGAGGCCGCGACCGGCGATTATGCCATGCGGTTGCCCGTGGAAAGCCTGAAATCCGATGATAGTCGGCGGGGCAGTGATGCCCGGCCCGATCTGGCCGAGCTACCAGGACGGCGCATGGTGGTGGCCAGCGAGCCGGAAGGCGGCATGAAGCTGGATACCGGGCAGTTGAAGCAGTTGACGGAGCGCACGGTGCTGCGTGTTCGGCAGTTGCACCAGCATTTTATCAGCTTTGTGCCGCAGCACCGTCTGACCCTGCAATGCAATGAGAAGCCCATCGTGAAGGGCGCGGATGGGGGGACGTGGCGACGGTTGAAGGTGTTGGAATTCAAGCAGAAATGGGTGCATGCCCATGAGCTTGACCTGCCCGAAAACAAGCATGCCCGGTTGCGCGATGACACGATGGTGCCGCGTATCATCAAGGACGAATTGTCGGTGGTCGCGGCGTGGCTGGTGGCCGGATGGCTGGACTATGCCATGGAGGGGCTGAACGAGCCGGACAGCGTGCGGGCCGAGACGGCGGAGTACCGGTCGGCCAGCGATCCGGTGGGGAATTTCATCAAAGCCTGCATCATGCCATTCCCTGGGCGCAACATCACCGGGGCGGAGATGTACAGCACGTACAAGGCCTGGTGCACCTATAACGGGCATGAACCCTGGTCGGGGACTGCACTGGGGCGGCGGCTGGCAACGTCGTTAAAGAAGAAGACGTCGGGCAACGTTCTTTACCTGGACGTGGCCTGGACGCCCGGCGGCTTTGCCTGGAGTGAGGGACAATGATGCCCCGATCCTTCCCCACGCCCCTTCCTTGGTTGTGGCTCTGTCCTGAACCCTCCAACCCTCCGGATAGTTGGCAGGGCAAACGGGTGAGGCAGCCCGCGCCTTCTGGATAGTTCGGATAGTTCGGAGGGTTTCGCGCAGGTGCGCGCATGAAAAGGGGGTGTGGGGGATGGGATATTCATATGTGTTACGAGGATATCTATCCGAACCCTCTAAACCCTCCGAACCCATTGAATTGATTGTGTGATTTTCACGGACAGTTTCCGGAGGGTTTTAAAACCCTCCAAGGGGGTGATCATGGATCGTTTTCTCAAAGGGAAACCATTGGCCTGTGCCCCCGCACGGGGGATCAGCCGGTCGGGTGGTGCGCCGAACATGGTTCGCCGGGCGGTTCTGTCGGCAGATGAACAGGCCGGCATCGGTTATGCCCGGCTGATCCTGTCGCTGTCGCCCGGTGATGTGACGGCACGGGCGCGGCTGATGGCGATCAAGAGCGCCTTGCTGCGGCGGGTGGGGGTGGCGGATGCGGGTTACGCGCATGTGGCAGAGATTGACCAGCTGCTGGCCGATGATCAGCTGGCGCAGCTGTCGCGGCTGGGGGATGTCCCGCAGCTGGGGCCGGGGTCCAGGCAGGACCCCGTGACGGGATGGTTCCGCACGGGGCGGATTGGCGAGGCAGAGTGGCGGGCCGCGCGCGAGGTGCAGCAGGTGGCCGAGTGGCTTTCGGTGGGTAGCGTGAGCGGCGTGAAGGCCATGGACCCGATGGCCGTGCGCGTCGATGGGGGTGGGGCCATGCGGATGGAGCTGTCCACCTATCGCGCGGGGCACCATGCGGCGGGGCGGGTGGGTGACCTGATGGCGGCGATGCGTGCCGATTCCCGGCGGTTTGATGGCAGGGCAGGGCGGGCGTGGTCGGTGGCGGATGTTTTCCGCGCGGTGGTGGTGGATCGGCGGGCCGTGTCGTTTGTGGTGCAGAATATCGTTGTGGATCATAGGACTGTGGTCGGTTTGGTGGTGGGCTGGTTGAGCGCCTATGCCAGCGAAGCGGCGGATATCTGGGCCGTGATGGATGCCACCCAAGCGCGTGACTGTTGACATACGCCCAAACTCGACGCAGGTTTAGGGCACCGTCAGAGAGTTGCGCCCCGGAGCCGAAAGGCTTTCCGGGGCGTTTCATTTGGGGCTTGGGTCAGGGGGTGGCGATGGCGCGCAGTGGGTGCGAGGTCAAGCCCGCGCTGTCCAAGCTGTCGGGGCTGGCCAAACAGGCGGGTTTTGCCGCGCGGCTGGCGGCCAACGAGACGGCCAAGGTCGTTCTGCCGCAGATGCGGGATCTGCTGTCGAAGCGGCTGGATCAGCCGGTGCCGTTCACGCTGAACGCTCCCTACATCAAGTTCGCAGCGCGGGGGGAGACGGAAGCCTTCATCCGGTTCCGCGACTTTGCCGGCAAGGGAACGCCAGCGTTCAAGTATCTCTCCCCCTTGCGCGATGGCGGCATGCGGCGGCTGAAGCGGTTTGAACGGGCGCTGATCGCCAACGGGGTGATGCCGGCGGGGATGATGACCGTGGGTGGCAAGCACTTCGTCAATGCCGCGGGTAACCTCCGGCCCGCGCTGATCGTGCAGATCCTGTCTGCGACCGGGGCGTTTGCCGAGACGGGTTATGTGGCGAACCGCACGGCCAAGGCCAGAAAGACCAAGGCTGAGTTCTTCGTGAAGAAGAACCGGTGGGCAGGGAAGCCTGCTGGGGTCTGGATGCGGCCCAAGGCGAAGGGCGGGGCTGCCAAGCCGGTGGTCATCTTCACAAAGCCCCCGACCTATCGCCGGATGCTGGACTGGGACGGGGTGGCGAAGGCGCTGACCGACAAGGAATACCCGAGGCAGTTCAGGGCGGCGCTGGCCAAGGCGCTGCGGACGGCGCGGGGATGAGGGTCATCTCAACATGTGAGAGGGGAGGGGGTGGGCGGCGGGGCCCCTGACCCCCTCCCCCCTTCTGCGGGTAATTCGATCCCCGATACCTCGGTAAAGAGAGAGGTAAATCAAAGGGTAAACCGGTAAAGGCGGTAAACAGCGGGGTAATGACATGGAACCACTCATGACCCAAGCTGAGTTCGCGGCCCGGCATAACGTCACGCCGGGGCGTGTCAGTCAGTGGATCAATGGCAAGGGCGGGCGGCCAGGTCTGTTGAATGGGCCTGCGCTGGTAACCCAGGGCGGCAAGCGGCTGATCAACGCGCATGAAGCCGATAGGCAGTTGAAGTTGGGGCGCAATCCCGCCCAGGTCGTTGGCCAGATGCGGCTGCCCATGACGTCGGCAGATACGGCGCCGCAAGAGGAACTCGGCGGTGGGCTGACCAAGCCGCCGACCGAGGAAGAAGAAAACCAACTGCGCTTCCTGAAGGCGCGGGCCGACAATGAGGAACAAAAGGCCGAACGCGGCCGGCGCGAAGAGCTGGAAAGCCGGGGCGTCGTTGTCAATGCCCAGGCCGCCGCCGCCGCCTGGTCAAAGCAGTTGGCCGATTTTCTGGCCGCCATTGACCCGTTCTGGCGCGATGTCGCCAAGGCCATCCATGCCGCCGGCCCCATGGACGAACGCGCCCTGACCAGCCTGCTTCGTAAGCAATGGCGCGGGTTCCGCGCCGAACGCGCCAAACAACTGCGTGAAGCCGGGATGGCCATGCCCGATCTGGTGACGGAGATTGCAGACGATGCCCCTGGATGAGGTTGCATGGCAGGCCAATCCCGAGCGGTTGGCGGCCCTGACAATGGCGGACCTTTTGGAGCCGCCACCACCCCTCGATTACGAACAATGGGCGGTTGACCATGTCGAGTTCGGACGGGAAAGCCCGTTCCCCGGCCCTTACAATCCAGCCAACTTCCCGCAGAACCGGCGCATCTTCGAGGTTCTGTCGCCCGACCATTCGGCCCGCATCATCGCCCTGAAGAAAAGCGCCCAGGTCGGCGGCACCATTCTGGCCCAGATCTTCCTGGCTGCGAAGCTGCACCTTGATCCGGGGCCGTTCCTCTACACGCACCCGACGGAAGACAACGCCACCCGCTGGGCACGCACCAAATGGCGGGTCATGATCCGCAAGGTGAAGGCCCTGGCCAGCATCCTGGGCATGCAGGTGACCCGCGAAAGCGGTAATGGTCTGCTGTACCAGGAGCGCAAGGACGGGCGAGGCTGGTTGCAGGTGTCGGGTGCCAACAGCGCCAACAGCCTGTCGATGCTGTCAGTGCCCGATCAGGTGCAGGACGATCTGTCGAAGTGGGACAAGAACAAGGCCGGTGATCCGGAGGGGCAGGCCGACAATCGCAGCAAGGCCTTTGATGAGGCCAAGATCCTAAAGATCAGCACACCGCTGATCCTGCCGGGTTGCCGCATCACGGCGGCCTTCAATCACGGGACCCAGGAACATTGGGAGATGCCGTGTCCTGAATGCCAGCACCGGCATTCCTTCGAGTGGGAGAATTTCCATGTCGATGAGGAGGACCCGGCCAATAGCCATTTCATCTGCCCCGGCTGCGGATGCGAGATCCACGAACATCAACGCGACGCCATGGTGGGTGCGGGTCAGTGGGTCGCCCATAACCCGAGGCCGCTGCCCGGCCATGTCAGCTTTTACATCTGGGCCGCCTATTCCAAGGCGGAGAGCTGGACCGCGCTGGCGCTGGCCTGGATCAAGGCCAAGGGCGATCCGGAGGCGGAGAAGAATTTCTTCAATGACTGGCTGGGCCGCGCCTATGAGGTGCAGGGCGATGCGCCGGCCTGGGAAGGGCTGCGGGACCGGGCGGAGGCGGCGGGACGGCGGCGGGGTATCGTGCCCGTGGGCGGCCTGCTGCTGACCCTGTCGATGGATTGTCAGCAGGACCGGGTGGAGTGTCAGTTGATCGCCTGGGGCCGGGACCTTCGGCGTTGGGTTGTCGATTACTTTGTCATCGACGGTCATATCAGTGAGATCGAAACCCAGGCGCGGATCGATACGCTGCTGAAGACGGAATGGCCCGCCGCCGTCGGTAGGCGGCGCACCATCGATCTGGCCGGCATCGACGGCAATGCCTGGACCAATGACGTTTGGGAGTGGGTCCGCCGCTGGCCGCAAAGCCAAGTGATCATGACGCGCGGCGAACGCGGCGACACCGCCCCACCCATCGCGCTGGTCAAGAAGCTGCGCGATGCCAAGACGGGCAAGGTCCTGAAGTACGCGCGCCGGTTCTTCAACCTGGGCGTTTCCGGCCTGAAGCTGGGCTTCTATCGGTTCCTGACCAAGATGGACCCGTTGGAGCTGGGCTTCGTCGATTTCCCCGCTGGCATGGGGGACGATTACTTCGAACAGGTCACATCGGAACGCCGGGTCGCCAAGCAGCGCCGGGATGGAGGCACCGATTATGGCTGGGTCCTGCCCACGGGCATCCGCAATGAGGCCCTTGATACGATGGTCATTGGCGAGGCCCTTGCCATCAAGCTGGGCTGGCGGACCAAAACCGACAAGGACTGGTCAGCACTGGAGGCTGACCGCGAAACACCGGTGGCCCAGGCCGGGCAACAGTTGGACATGGAAGACATGCTGTTCCAAGCCCAGCGCATGCCGCCGCAGCCAAGCCCGGCCCCGCCGTCGCCGGCAACCCCGCCAACCAGTCTGGCCCCGGCCCGCGGACCGGTCAGGGCGAACCATGTGAGGCGAAGATGAGCGTAGATGACGATATCGCTAAGTTGCAGCGGGCGATTAACAGTGGCCAGAAGTCCGTTCAGTTCAATGGGCGGCGGGTGGAGTTCAACTCACCAGATGAGGTGCGCGCCCGCCTGAAGGAGCTGGAGCTGCAAAAGCTGCGCGCGAATGGCGGACAGACAGTGCGGGCGGTTTCGGTGACGCGGCGTGGTAGCGGGGGGTGGTGATGACACAGCAACGTGTCCGGGTGCCGGCGGTCAGTCATCGGTGGGCAGCCCCGACGCATACCGCCATCGGCGCCGGGCGGTCGCCAGCGCGAGCGGAAGGCCAGTCAGCCCCCTATCAGACGACGGGCACAGGGCCGCGCAGCCTGTCTTTCCGTCCTGCCGCCACCCGGCCGGACGTCTCGATAGCGGGCATCGCCACCTTGCGCCGACAGTCGCGCCAGTTGGTCCGCACAGGCGGGATTGCCCAGACCATCGTGATGCAGTTGGCCAAGCACATCGTCGGCACTGGGATTGTACCGGAACTGTCTAACGAGGCGGCGCAAAGCGAATGGGAGGCATGGACCGACTACAGCGATGCTGACGGGGTCAATGATCTGTACGGCCAGACGCACTTGGCCGTTCTGGAAATGGTGGAAGCTGGGGGTTGCTTTCTGCGTCGCCGCGACCGTCGCCCGGAAGATGGCTTTCGGGTGCCGCTGCAAGTGCAACTGATCCCGGTCGAGCAGCTGGATGAAAACAAGAACCTGCCCCTGTCAGGCGGGTTCGTCACGCGCGACGGCATTCAGTACAATGCCATCGGGCAGCGCACTGGATATTGGTTCTTCAAACAGCACCCCAGTGAGATTGGTTATGATGGGGGGCAGTCCGTCCTGGTCCCAGCCAGCGAAATCATTCACCTGTTCCACCGCAAGCGCGGGGGACAGAACCATGGCGTTCCATGGCTGGCGCCTATTATTGGCGCCATCAAGGATATGGAGGATTTCCAGGACAGCACGCGGCTGCGCGAAGCGAACAATGCTAATTTCAATATGTTCGTGAAGCGCAACATGCCCAGCGAGATGGACTTTAATGAAGTCCGTGAGTTCTATTCGGAGGTGGATACACGGGATCGGGCCAGCCCGGTCCCGCGCGTCGGCATCGATCAGGCAGCCGTGTGGTTCCTGGAACCCGGCGAAGAAGTGCAGTTCCCCAATCCGCCGGGCGTCAGCAACACTTATGAGGTCTATGTGCGGGATCAGAAGCGGACCATGGCGACAGCCATGTATCTGCTTTACGAGCATGTGTCCGGTGCCTTTGCCGATGGCAATGACCGTACCTATCGCGCCGCGCACAATGATTTCGTTCGCGGCATAGAAGTCTTGCAGCACCACGTCGTTATTCACCAGATGCTGCGCCGCGTCATGCAATGGTGGGGTGCATCGGCGCGTCTGGCCGGTGTGATCGGGCGCGACGTTGTCACCGATCAGGTGCCGTGGACACCGCAGGCATGGCCCTATCTGAACCCAATGCAGGATGTGGGGGCGGAGCGCGCCCGTGTCCGGGCTGGCTTCACCAGCCGCAAGCGTGTGCTTCGCGGTCGTGGTGAACGCGTCGAAGAGATCGATGCGGAAAACGAGGTCGACCGCCAGCGCGAGAAGGATATGGGTCTGGTCTATGACACCGACCCATCGCGCGTATCCGGGTCAGGCGTAACACAGGCGCGCCCGCCCGACAGTGAATTGCCCGACGCCTGACTGGCGCGGGTGTCTTAGCAGCAAAACCTGAAAGGAGACATGCCATGGCCGTGCAGGTCGCGGATGGAGAAGTGCGCCTGACCGGCACGGTCGGCGCCTATTGGTGGGAAGATGGCTTCACGTCTGGCGACGTGGCTGTCGCCCTGGCCCAGGTGGGCAAGGACAAGGACGTGACCGTCATCATCAATTCCGGTGGTGGCGTGGCCACGGAAGGGGCGGCGATCCAT
The DNA here is from genome assembly GCF_057809555.1 of Niveispirillum sp. FG156. Lineage (NCBI taxonomy): Bacteria > Pseudomonadati > Pseudomonadota > Alphaproteobacteria > Rhodospirillales > Azospirillaceae > Niveispirillum > Niveispirillum sp. FG156. The sequence continues at coordinate 15,917 of NZ_JBMDKE010000048.1, read as the reverse complement.
GCCATCCTGGCGGGACACAAGGGCAAGGTGACGGGTCGCATCGAAGGCCTTGCGGCCAGTGCCGCCAGCCTTGCCATCCTGGGCGCGCATGAGGTGGAGATCGCCCCCGGTGCCACCTTCATGATCCATGAGGTCAGCACCGTCGCCTGGGGTGATGCCGAAGAGATGCGCAAGGCCCAGGAGATGCTGGACACGCTTTCCAACACCTATGCCGGTTTGTATGCCGGTGAAACGGGCAAGAGTGCCGCCGAGATCCGCAGCCTGATGAAGGCCGAAACCTGGATGACACCGCAACAGGCGGTGGACATGGGTTTCGCCGACCGGGTGGGGGCGGCACCCAAGGCAGAGGTGGATGTTCCGGCCTTTGCCTATGCCGCCTACGCCAATGCGCCGGCCCATTTGAAGGCGATGGCAACCGCCCGCAACTGGACGCCAGCGACGGCCCGCGCCAAGGCGCACGCGGATACGGCCAGCCCGCCGGCGGTCACGCCCCCGGCCCCACCTGCGGCCAGCATTGATCCGGCGGTCGCCGCGAAAATCATGGAGATGTGTACGTCCGCCGGGCAACCCGAGCTTGCCGCCACCTTGATCCGGGAAGGGGCAGACGAAGCGCGGGCGAAGGCGCGGCTGGACGGCGTGAAGGGTATCCATCAGGCCGTGGCCGATGCCCGCAAACTGAACCCGGCCGCCGTGCCCGCCGATTTCGCCAACCAGATGCTGGCCCAGGGCCTCACCGTGGTGCAGGCACAGGCCAAGTGCCTGGAGATGCTGGCCGCTGCGGGTAGTGGGACGGAAATCAACACCAACCTGCCGCCCAATAATCCGTCGGCGGCATGGGGCAGCATCGTTGCGGGCTTGGGGCCGCCCCCCGCTGCGCAAACCCCAAAGCAGGGGTGGGCGGCCATTGTCGCCGACCTTTCCTGAAGTGACGACAACCCACTGAGCCAGAGGAAAAAATGGGCAAGATCACCGATACGCGCCCCCGTGATGGGGGATACCTGCTGAGCGACCATGGTTCGATCAGCACGGATACGGCCACGTTCGCCAGCGGTCACGCATTCCAGCCGGGCGAACTGCTGGGCCAAGTCACCGCCACCAAGAAGTTCAAGGCGTGGACGCCCGCCGCAACGGATGGAACCGAGGACGTCGCAGCCATCTGTTATGGCCATATCGACGCGAGCGCAGCCGATGCGGAAGGGGCGATCACGGCCCGCCTGGCCGAAGTTGACCGGCAGAAGCTGATCCTTCCGGCGGGCGCAACCCTGGCCGATGCCGAGGCGGGCCTTGCATCCAAGCTGATCGTGTTTCGCAACTGATTTCCCGCCGAAGGGCACACCAACCCCGCGCGCGGGGAATGATGGAGACCATCCATGCTGACCATGGACATTTTTGATGAGGATGCGTTCAGCCTGATAGAGCTGACGATGGCGTTCAAGAAGCTTCCGTACAAGCCGTCGCTGATCCGTTCGCTGGGGCTGTTCGAATTCGAACCGATCACCAGCAAGAAGTTCGCGATTGAGGAATCGGACGGCGTTCTTTCCCTGATCCCGTTTGTCAGCGACAATGCCGATCCCAGCATTGACGGGGACGACGATGAGCGCACGCTGCGCGACTTCCGGACCCGGCGCCTGTTCGAGAAAAGCCGCATCCAGGCGTCTGCCATTTCCGGGCTGCGCGAATTCGGGACCACCAACGTCCTGCAGCAGGTGCAGGGTATCGTGGCTCGCAAGGCCCTGGACAAGCGCATCAAGCTGGAACTCACCTATGAATTCCACATGCTGAATGCGCTGGATGGGCTGGTGCTCAATCCGAAGACCGGCGCTACCGTCTATGACTGGTATCAGCAGTTCGAGATCACGCGCGCCGCCATCTTCGATTTCGACTTGGATAACAGTAGCGCGGAGAAAGGCGCGCTGAAGAAGAAGTGTGAAACCGTCAAGCACATGATGGAAGACGGGGTTGGCGACGTTCCTGGAACCATCCAGATCGAGGCAGTGTGCGGTCGCAACTTCTGGAAGGACCTGACCTGCAACCCCGAAGTGATCGACGCTTACAATCATGCCGCTGCCCTGGCAAAGGTGTCGAAACTGGAACCCGACGTGTTCGAGTGGGGCGACATCACATGGCGGTATTACCGCCCCGGTTCATCGGTCAGCATCCCGACCGACGAATGCCGCATTTACATCAAGGGCGTGCCCGGCATGTTTAAGCAGTTCGCCGCGCCCATCGACACTATGGGGCTTCTGGGGACCCCTGGTGAAGAAGCCTATTATCGCATCATCCGGGACCGCGACCGCGATCAGTGGGCCGATGTCGAAATCGAGGCGCAGGCGATGTTCGTCAACACGCGGCCCGGCGGCGCGCTTCGCGGCAAGCGAACCTGATGTTCGACGCGCTGAACGACGCGGTGACCGAGTTGTTTGGCGACCTGGTCATCTGGCGGCGGGGCGGGATGGACGATGCGACTGTGTCGGCCACCGTCGATATCGAACAGTTGGATGAGGCGGGGCCGGGTGGGGGGGCGGTGGCGGGGGCGCGCAATGAGGCGTGGACCCTGACATTGCCGTCCGTCAGCCTGCCGGGTTTCGACTGGAAAGCGCATCGGTTTGTGGTGAAGGGGCGGCTGGTCAAGGCCGCGACGGAGCCGTTTACCGATGTGACGGGCATGATGATCATCCGTCTGGAGTGGACGAAATGAGCGATGATGCCCCCTTGCCCCTGCATATCCGCCGCAAGGTGCGCGACCATGTGGTGGCCCGCCTGGTGGCGGCTGTGCCCCCCAGCCTGATCCCCGGCGGGGTGTTGAAGTCGCGTGTCCGGCCCCTGACGGAAAGTGAGCTGCCGGCCATCCTGGTCTATACGGCCAAGGAGGAAGCCCGCGTCACCAACCAAGCAGGGGATCTGGAAAGGCGACTGGAACTGATCATCGATGCCCGCGTGTCGGACGGGGATGATCATGATGATCTGCTGGATGAATTGTCGGTGGCCATCGAAACCGCCATGGCGGGCGATGACAATCTGGACGGGCTGGCCCTGGATGAAGCCATCCTGACCGCCACGCAGATCGGCATCCTGGGCGGCGAGGGTGTTGCCACCAATGCCAGCGCGCAACTGACCTACGCCATCCGCCTTTACACCCTTCACGGGCAGCCCCAGGGCTGACCCGCCTTTCACCCATCCTGCAACAGCAATGAGCGGCAACCGAACGGGTTGGCCGCAAGGAGACACCATGGCAAAGCCCGTGACCGCCGCGAAAGCCGGCCTTTTTATCTCCCTTACCGCGCATGTGGCGGCCAATGACACGCTGGCCGAACTGGACGCCCTGGCCGACAATACCTGGGCCAAGGTGGGCGGCATCACCAATATCGGCGAGTTCGGCGCCACCTTTCAGGAAATCACCAGCGAACCGTTAGATGCCGATGCCACCGGCAAGTACAAGGGGATGCGCAATGATGGGTCGCTGGCCCTGACCCTGGAGCGCATGCCCGCCGATACCGGCCAGGCCAAGCTGGTGGAGGCGCTGGCTTCCTATGAAGACTACACGTTCAAGGTGGTGCTGAACGACAAGCCGTCGGGCACGGGGGCGAAGCCGACGCGCCTGTACTTCCCCGGCAAGGTCATGTCCTTCACCACCAATGTCGGCGGGCCCAACAACCTGGTCACTGCTAGCTGCAATATCAGCATCAATGGCGCCGTGATCGAGGGCGCGCCCGTCGCCGGCAGCTAATGCCCCTTCATCCGGACCGGCGGCGAACCATGTTCGCCGACCGGTGGCCCGCCTTATCCTCCATCGATGAGTGACCCATCATGAGCAAGCTGACCGCCGGCATCGTCCGGCTGACCCTGTGTGGTGAAGATTTCGAACTGAAGGCCAGTGCGCGCGCCACGCTGCGCATCTCTGACGAGCTGGGCGGGATTACCGGTGCCCTGACCAAGGTGCAGCAGGTGGATTTCCGCAGCATGGTCAAGATCGTCAAGCATGGTATCGGGGCGGATGAGGCCCTGTCCAAGCGGCTGGATGATCTTGTTTTCGAGGAGGGCACCGTCAACCTGATCGCCCCCATCAACCGTTACCTGTTGCTGCTGGCCAATGGCGGGCGCGACCCGAACGAGGGTGAGGCGGGAAACGGGGCGGCGGCGACGGACGCCGCCTGACCCTGGAAGAGTATCTGGAGGAAATGTTCCGGCAGGCCACAGGCTGGCTGGGATGGTCCCCAGATCAGGCGCTTGATACACCGCTTCCCCTGATCGAACTGGCCCTGGAAGGGCGGGTGGATTTCATCATCAAAACCAACCCGTTTGGATCAGGGGACAAGCAGGACAAGCCCCCCGGCCCCGTCATGAAGGATGATGATGTGGCCAATGGCCTGTTCGGGATGCTGAAAGGTTATGTGCCGCCGGGTGGGTGAGTTGCCGCCAAACGGTCGATATAGGTTTGCGCGTCGGCGGGGGTGGCGAAGTTGATGCCATCCACGCTGGCCGTACCATCGGCAGGGTTGATCAGGATCTGCTGTCCGCCGTGATTGATCACGATGGCGGCGGGTGGTGTCGGCGCGGGTGGCGGGGGGCTGGCGCGGAGCTGATCAATATGAGCCTTGGCCGCTTCCGCACTGGGGAAGTGCTGACCCGCTACAGTGGCTCGCCCAGTCATCTTGTTGGTGACGATGGTTTGGCCGAAGTAAGTGAAGCTGAGCATGTCGTCGGTCGGTGGCTTCGCTGACGTTTTTGCCCCTTCCTGCGAGATCAGCGACCAGACCAGCGCAACAACCCAGCCCAGCAAGGTCCAGCCTAAGATCAGGTTCAAGACAAATAGCGCTGTGGTGTTCGCATGCCCCCGCGCCGAGGCGATGATTGAGGGCAAGAAGTACACCCCGATCGCCAGCGTCAACGCGAATGCAATAGCCCCACTATCCATTATCCACCCATTTCCCTGGACGGTTGCAAGTCCGGGAGAAGTTAGCACGTCTTCACCCAGGGAGTCCCCCGCATGAGCCAAGCCGCCAACAATACCGACATGTTGATCCGGGTCGGGGCCGATCTGGCGCCGCTGCTGGGCCATTTGACAGCCGCAGAACAGTTGGTGCGGTCGGCGGGCGGGCGCATGGGCAATGCCGCCGACAGCATGCAATCGGTCCTGCGCAAGCTGACCGGGGCAGGGCAGGACATGCGCAGCACATGGCAGGACGCCATGGACCGGCTAGACGGGGCGGCGGCGGCACGCAAGGCCATCGGCGCCGATGTCTGGGACAGCCTGTCGCGTGAGGCGGAGCGCGACTACGCGGCCTTCTGGTCCCGCGTCATGGATGAGCAGGCCAGCGCGCAGGCAAGGATGGCGGGCCGGAGCCAGCAGGCCATCGCCGCATTGACGGGCCAGCGCTATCTGGGGCCGGTCGCGCGCGAAGTGCGGTCCGATTATGAGGATCTGTGGTCCGACCTTCTGTCGCAGCGCGACGCAGCGCAGGCGGAGATCGTGCGGCATAATGAGGATGTGCGCGCCGGGTTCGACCCGCTGTTTGCCAGCCAACTGCAATATCGCCGCCGGTTGGAGGAGATTGACGACGCCCTGGCCCGCAATGCGATCAGCGAGGAGGTGGCGGCCAAGGCCCGGCAGACGGCCACACTTACGCACCAGACGCAAGCCAAGGCACTGGACCGATCCAGCATGTCTTTTGGGCGCGTGGCGCTGGCTGCCGGGGTGGCTTACGTAGCCCTTGAAGGGTTTCGTACATTGACTGCCGTCGGGCGGGAGGCGGTTTTGACCGCTGCCCGCTTCGATGCGCTGGAAGGCAGTCTCACGACCGTGACGCGTTCGGCCATGGCCGCGCAGGGTGTGTTCGAGGCCATTCAGGAATTTGCCGGCAAGACGCCGTTTTCCGTGGAAGAAAGCACCCGCGCCTTCATTCAGTTGAAGGCGCGTGGCCTTGACCCGTCCATGGCGGCCTTGCGCGATTACGGCAATACCGCCTCCTCCATGTCCTACCGCCTTGGTGAAATGGTCGAGGCCGTGGCCGATGCAACCACGGGCGAATTTGAAAGCCTGAACAAGTTCGGCATCAATGCCCAGGCCATGGGCGACAAGGTGATCTTCACCTTCCGGGGCACATCCACTGAAGTGGGCCGCAGCGCTGCCCAGATTGAAGCCTATCTGCGCCGGTTGGGGCAGGTGGAATTTGCGGGCGCGATGGAGGAGCAGTCAAAGCGTATCGGTGGCGCGCTGTCCAATTTGGGCGACAGCTATGACCGGTTGCTGGCCCGGATGGGTAAGTCTTTGCCCGTCCAGATGTTGGCGACGGGTTTTGCCACCATCTTCGACGGGCTGACCGATGCGTTTGACACGACGTTGCCGGAGATGATCGAGGATCTGAAGGCGCAGGTTGACGCCTACGACCGCGACATGCAGGCGCTCATGTCCAATATTCAGGACAATTACCAGCGGGGCACGCCGCTGGATGCCTTGCAGGCGGACTTGGCCGAGGTCGCGCGCCTGCGGGAGCTGATCGCAAAGCTGTCCGGCGATCTGATCAAGCTGCGCCAGCAGCAGGCCGAGCGCGTTAAGGCAGCCAACGATGCCATGAATCCCGGCGCGCAAGGCGAAACCCAGGAGCAGAAGCAACAGCGCCTGTTGCAGGCGCAGTTTGAAGCGCTGAAGACCGGCGGGGTCGATGCCTGGGAGCGGGTGGCCCGGCAGCAGAAGATTGCCGAAGGCGGTCTGGCCGCCATCCAGGCGCGGATGGATGAGCTGAAAACTGATCTGTCCGATGCCGCGTCCTTTGCCACGCCGTGGGAGGCATGGGCCAAGGATCTGGAAAAGCTGAACAAGCTGCTGGCGGAAGGCCGGATCAGTGGTGCGGCCTATCAGCAGGCGCTGAAGGAGCGCAGCCCGGCAGCCAAGCTGCAACAGGATATTCTGGGTCTGGACATCCAGATGCCGAACCAGGTGGCCCTGCAGCAGCAGATGGACGAGTTCTGGCACGAGGTGACGACATCCTTTGAGCAGAATTTGCCCGAGGTCCGTGAACCGCTGCTGGGCCTTGCCTACACGTCCGGGGCCGCCGTCGATGCCATCATCGAGGCGCAGGACCGTGCGGCCCAGGCCGCGGGCGATGCCCTGGGCAATATCTTCACCCGCCTTCAGGCGGGCGATTGGGGATCGGTCGCCGAAGGTGTGGGGATTTTCCAGGACCGGATGCGCGAGCTGGAAAAGCAGGGCATCACGGGGGCAGATGCCCTGGCCAAGGTGGGGGAAGCCCTGCTGGACAGTGCCGAAGCGGGCAATGGCTTTGCCAACCTTCTGGGCAGCCTGTTCGGGCGGGATGCGGACCAGAACAAGAATGCGCAGATCGGCGGGTCCATCGGGTCGATGATGGGGCAGTTCCTGCCCGGCGGTCAGGCCCTATGGTCATTCGCCGGCAACATGCTTGGCGGCATGTTCGGCGGCAATTCAAAGGAGGATCTGCTTGCCCAGAAATTGACGGCGGAGCGGGATGCCCTGTCCAAGAGCATCAATGCCTTCCTGGATGCGGGGGCCGAACTGTCTGCCGTGGGGGCCAAGGTCAAGGATGTGCAGGAAAGGTTTGGCGCGGTGCGGGTGGAGGCCGAAAGGCTGGGCCAGCCGCTGGACGAACTGACCCGATCCTATCAGGCGCAGATGCGGGCGATTGCGCGCGGGATCGAGGATGATCTTGCCGATGTTCTGGACCGGGCGGAAGGGCGCGGGGCGCTGGCCGATTATCGGGCGCTGCTGAAAGAACAGGAAGAACGCATTCAGGATGCGTTGCTGGCCGAGGTGGATCTGTCGCGGGTGCGGCGGGCCAATGCCGCCGAAATGTCGGCATTCTTCCGCGACCTGTCGGCAGACCAACTGGCGCTGTTTGCTGGTGTGGAACGGCAGGTGGCGCGGGTGCAGGCGCAGGTATCGCAACTGACATCGGCAGTATCGGATCAGATCGATCAGCAGATCGGCATGTTCCAGGATCTGGCCGCCGAGGTGCGGTCGCAGGCCGCGAACCTGCGCAGCCTGGTCAAACAGTTGCGGGGCACCGTGGCCGGATGGGATATCGGGCCGGATAGCGCGCTGGGTCTGGACGAACAGCTATCCATCGCGGGGCAGCGTTTTGCCGAGATGGTGACCAAGGCCAAGGCGGGCGATGCCGACGCGTTGGCGGGACTGTCAGAACTGGCCGGCACCTATCGCGATATTGCCCGCCAGTTTTTCGGATCGTCAGAGGCCTTTTTCGCGGTGGAGGACGCGATCAAGGGTGCGCTGGCACAGGTCGCCATGGTCACCGAAACGCGGGCCACCGGCATGGAGCAGCTGGCCAGCCTGTCGCTGGTGCAGGTGCAGTTGCTGGGCGATCTGAAAACCCTGATCGCCACGGACCTGTCGCGGCCCGTGGGGGACCTGATCGCCGCCGCCCTGCAGGATGGGGCGTTGACCATCGGGGAGGCCAGCAGCATCACGGGCGCGCTGGACAGTCTGGCCACGCGCCTGGAAGGGGTGACGGGGCCGGCGGCGCAAGCGGCGCGCACCGCCGTGGAAACGCTACAGACAGCGGTCACCACGGGCAATATCGCCGCCATATCGCCGGCCCTGGACGATGTCGCCCTGGCCCTGGACGGGTTCAAGTCGGAACAGATCGACGCCTACACCACGGCGCTGGGGTCGGTGGCCGATGTCATCGGCAAGGTGGAGCAATGGGTTCTGGACCCGGACGGGTTGATCCCCGCCGCCGTGGCCGCCGCGTTCAAGGATCTGGAATTTGATCACACGCTGAACACGCGGATCGAAAACAGTTTCCGCGCGGCCATCGGTGTAACGGCCCTGCCGCTGCCCCTGACCGGCACCATCCGTAATCTGGTTGGCGAGGCCATCGGGACGGTGCCTGCCCCGGCATCCTTGACGGGAACCATTGCCGGTCTGTTCGACGATGCAATCGGCACGGTTCCCGCTCCGCCCCCCCTGTCGGGGGCCATCTCTGCCCTGGTCGGGGCGGCCATCGGTCCGACACGGGCCGGGGAGCCATCGGCGGCGGCGCGGATGGAGGCCCTGATCGATGCATCGATCAGTGCGCCGGGCGGCGGGTGGAACCCGTCGCGCACCCTGCGCAGCCTGATCGATCAGCAGTTCGGCCAGGCGCTGGCCGGGTGGAATGCCAAGACGCTGTCGGTGCGGATCGGGGAGGCGTTCGACGCGGCCCTGGGCGGATCGGCGGGCAGTGACTGGCGCGGCACCCTGCAATCCGTGCTGTCGGCGGGATCGCCATTGCTCAACTCCCTGGGCGATCTGCGCACCGCCCTGGATAGTCTGCGCACCGCCATGGCGGAGGATAAGGCCACAGGGTCCGCACAGGCCGCCTATGACAGCGCCATGCAATCCTATGTCAGCCCCGTGGGGCGGGCGGCGGGCAGTGCTTGGGGCTTTCTGACCGGTGCCAAGGATGTCGATGCCGACAAGGGCAAGATGACCAATACCGTGCTGGGCGTCGATGCCAGCACGGGGGCCGTGCAATATAGCGGCGGCAAGGGGTCGGACAGCACGTCGGACAGCCGTGCCCAGGCCATGGCCAGCGGCCTTTCGCTTCTGGCCCGCCAGATCGAGACGCTGTCGGGCGGTGACCTGGGTCTGTTCGAGGTCAACGCATCGGACAAGTATGGGTCTGGCTACCGGGTTGGTGCCACCGACAAGCTGCAAAGCTTTGGCATCAACGATTTCGAGGGGATTGGCCGTGCCTTCTGGGCGGACGCCTTGTCCGCCCTGACGGGCGGCGATGCCCGTGTGATCGAGATCCTGCGCAATGCCGACCTGTCCGATTTCCAGTCCGGTCTGACCAAGGCGGCCAGTGATGTCTATCGCTTGCTGAACCCGCCCGGTTTTGCGGCGGGCGGACTGTTTGGCGGCGGCGTCCGGCTGGTGGGTGAGAACGGACCGGAGATCGAGGTCACGGGGCCGGCCCGGTATTTCAGCGCGCCGCGCACCACCGAGATGCTGCGAACCGCGTTCGGCGGCGGCGGTGACAAGGCGACGTTGGACGAGCTGCGCGCGGTGAACGCCACCCTGGAAGAGGGGCAGCGGGTGCAGGCGGCGGGGCTGGACATGCTGGCACGCGGATTGTCCCGCCTGTCGGATGACATGTCCCGCCTGTCGGCCCGCATCGATCCAGACATGAAGGTCGCTTGAGGGAGGCATCATGCCTATTGAGGTGCCGGGCATAGACCTGGTGGAGATCGCTTGCCATCACGGGGGGTTAAGCGAAACGTCACTGGCGGTCGGGACGGGTCTGAAATCCTTGACCCTGACCGCCGACAGCCCGCCCCTGTTGCAGGATATGGAGGTGGTGCTGCGCCGGCTGGCCGATCCGGCGGTGATGATGCGGGGGCGGGTGATGTCCCGTCCCTGGGATGCCGCCGTATCCCTGCTGGTCACGGCGTCCAGCGGGACCGGAACATATGCAGACTGGCTGGTTGCAGAAGGCTGGCTGCGCTTTTCCACGGGTGAGCAGGGATACTGGACCCGCCCAACTGATGATCCCGCGCAGATCTTCTGGCCGGGCCGACTGGCCCAATCACTGGACCTGCGATACGACCTGTTTGCACGCGGCACCACCTATGGAGAAAGCCGGTTGGAAGTGGGCGACATCGCCCTGGTCCGGGATCGTGACCTGTCCTGTCTGCTGGATTACGGGCTGACAGGGCAGCAGGTGCGGATCTGGCGTCTGCCGCGTGAAGATCAGGCCTTTGCCGATGCGTCGCTGCTGCTGGTGGGGGAGGCGATGCCCGCCGTAGTGTCGGGCCGCCAGCTGATCATCCGGGTTCGGGGCCGGGCCGGGGGGTATGACCGGCCCGTGCAGGCCGCCACCTATGCCGGCACCAACGCGCTGCCCGCCGGGTTGGAAGGGACGGGCGATGATATCAAGGGGCAGCGCAAGCCCCTGTCCTTTGGTGGGTTGGCGCGTGAATGCCCGCTGACCCTGGTCAATGCCGCCCGCCTGATCCTTCAGGCATCGACGGGTGTGGCGGTTGTATCCGCCCTGGCCGATATGGGCCAGCCCCTGACGGCGGCGGCCCCCTATGCCAGCAAGGCGGAAATGGAAAGCACGGCACCGGCGCGCGGACAGTATCGCGTCTGGTCCGGGGCGGAGGGCACCTTTGTCCGCCTGGGCGCCACGCCGGCCGGCACGATCACGGCGGACATCACCACGCAGACTTTGCCCGCCGATCAACGTCCGGGTGCCATCATGGGGGCCATCGTGTCGGGGCCGGGCGGTCTATCGTCAGGGGAGATCGATGGGGCGGCACTGACGGCGCTGGATGCGGCCTGCCCCTGGCCGTGTGCCTTCTGGGTTGAGCAGGGCGAAACCATTGCCCAACTGCTGGACCGTGTTTGTGCCGCATTCGGGGGCTGGTGGGCGTTTACGCCCACGGGCGTGTTCACGGCGGGGCCGCTGTCCCTGGCATCGCCGGTTTTCAAGTTACGCCGCATGACGCCCGACAGCATTGCCGATGCCAGTACCTATGACATCGTGCAGTCGGAGATCCTGGCCCTGAGCGATGAAGAAGCCGGTGCGCCCATCTATGCGGTGCAGATCGGATATGGCCGCGTCATGACGCCCAATACCGATCCGGCGGGATCGGTTACGGCGGCGCGGCGCGCCTATCTGGCGCAGGAATACCGCATGACGGCAGAGGCAGCAGACAGCCTGACCTTGGCCCGTAATCCGGGTGCCCGCCGCTTGGAGCTTCTGACGGACCAGACGGGGGAGGCGGGCGCCATCGCCATGCGCGATCAGCAACTGACCCTGCGTAAGGGGCGCAAGCGGCGGGTGTCCATCGCAACGCGCCTGCCGCCCGCCGTTCTGGCGGGGCTTCGGCTGGGGGTGACGATCAATGTGCAGGATGCAGACCTTGGGCTGCGCCGGGCGCGCGACATGCTGCTGCTGTCGCTGGCCCATGACGGGCGGCGGGGGGCGGTCATCCTGGGTCTGTGGGGATAAGAGATGCCAACGATTTTACCGCTGGGGCCGCAGGTGCAGTTCATCGACGCGGCCCCGCCACCCTCCGCCTATGACCCGGCCCAGTATGTGGTGCGTCTGGGGGCCTTGTGGCTGGACGTCACCAACAGCACCCGCCCGTTCCTGTGGATGTGCATCGCATCCAGCCCGGAACTGCTGGTGTGGATGCGGCTCAATGATCTGGGCGGGGATTTCAAAAACAACATCTTCATCGGTTCGGATGCGGGCCTGGCCATCACGGCGGGGGCCGAAGGCGACCGCAATCTCGCCATTGGTCGCGGCGCCCTAAAGGTGGCGACGACCGCCCACCAGAATGTCGCGGTTGGTCACAGCGCCCTGCAATCACAGGTCAGCGGCAATAACAACACTGCTGTCGGCGCCCAAACGCTTGTGTCCAGCACCACCGCCACGGCCAACACCGCCGTCGGTGCCGGTGCGCTTTATGCGGTCACGACGGGCGCGGGCAATCTGGCGGTTGGCGTCGGCGCCCTTTTCGATTTGGTGACGGGCGGCGGCAATATCGCGGTGGGCAACGGTGCCGGCGGCGGGATGGTGTCGCAGTCCAACAACATCCTGATCGGCAATGATACTTCGCTGGGCAGCGGGGTCACAGGCGCCATCGCCATAGGCCATGGTGCCAAACCGCTGGAAAGCGGGTCCATCGCGCTTGGCGGACCGTCTGTCCGCATGAGCTTCGCCGCCAGCGCCGGCCCCCTGATTGGATATATGAAGGTCACGCTCAATGGCGAGATCGTGGGCCGCATCGCCATCCTGGAACCGTGAGGAAACCGCATGGCTACCCCCATCCCCTTGTTGGGATTCCCCAACCTTACACCACAGGCCGCCGCCATCACGGGCGGAACGTGGACAACAGCGCAGCCTTTGGACATGCTGCGGCGCCCGCAGCTGGCCTACAAGGCGCTGTCCGCCAGTGCCGATCCGGCGGCCACACGTTTTGTCATCGATCTTGGAAGCCCGCGCACCGTCAAGATGGCGCGCCTGGTCAACCATAATGGCGCGCTTGGCGGGTTCTGGCGCCTGGATGCATCCAACAATGCGGACCTGTCGGCACCGCTTTATGACAGCGCGGATCAACCCCTGTTCCCGACATCGTTCGCCGGCGATGTCCTGGAATGGGAGGACCCGGCCTGGTGGTCGGGTGCCTATGTCGATGCCGATTTGCCGCCCCCGATGCGCGACAGTCTGATCGTGCTGCCAGCCCCCGTCACGGCGCGATATTGGCGGGTGCGGGTGACGACGGATCAGCCCTTCTGGCTTTCCTCTCTGTTCCTGTCGGCGGCCTGGGAGATGCCGGGCCTTGCGCTTGGCGCGGAGTTCGGGCCGGAAAGCCGGACGCAGATCGACCAGGCCCTGGGCGGTGCGGAGTACTTCGACTATCTGGCCGCCCGCGATTGCGTCCGGGTCACCGTGCCGAACATGCCAACCGACATCGCGTGGCAGCGGGCATGGGAGCTGATCAAGCAGGCCGATGTATTCGGCCAGATCCACTTCGTGCCGCGCCCCTATGACCCGCTTAACGCGCTGCGCGGGTCGATGGTGGGGCGCATGCGCAGCCTGTCGCCCATCGTTGCGGCCTCTTACCGCCGCTACAGCGCGGCCTTCGACCTTGTGAGGATCATGGGATGACAAATGTGACCGTGAACGGGCATGCCTATTCCGACGATGGCAGCGCTGCCCGTGATATGCGTGGGGGTGGCCACCGCGACTGGTTGCTGCCCATGATCTCCGACACGATGGTGGAGGTGGAGAGGGCGAGCGATGCCGCCGGTGACGCCCAAACCGCGCTGGCCAGCACCGTGACTGCGCGGGATGCGGCGGCGGGGAGTGCGGGGGCGGCGGCGGCGGATCGGGTGCAGACGGGGGCGGATCGCGCGGCCACGGGCACGGCGTTGGCGACGGCGCAGGCGCTGGTGGGGTCGGCGGGGACCGGGACGGCCACGGGGCTGGCCTTTGCGGCGCTGACCAAGAGCCTCGCCACCGCGACGGACGTGGTGGCGGTGCATCTCTATGACACCCGCATTGATAGCGACGGCGGGGCGTGGGCGGATCGGCCCTTTGGGTCCTGGTATTGGGAGACGCTGGGGACCGCGACCCGTGGGGCGACGCGGCGGTTTCCGAAGGTGGCGGGGATCGTGGCGCGGGCCGCGTCCATCACGATCTATGACCTGCATGATCAGGACGTGTCCGGCGTACCGCGCATGTGGATGGTCCTGAATTCGGGGGCGACAGTTCTTGGAGGCGGAACAATCAGATCGGTGTTTGCCCTCAATGGCCGCATCTATGTTGCGCAGTCGAACGGCGCAACAGAGGTCTGCTTTCCCAATGACTATTGCGATCTATCCAATAGCGCTGCCCGTCTTAGGCGATCCGCGAATATCGCTCAACGCGGTACAACGAACGCATCGGCATACTCAATCGCCAGCCAAGCTATTGGCTCGTCCGACAGCAACCACGTCCATGCCCGCGTCATCCCCGGCGGCCCGTTGGACAGCGCCGGACTGCCGATCCCGACCGTGGCTGTGGCGACGGCGGGTGGGGTATCGGTGATCCATCCGAATGGGGCGGTTTACGATATTACGCGGGCGGCTGGCCATGCCGGCGTCCATATCGCTGCCGATGGCGTGCTGTACGCCCAGCATCTGGACGCAAATCCGATCGAGTTCGGGTCGATACCTTATGCCGATGTCTCTAATAGCGCTTGGAGACGGAAGGTGTTCGCCAGCACTACGGTCCCGGCCATCTCCATTTCGCCTAATTCAGTGCGAGCCATGGCGTTATCGGGTGGCATGCTGGCCGTGGGCAGCACTGTTGCGGGGGTGGCCCTGCTGGCCGTGGATTACGCTAACCCCGACACATCTCTGGCTGCAAGCGTCGGCATCGGCCATGCCACCGGCTGGCAGCCCGGCGACATCCGGGGGGCGTGGCTGTGTGACACCACCACGGGCAATATCACCGGGTCCGCCGAACTGGTGACCAATGGGGATTTCAGCAGCGGTACGACGGGGTGGACAGCTAACGCCAGCACAATATCAGTCGTGTCGGGCGAATTGGAGGTTGTCAGCACCGGGGTTGTAGGCCCCGGAGCATACCAAGATATTCCGACGGTGATCGGCCAGACGTATCTTGTGCGGTGCGTCGCCCGCCGTGGCACTTCAACGATAAGTGTGGTGTTGGCTGCCGCTAGTGCGGGTCAGCCAAATGTCTTCGCCGAACACTCGGGGACAGCCAACGCGCCTCTGATGCTACAATTCACGGCGACCGCCTCGTTGTCTCGCATCCTGATTTATGCGGGCGGCACGCCTGCGGCTGGGCAGACGCTCTATTTCGACAACGTAAGCTGCCGGCTCGCCCTGCCTGACCGCAGCTACAAGGGCAAGGGGCTGATCGTCAACGACACCCTGTCCCGCACGGCGCTGCCTTGTGGGCTGGCGGCAGTTTCAGGCTTCAGTTCGACCGCTTACCTGTGGCAGCCGTACAACCCGGATTTCGATTTCGGGACAGGGGATTGGTCGCTCAAGGTCTGGATTTCTGGACTATCAGCATCGGCGACTATCTTCGAACGAGCGGCATATGCGGGCGCCTATAGCGGCCCTGGCATTCGTTTGATCGCGGATGGAGCCGGGGCTGTGTTTCTGTCCGTCTCGGACGATGGGTGGGCCAGTGCAGACACGGTGTCGGGCGCAACGGTATCGGGATGGACCCAAATCATCGCTTGTCGGCGCGCCGGCTTCTACGAACTATGGCAGAACGGCGTGCGTGTTGGTGTCACAGCGGTCAACAATGCCAATGCCACACTGTCCAATGCGTCCGCTGTTTGGCGCCTGGGTCTGCGTCTGTCGGGGGTTGGTGCTTTTCTGCACTCCATGATCCTTGCTGCCCCTGCCGCCT